>NZ_JBEZNW010000017.1:0-147681 GCF_040653355.1 Streptomyces sp. NPDC047971 | reverse complement strand
ACCCCATCAACCCCCCCCCCCCCCGCCCCCCGCCCCGGGGGGGGGGGGGGCCCCCGGCCCGGGGGGCCCCCGGCGGACGGCGGCACCTCCCGTACCGCTCCTCGCCGCGCGGGCTACCGCGACCCGGGCCGCTGGTACGCGCCGATGTCGGTGCTGCCGTACAGCCGGTTGCCGAAGTAGTCGTGACCGCCCGGGTCCGCGATCGGCGTTCCCGCGCCGAGGGCGGGGGAGCCGGGCCGCAGCCGCAGATCACCCGGGCTGTCCGGGGTCGCGTCGAGGAACCTCGGGTCCGCCGTGACCGCGTGGGCGTCGCCCGCCGGGACGGCGCCCACACCCACGTAGAGGTTGTGGTCGTACGTGTTCCGCGCGTCGACGATCGGGGAGCCGCCCTCCGCGGTGCTGACGAAGACGTTGTTGCGGAAGGTGACTCCGCCCTTGCCGTTGTCGCTCACCATGGCCGTGCCCGCCTGATCGGTGACGACGGTGTTGTTGTAGACCTGGGTGTTGACCGAGGGGGCCGGGCAGACCACGGAGATCACGCCGTAGGGATCCATGGTGTTGCGGTCGTTGATGCTCACGTTGTAGCGGAAGACGTTGTCGGCCGTCCTCATGCCGGTGGCGTTGCAGACGAGCAGGAAGCCGCCCTCGTTGTCGTGGCTGTAGTTGTACTGGTAGACGTTGCGGTTGTTCCCGCCGTCGAAGTCGAACGCCTGCGAGTCGAGCGTCCCGTGGCCGCCGGTGACCTCGTTGTACTGGTAGACGGCGTCGTCGAAGTTCCACGCCCAGATCCCGGCGTTGTAGCCGGCCGAGCGCATGTTGAACCCGTCGACGTAGTTGTGCTCGACGAGCGCGTGGTGGCCGTGCTGGAGCACGATGCCGTCCCCGCCGACGTCGATCACCTTGTTCCCGCGGATCGTGAGGTCCGTGTTGGGCGCCCAGCCGGGCGCGCCGCTGTTGGGGTGCTCGGGACGCTTGCCCCAACTGGACGCGGTGGCGATGCCGGTCCGGTCCACGTGCCGCACGGTCGAGTCGGTCACCGTGATCCCGTCGAAGCGGGTCGGCGTCGTCGTGCCGCGCACGACGAAGAGGATCCCGCCCGACGGATCGGGGTCCTTGTGGTCGGACCCGTTGACGTCGTGCACGTCCACGTCGTCGACGACGTAGTGCTCACCCGTGCCGAAGTCCGTGAGACGGAACAGGATGCCGGCGCGGCGCTCCTCCGGCCCCGGCGCGGCACCCTTGTTGGAGACGTCGAGGTTCCGCAGCTCCCACCGCTCGACGTTCTCCAGCAGGACCGCGGCGCGGGCACCGCCGCCCCGGATGCGCGGCTTCGCGCCCTGCCCGTAGGCGTCGACCCTGACCGGTGCGCCCTCGGCCCCGGACCCGGTGGGGGCGAACACGCCGTCGCAGCTGCCGCCGCGCCGGAACAGGATCCGGTCACCGGGCCCGTACACGACGGAACTCGCCTTCTCCAACGACCTCCAGGCGGAGCCCGGCGACGTTCCCGCCGCGCCGTCGGAGCCCGAGCCGCAGTCGACGAAGTACGTCGTCCCGGCGCGCCTGACGCCGTCGCCGGCCTCGGTGCTCGCCGCGGCGGGCAGGGTGCCCGCCGCGGTCGAGAGCACCACGGCGAGAAGTGCTCTCGTGCCCCAACTGGTCATCCGCATGAAGCGTTCCCCTCTGTCTGTACGTGGGTGCGTGGGTGCGTGGGTTCGTGGCGTTCGGTGGAGGGGAGGCTTCCAGGGCACGGGGGGACCGGGCCATGCACGGAACGAGCGGGGACTTGTGTTTCTGTCGCGGCGGCGGGGGCTTGTGTTTCTCTCGCGGCCGTACGGAACGGGCTTGACCCTCACGTCGCGTGAGGCCGGAGAGTGGTGCGCATGAGCGACCACTACAACGCGTTCGAGATGAGCCCCGTACCCGCCCCCGGCCCGGACGCCACCCCACCGGAGCCGTTCCACGGCATCTACGGAATGCCCGCGTTCGTCACGATCCCCACGAGCGATCTGGCGGAGTCCGTGGAGTTCTGGACCCGGGGGCTGGGGTTCTTCGAGCTGTTCGCCATCCCCGGCACACTCGTGCACCTGCGCCGGTGGGCCTTCCAGGACGTACTCCTCGTCCACGCGGAGAGCGTCCCGGAGCGGGCACCGGCGATGAGCTTCAGCGTCGCTTGCGTGCTCAGCCAGGTCGACTCGCTGGTCGAGGCGTGCCGCGCGGTGCGCCCCGGCTCGGTCGACGGGCCGCGGGACACCCCGTGGAACACCCGAGACGTCGAGGTGATCACCCCCGAGAACGCCCGGATCGTCCTCACCGCGGTGAAGCCCTTCGATCCGGACAGTCAGGAGGCGCGGAACCTCGCGGCCATCGGGATCACCCCACCTGACCTCGGCCGCGGCGACAATGGGGAACATGCCTGATGACACCGATGCCGATACCGACACCGACGGCCTGACCGTCGGTCAGGTCTCCTCGCGTCTGGGCGTGACGGTCCGCGCGCTGCACCACTGGGACGAGCTCGGCCTCGCGCGACCCTCGCTGCGCACGGCCGCCGGATACCGGCTCTACACCGCCGGAGACCTGGAACGCCTGCACCGCGTCGTCGTCTACCGCGAACTCGGGCTCGGTCTGGAGCGGATCGGGGCGATCCTGGAGGACTCCGCCGGGGACGTCCTCGGCGAGCTGCGCACTCAGCGCACCCGGATCGCCGAACGGATCGAGCGCCTCCGGCACCTCGACGCCGGTCTGGACCGGATGATCGACGCCCACGAGCGCGGCCTGCTGCTGACCGTCGAACAGCAGGCCGCGATCTTCGGCCCGGGGTGGGACCCGGACTGGCCCACCCAGGCCCGTGAGCGCTACGGGCACACGGTGCAGTGGCGGCGGTACGCCGAACGCTCGGCCGCGCGCGGCCCGGAGGAATGGCAGGCCGTCGCCGACGCCAACGCCGCCCTCGACCGCGCCCTGGCGGACGCGATGGACGCCGGCGTCACCCCGGGCAGCCCGGAGGCGAACCACCTCGTCGAGCGGCACCGCGAGGTGTTCGCCGCGTACTTCCCGCTCACCCGACAGATGCAGGTCTGCCTCGGCCGGACCTACGAGACCGATCCGGGCTTCGCCGCGCACTACGACACCATCCGCCCCGGCCTGGCCGCATGGCTCCGCCGCATCATCGACGCGGCCGCCCGAGCCCACGGCATCGACCCGGACACCGCGACCTGGCAGGAGGAAGGCTCGGCCTGAGGCCCGCGCACCGGACGGCGGGCGGCGCGCGCGAAAACGCGTGGCGGCGCGGGAGCCCGACGGCGGATAGTGGACGGATGCCCCACCGCTACGCACACGTGTGCCTCTCCTGCCGGGTGTCGTTCAAGCGATCCGATCGGGGAACGCACCCCTGCCCGACGTGCCGCCGGGAGATGCTCTGCGCCGGTGACGCCTTCGAGGCCCCGCCGCAGCGGGACCGGGATGCCTGGAGGGTCGTCTCCGCCCTGCTCCACGCGGGGCTGGACTTCAAGCAGGACTGCTGCGGCTGCGGCCCCGGCTACCGCCCCCGGAGCCTGAGCGAGGTACGAGAACGCCTCACCCACGCCCGCCGAACCGGAACCCCGATCGCGCAGGCCCTCGTGACGAGGGACCTGACCGCTGAGGTCGACCGCTGCCATCCGCCTCGCTGATGTCGGGTCATGGATGTCGGACCGTCCTGACATCCATGACCCGACAGAACGACCTGGGCCGAATCCTGGGCCGGTGACCGCCGCTGGGCGGTCAGCCGACCCGCTGGTAGGTCTCCTCCGAGCCCTGGCCCGAGTCGTTGGTGAGGATCAGCCGCTCCTGGCCTTCCACGTCGCCGAGACGCAGCGGAACGGTCTGCTTGCCGGCCCAGCCGCAGTCGATCTGCGCGAGGAAGTGGCGCCAGACCTTGTCCGCCTCCGACTGCACGGCCTGCACGCCGCCCTCGCAGGTGTCGCTCCCGTCGCTGGTCCAGAACTTCCCGTCTGCGGAGATCCGCAGCGTCCAGGGGGTGTCGCCCTCGGTGCCGGTCTCCTTCCACTCGCCGACGACCATGGCCAGGTTGGTTTCGCCGGGCTTCGTGGCCTGTTCCGCGGGGTTCTTCGGATTCGTGTCCTGCGACCCCGCGCCGTACGGATTCGCCGAGTCCTCCGAGGTCTCACAGCCCGTCAGGAGCAGCATTACTCCCAGGGCGGCCCCCGCCGCACCTCGTGTCCATCTGATCATGGGTCTACCGTACCCACCCCAAGTCGACGGTCTCGAAGCGGCCTTGGCGCCAGGGCCGGCACCCCGGCCCGCGGCCGGCCAGAGGGTCCACGCCGCGCAGGCGGGCACGGAGAAGCCCCAGCCGGCGTACCGTACGGCTGGGGCTTCCCGGTCTTCTGACAGTCACTCGGCTCAGGACGAGCCCGGGTGTGGCGCCACAGCTCAGGGCGCGGTCACTCCGAAGTTCTGGCGGCTGTTGTTGCTCGCGCCGGGGCTGTTGATGTTGTTGTTGACGCTGATGTTGTTGAACATCGTGATGACGCCGTTGAGGTTGATCGGCAGGATCGATCCCCCGCCGTCCCCGTTGCCGCCGTTGCCGCCGTCGCAGTCGCCGCCGGTGATCGTCGTCGGGTCGCTGTCCGAGAGGATGGGACTTCCCGCCTCGTCGGCGACCGTGACGGTGTTGGTGACGGAGCACGGTGCGTCGTCGGCGACGCTGACGGAGACACTGAGCGTGAAGGAGGCGTTGGGCGCGACGGTGATGGGGCCGTTGCACTGGACCGTCGAACCGCCGTTGGTCACCATGCACGGCAGCGTGCCGCCGATGCTCGTGACCGTGAGCCCCGCGGGAAGGTTGTCCGTCACCTGGGCGACGTTGGTGCCCTCGTCGCCGCTGTTGCTCAGGGTGATGGTGTAGACGCCCTGTCCTCCCCGCGCGAAGTTCCCTTCGTGGCTCTTGTCGATGTTCAGGATCGGCTGAGCCTGGGCGGGGGCCGCCAGGGCGAACGGAAGCGCGATGCCCAGCCCCACCACCGTGCCGAGGGCAGAGATCCGCCGCCTCATCGCGTTGCTCTTCATCTACGGTTTCTCCAGTCCGTGAGGGTCCGCTGCGGTCGAGCTCCGGGAGCGAGTGGGGGAGCCGACGCGAGGAGCGTATTGACCGGATACGGGCCATTGGTCGGCAGGCGACGGAGAAACGCGCATTTCACTCGATCACCCCGCCGCCGCCTCCCGAGCGGTCGAACCCCCACGGAACGACGACGCCCGGCGCCCAGCCCGCTTCGGGGCGGTGCGCGACAAGGCGGCCGGCTGGAGCCGGCGAGGCAGCTGAAGACGTCAAAGACCCCCAGCCGCGATCGGCTGGGGGTCTTTTCCTTGTGCCCCCGGCAGGATTCGAACCTGCGACACCCGCTTTAGGAGAGCGGTGCTCTATCCCCTGAGCTACGAAGGCATTCCTCGTCGGTCGGTTCGCAGACGCCTCCCGGGTGGGTCCTCGGGGGACCTTCGCCGGGCAGGGCTGTCTGGGAGCCCACTGACCGCTGACAGCCTAGCGGATCGGGCTGCGCGGGTGCGCGCCACATGAGGGATCATGGCTGGGCTGCCCGGCGGATGGGTGGCCGACCTGTGGAAAGGTCAGCTCGCCGCCCTCTTGAAGAGCTCTCCGATGCGAGCCTCGTCGGACGCCGTCAGCGTCGTCAGCGCGAAGGCCGTCGGCCACATCGTGCCCTCGTCGAGGTTGGCCGGGTCGTTGAAGCCGAGCGTCGAGTACCGCGTCTTGAACTTCGCCGCGCCCTGGAAGAAGAAGACGACCTTGCCCGCCTTCGCGTACGCCGGCATCCCGTACCAGAGCTTCGGCGTGAGCTCCGGCGCGCTCGCCTTGGCGATCGCGTGGATGCGCTCGGCGAGGGCGCGGTCCTCGTCCGGCATCTCGGCGATCTTCGCGAGCACCTCGGCCTCCGGGTCGGCCTTCGCCCCGCGCGGGCGGCGCGCCGAGGACTTCAGCTCCTTGGCGCGCTCCTTCATCGCGTCGCGCTCCTCGGCCGTGAACCCGTCGTACTTCTCGTCGGACTTCTTCGGGTCGCTCATCGCGGTTCCTCTCTCGGCGGTGGGTGTTCGTCTGTCAGGCAAGCCGGGGGCGGGCGTCCGTCACGCCTCTTCCCAGGCGAAGCCGTCCGGGTCGGTGAAGGCCGCGCCCGTGGTGCCCAGCGCGATCCGGTGCGACCCCGTGCCGTCGACGGGCACGCCCACGTCCTTGGCGAGGGCGCGCCGGCCGTACAGCGCCAGCTTGACCGGGCTCGACTCCGCCGTGGCGAACTCGACGTACTTGCGGCCGAAGCTCTTCGTCACCCGGAGCCCCTGCCCGACGTAGAACTGCTTGCTCTCGGCCACGTCCGCGGCTCCGATCAGCAGCACCATCTCGTCGATCTCACCGGTCGCCGGGCCGGTGTCCTTCTTCTCCGACGTGGCGATCTTCCAGATCGTCCCGTCCGGGGCCTGGACGACGCCGCCGTAGCCCCAGAAGGACTTCGACACCGGCTTCAGCGCGGTGGCGCCGGCTTCGAGCGCGGCGTCGACGAAACCGCGGACGTCGGCGGGCCGGGACACCGTGAGCGACAGCGAGAACCCGCGGAAGCCGCTCGTCGGAGCCTCGGAGGCCCGCAGGCGCACCCGGTCGCCCAGTCCGAAGGCCGCGTAGAACCGCTCGGCGGCCGCGATGTCGGTCACTTCGAGGGTGAGGGAGTCGATGGAGGTGGTGGGGGTGGAGGTCGTGGAGTTCATGGCATTCACGCTAGTTCCGCCTCTCTCTGCAGGGCTTCTCGATTCCTGACCGGTCCCGGTGCGATGTGGCGCCGGTACGCGTCCGGGTCCATCCCGACCAGCTCGGTGAAGTACGCGCCGAACGCGTCCGGCGACGAGCAGCCGACCGCGAAGGAGACCTCGGCCGTGTCGAGGTCGCCGCACCGCAGGAGCACCGTGGCCCGCTCGACGCGACGCGCCATCAGATAGGCGTAAGGCGGCCGGCCGTAGGCGAGGCGGAACTGCCGGCTGAGCTGTCCGGCCGGCATGTTCGCGTCGAGGGCGAGGCTCGCGACGTCGAGCGGTCGCGCGTACTCCCGGTCCATCCGGTCGCGGACGCGGCGCAGACGTGCGAGATCGCTCAGCCACTGCGCGGCGATGCGGGCGCGCGACCATGCGGGATGACACATGAGTGAGCTCCTTCGGTCCGGGCGGGTGGTGGCGCGGTGCTCAGCGGAGCTCTTGGATGCGGATCAGGTTCCCCGCCGGGTCGCGGAAGGCGCAGTCGCGGACGCCGTACGGCTGCTCGGTCGGCTCCTGGACCACCTCGGCGTCCCCGGCCCGCACCTTGGCGAAGGTGCCGTCGAGGTCGCGGGTGGCCAGCAGGATCCAGCCGTAGGTGCCCTTGGCCATCATTTCGAGGATGGTGCGGCGCTCGTCCTCGGTGATTCCGGGGTCGGCGGCGGGCGGGGCCAGGAGGACGGACGTGCCGGGCTGGTCGACGGGGCCGACCGTGATCCAGCGCATCTTGCCCTGGCCGACGTCGCTGCGGACCTCGAAGCCGAGGGCGTCGCGGTAGAAGGCCAGCGAGGCGTCCGGGTCGTCGTGCGGGAGGACTGTGGTGTGGATGGTGATGTCCATGGCCGTCACGTTAACTGCGCCTGGGGGATGGGGGCTTCTCGAATACTGATCCGTTCGGGCGACCGCGTGAGCGCTCCGCGCGACGCCTCCTCGGGCACCCCGGGAGGGGTGCCGGACGGCGCCGGCCCGAAGGGTGAACCGGAGCCCGTCCGAGGCGGTGTCCGGCGCCGGCCCGAGGCGTGATCCGGACCTGGTCCCGGCCTGATCCAGCCCTTCTGACCTGCGGCGACGAGTGGTACGTTCCGGGCTGGACTGGACTGGGCTGGACTGGGCTGGACTGGGCTGGACTGGGCTGGACTGGACTGGACTGGACTGGACGGGACTGGACTCACCGGACTGGACTCACCGGACGGGACCGGCAGGTCGGGTCCGACGAGACAGGTCCGATGAGACAGGTCCGACCAGACAGGTCCGACGGGGCAGGTTCGACGCGACCGGCGGGGCGCGGCGCGTCCGAGCCGCCGGGGAGAGGGTGGACGTGGGCGGAGGAGAGACGGCCCTGGGTGTCGGCGCGCGGCTTGCCGCGCCCGGCGGGCCCTTCGCGGTCGAGGACGGGGTGTACGTCGGCGGCCCCCGCACGCTGCGGGAGTTCGTGGAGGCCACCTGGGCCTACGGAGACCGGGTCTTCCTGGTGTCCGAGGGCGGGGAGCTGACCTACCGGGAGTTCTTCGACGCGGCCTGCGGCCTCGCGCGGCGCTTCGGCGAGGAGTACGGGCTGCGGCCGGGGGACCGGGCCGCGATCGCGATGCGGAACCATCCTGAGTGGCAGATCGCCTTCTGGGCCGCGCAGCTCGCGGGCCTCGTCGCCGTGCCCCTGAACGCCTGGTGGACCGAGGAGGAGCTCGCGTACGCCCTCGACGACTGCACGCCCGGGATCCTCCTCGTCGACGGGGAGCGGGCGGGGCGGGTCCGGCGCTGGGCGCGTGAGCACGGGGTGCCGGGCGTCGTCTTCCACGGGGAGGCAGGGGAGGGCTTCCGGGAGTACGTACGCGACACCGATCCGTTCCTCGGGCCGCCGCCCGTCGACGTCCTGCCCGAGCACGACGCCACCATCATCTACACCTCGGGGACGACCGGGCGGCCCAAGGGGGCCGTCGCCACGCATCTGGCGCAGGCCGGGGCCGCGATGAATCCCCGGTACTACGCCGCCGCCTCCGCCCTCGGCCGCGGCACGGTCCCCGGGCAGGGGCCCGCGCCCGTCTCGCTCACCACGTTTCCGTTCTTCCACGTGGCGGCGTTCACGTCGTTCTACTCGGTCATGGCCGCGGGCGGGACCCTCGTCCTGATGCGGAAGTGGGACGCGGGCGCGGCGCTGGAGCTGATCGGGCGCCATCGCGTCACGCACTACGCCGGTGTGCCGACGACCGCCCTGCAGCTGCTCGACCGGGCGGAGGAGGCGGGTGATCCGCTGGAGAGCCTCGTCATGCTCAACACCGGCGGCGCCGCCGCGTCGCCCGAGATCGTGGCCCGCCTCACCGCCCTGTCCGGGGAGCGCATCGAGCCGCGCAACGGCTACGGGCTGACCGAGACCTGCGGGGGCGTGTTCGCGAACTTCGGTGCCGAGTACCGCGCGGATCCGCGGAGCGTCGGCCGGCCGACGCCCGCGACCGAGCTCCGGATCGACCGGCCGGACGCGGACGGCGTGGGGGAGCTGTTGCTGCGCGGGCAGTCCCTCGTCCGCGGGTACTGGCGGGACGAGGAGGCGACGAAGGGCGCCTTCGGCGACGACGGATGGTTCCGTACGGGGGACCTCGCCCGTCTTCACGACGGGCGGATCACGCTCGTCGACCGGCTCACGGACATGGTGGTCCGCGGCGGGGAGAACGTGTACTGCGTCGAGGTCGAGAACGTCCTCCAGGGCCACCCCGCCGTCCTCGACGCCGCCGTGCTCGGGGTGCCGCACCCGACGCTGGGGGAGGAGGTCGCCGCCGTCGTACGGCTCAGGGGGCCGTCGCGCGTCACGGTGGACGAGCTGCGGGCGCACGTCGGCGCCCGTCTCGCCGCCTTCAAGGTGCCGGCCCATGTCGTCGTGCGGGACGCCGAGCTGCCCCGGAACGCCACCGGGAAGATCCTCAAGCGGGAGCTCAGGGAGGAGCTCACGCGCGGCTGACGCGCACGCGGTAGTGGCCCTTGTCGTCCTCGTCGGTCACGGTGATCCGGATGCCGTTGGCGCGGTCCGTGAAGGTCTCGCCCGGGCGGTACGGGGCGTCCGACAGCTCCGCGTGGACGTTCGGGCGGCGCGTGCAGCCGCCGCTGTCCTTGTCGCTGTCGGCCACGGTCACCGGGCCGTGCCCGGTGTCGACGTCGGACTCCACCCGGTAGATCAGGACGCCCGGCTCGCAGACGGCCTCGTCGTTGCCGTCGCGGGTGCGGACCTCGATCGCGTACCCGGAGGTCTCGGAGAGCGGTACGAAGGCGAGCTTGTCGCCGCCGGTGGTGGCCAGCGGAGTCAGCGTGTACTCGTGTGTTCCGGGCGTGGACGCGCAGCCGACCTGCTCGTTGTCGAGCCAGCCCAGCTTCCACTTGTGCCAGCCGAGGAGGTCGTTGTTGTCCCCCCAGTCCTCGGACATGATGTCCCAGTGCCCGACCGTGCCGCCGCCGTCCGCGGTGTAGAGGTCGGGCAGGCCGAAGACATGGCCGTTCTCGTGCGGCAGGACGCGGTAGCCGGTCGTGGCGTACGAGCCCGAGCCGTCGTCCTGGCGGCTGTAGACGAAGGACGTGTTGGAGAGCGGGACGCCGTCCGCGTAGGGGGCCTCGTCGTTCCCGGAGAAGGTGACGGACAGGACGGTGTCCAGGGCCGAGGGGCCGGCGTTCGGGGTGACCAGGACGTTGACCAGGTCGTACGCGCTGAAATCCACCTTCGGGTCGGCGGCCTTCACGATGTCCTCGACGAAGCCGCGGTAGCCCGGTTCGTACGGTGAGCCGCGCTCTATCCCGTACGAGGAGAACGGCCTCGGCATCCGCAGCCAGTCGGATATCGGGGCTTCGGGGTGGTAGTGCAGGCGCCCGTACGAGCTGGTGCGGAACCACTCGGCGGTCTTGGGGAAGAACTCGCGGTAGCGGCTGAGAGCCGTGCCGTCGCCGGGGGCGTCGGGGAAGTCGACCATCAGGTTGAGGGCCCTGATCCTGCCCGTGGAGCGGGCGTAGCCCGGGGCGGTCGGCAGGCCCTCCGACATCTGCACCCCGAGCGTGGTGGCTATCCGGCACGGTCCGAGCCTGGACTCCTGCGACTCCCTGGGCGCGGTGGCCACCGGGCCGGCCGAGGCCGGTGCGGGGCCGGGGAGGGTGGTGCTGGCCGAGGCCAGCGCGGCGAGCGCGAGTGCTGCTGTCACGGCGAGGGCGACGGGTCTGCGTATCCCCCGGCGGGTCTGGTGCATCCGGTCGCCTCTCTGGTCAGCCTCAGGTCAGCGTGAGCGTCGGCGTCAGTCGGCCGGTGGGCCGGCCGGCCAGGCCGGCTGGTCAGCGCCGCTGCTCGATCAGCCTGTGTCGAGAGGTGCGGGGGCGCGCGCGGGGTTGACCCGATCGTGGGTTTTCCGCCTGACCCTTCGAGTGTGACGCAGGTCACATTCATCAGGGGAAATAACCGGGGACTCGCTCCCCGTTTACACCTGTGTTCCACGAAGTGGGGACTCAGTCCCCGGAACGACCGAACCCCTGACGAGAGGAAGGACGTGGCGTGACCGCCCAGGCCCGCACCGAGCCCGCCCGTCGCATGCCCCGCCCGCGCGCGGACGCCCTGCGCAACCGCGAGCGGATCGTGACGGCGGCCCGCGAGATGTTCGTGGAGTTCGGCCCGCAGGTGCCGCTCGACGAGATCGCGCGGCGCGCCGGAGTCGGCAACGCCACGCTCTACCGCAATTTTCCCGAGCGCAACGACCTGATCCACGAGGTCGTCGTCTCCGTCACGTCCCGCACGACGGACCTGGCGGAGGAGGCGGCCAGGGCCGTGGACGCGGGGGAGAGCGACGCCTTCGACGCGCTGCGCCGCTTCACCCACGGCGCCGCGGACGAACGCATCGGCGCCCTGTGCCCGATGCTCGACGGCACCTTCGACATGGACCAGCCCGAACTGCTCGCCGAGCGCACGCGGTTGGAGGAGGCCGTGCGGGGCCTCGTCGACCGGGCGCACCGGTCGGGCAGGCTCCGCCCCGACGTCGACGTCGGCGACCTGCTGGTCGCGGTGTCCCAGCTGACCCGGCCGCTCCCGGGCACCGGCTGCCTGAGCATGGACCGCTTCGTCCACCGTCACCTGCAGCTGTTCCTGGACGGTCTCGAAGCGCCCGCGCGCTCCGTACTGCCCGGCTCCGCCGCCACCCTGGAGGACCTGAGGGGTGATTCCGGCGCGTCGTGACCCCGAGCTGACCGTCCCGTAACACCCCGCCGACGTACCGCGGCACCCTCCCGACACCCTGCGCGTCACTCACTCCGACACTCGGCGCGCCCCTGCACTTACGCCCAGTTTTTCCCTTTACGCACCAAGAGGTGGCTACACCCATGTCCGAAACGGATCCGAGGCGCTGGAAAGCGCTGATCTTCATCGCCCTCGCCCAGCTGATGGTCGTGCTCGACGCGACGATCGTGAACATCGCGCTGCCCTCCGCCCAGCAGGACCTGGGGATCTCGGACGGCAACCGGCAGTGGGTCATCACGGCCTACGCGCTCGCCTTCGGCGGACTGCTGCTCTTCGGTGGCCGCATCGCGGACCTCTGGGGCCGTAAGCGCACGTTCGTCGTCGGTCTGATCGGCTTCGCCGCCGCCTCCGCCCTCGGCGGGGCCGCGAACGGCGAGGCGATGATGCTCGGCGCCCGCGCGCTCCAGGGCGCGTTCGGCGCGCTGCTCGCGCCCGCCGCGCTGTCCCTCCTCGCGGTGATGTTCACCGACGCCAAGGAGCGCGCCAAGGCGTTCGGCATCTACGGCGCGATCGCCGGTGGCGGTGGCGCCGTCGGTCTGATCCTCGGTGGCTTCCTCACCGAGTACCTGGACTGGCGCTGGACCTTCTTCGTCAACATCCCCTTCGCCGTCGTCGCGGCCGTGGGTGCCTACTTCGTCATCCGTGAGCCGGCCGGCGGGCGCAACCGCGCTCCGCTCGACATCCCGGGTGTGGTCCTGTCCACCCTCGGCCTGGTCGCGCTCGTCTACGGCTTCACCCGCGCCGAGTCCGAGGGCTGGTCGGACGCCACCACGATCGGCATGTTCGTCGCCTCCGCCGTGCTGCTCGCCGCCTTCGTCCTGACCGAGGCGAAGGTCAAGCACCCGCTGCTGCCGCTCCGCGTCCTGACCGAGCGCAACCGCGGCGGCGTGTACCTCTCGCTGGGTCTGGCCGTCATCGCGATGTTCGGCCTGTTCCTCTTCCTGACGTACTACCTCCAGGTCGTGAAGGGGTACTCGCCGGTCAAGACGGGCTTCGCGTTCCTCCCGATGATCGCGGGCATGATCATCGGCTCGACCCAGATCGGTACGCGGCTGATGATGCGGGTTCCCCCGCGCTGGCTGATGGGCCCGGGCTTCCTGACCGCCGCGGTCGGCATGCTGCTGCTCACCCAGCTGGAGATCGGCACCTCGTACGCCGGTCTGATCCTGCCCGCCCAGCTGCTGCTCGGCCTCGGTATGGGTACGGCCTTCATGCCGGCCATGTCGCTCGCCACGCACGGCGTCGACCCGCGGGACGCCGGTGTGGCCTCCGCGATGGTCAACACCTCGCAGCAGGTCGGCGGCGCGATCGGCACCGCGCTGCTGAACACGATCGCGGCCTCGGCCACGACCGCGTACATCGCCGACCACGCGGCCGGTGCCACCGGCCAGGGCGCCCAGAAGCTGCTCCAGCTGCAGGGCATGGTCGAGGGTTACGCGGCCGCGATCTGGTGGGCCGTCGGCATCCTCGTCGTCTCCGCGGCGATCGCCGTCACCCTCATCACCACCGGGAAGCCGGAGGCCGGCGCGGTGGTCGCGTCCGGATCCGGTGAGGGAGAGGGCGCCGAGGACGAGGTGCGGATCCCCGTCATCGCGCACTGACCGGCCGCCCCACTCCGCCGCCTGCCCCGGTTCCGCTCAGCGGGACCGGGGCAGGTCCGCGTTCGGGCTCGGGCTCGGGCTCGGGCCGCTGGGCAGGTCCGCGTTCGGGCTCGGGTCGGTGGGCCGGGGCGGGTTGGCGCTCGGGTCGGTGGGGCCGGGGCGGGTTCGGGCTCGGGTCGGTGGGGCCGGGCAGGTCCGCGTTCCGCTCAGCGGAGCCAGGGCAGGTCCGCGTTCGGGTCCGTCGGCTGCAGGCCCTCCGCCATCACCTTCATGATCTCGCCGAGCTGCTCCACCTGAAGCGGGGTGAGCCGGTCGAACATCGCCTGCCGTACGGCGGCGACATGGCCGGGGGCCGTCCGCTCCAGCACCGCGTACCCCTCGTCCGTGAGGTACGCGAACTGTCCCCGCTTGTCGGAGGGGCAGTCCTCGCGGAGCACCCAGCCGTTCTGCTCCAGGCGCGCGACGGCGTGCGAGAGCCGGGAACGGGTGATCTTGACGGCCTTGGCCAGCTCGGTCATCCGCAGCCGCCGCCGGGGCGCCTGGGAGAGCTGGACGAGCAGGCCGTAGTAGATGTGCGGCATCCCGGCGTCGCGCTGCAACTGGCGGTCGAGATGGTCCTCGAGGAGGGTGGTGGCGTGCAGGTACGCGCGCCAGACGTGCTGCTCCTCGTCGCTGAGCCAGCGGGGCGCGTCGTCGGGTGCCATGGTCATGTATCCATCCTACGGCTCATTCTTGAAAGTTGAACTAGATCGGGTCTAAGCTCGTCATGTCAGATGAGCTTGAACTTTCAATGACTGATGGGGCCGGCCCCGGCCGAGGGCGCGGCGCACGTCGTGTCATCGACCCGGAACGGAGGCGGTCGTCATGAACGCCGACACCACGCGGGAACGGATGCCCGCCCTCTATCTCTCGCACGGCGCGCCGCCGCTCGCCGACGATCCGGTCTGGCCCGGCGAACTCGCCGCCTGGTCGGCCGGTCTGCCCCGGCCGAAGGCCATCCTGATGGTCTCCGCCCACTGGGAGGAGGCCCCGCTCGCGCTCGGCGCGACCGAGGCCGTGCCGCTCGTGTACGACTTCTGGGGCTTCCCCGAGCACTACTACCGAGTGCGGTACGCGGCCCCCGGCGCGCCCGGACTCGCCGCGTCCGTCCGCAAGCTGCTGCACGGACCCGGCACTCCCGTGCAGGACATCCCCGACCGGG
Organism: Streptomyces sp. NPDC047971; assembly: GCF_040653355.1. Classification (NCBI taxonomy): domain Bacteria; kingdom Bacillati; phylum Actinomycetota; class Actinomycetes; order Kitasatosporales; family Streptomycetaceae; genus Streptomyces; species Streptomyces sp. NPDC047971. Next base: position 132,818 of record NZ_JBEZNW010000017.1, on the reverse strand, counting down.
GGCTCGACCATGGCGCCTATGTGCCGCTCGTGGAGATGTTCCCGGACGCCGACATCCCCGTCCTTCAGATCTCCATGCCCACCCTCGACCCGCGGAAGCTGATGGACATCGGCCGCAGGCTCGCACCCCTGCGCGACGAGGGCGTACTGATCGTCGGCAGCGGCTTCTTCACCCACAACCTGGCCGCGCTGCGGCACTCCGGGCCGGGGGTGCCGGGCTGGTCGGCGGAGTTCGACGACTGGGGGCGCCACGCGCTGGAGGCCGAGGACGTCGACGCGCTCCTCGACTTCGAGCACAAGTCCCCGGCCGGCCGGCTCGCCCACCCGCGCACGGAGCACTTCGCGCCGCTGTTCGTCACGCTGGGCGCGGCCGACGCGGCGGGGGATCTGGGCGGCGGACGGAGCGTGATCGACGGCTTCTGGATGGGGCTGGCGAAGCGCTCGGTGCAGTTCGGCTGAGCACCGCGAGCCCCGCCGCCGCCGCGCCCGCCGGCGCCGGGTCGTGTGCCCGGGTGAGCCCGGCGGGTCGGTGCTCAGAGCGCCGGTGGGTTGAGTTCGATCGCGCGGGCCGCGGCCGCCAGCGCGAGCGGATCGCCGACGTCGAGCGCGGTGTCGGTGAACTTGATCGTGTGGTCGTCGCCGTGCGCCGCCGCCCGCTCGAAGACCTCCTCCGCGGTGAGCGTGACGGAGGTGTACGGGGCGGGCTCGGGCGGCGTGTAGGCGGCGGTCACCGCCGCGGAGGCCGACCAGGCCGCGGACAGGCTCGGCGCCCACAGCTCCCGCGGCAGCGCGGGCAGGGTGCGCAGGACCGCGTTGGGGGCGGTCGCGGCGTGCACGAGCATGATCGGTTCACCGTGGGCGCGGGTGGCGTAGCGGTGGGTCGCGGCCGTGACCAGCTCGGTGAGCAGGGCGTGCGCGGTCTCCGGGTCGGGGGCGGCGCCCCAGCGGGGGAAGGCGGTCAGCTGGGGGAGGCGGTCGCGGACCCCGCCGTCCTGGCGGGGGACGGGCGGTACGGCGTCGAGGGCGGCGGCCGCGCTCGGTGCGGCGGCCAGGTCGGCCAGCGGAGGAAGCGGCTGGTGGCGGGCGGCCCAGTAGCCGAGGGCGTGGGCCAGTTCGGCGCGGCGCGGCGCCGTCTCCGGGGTCGTCAGGAGGGTGCGTACGGCGTGACCGGTGCGGATCACGGGGTGGGTCGCTCCGCCCGCGATGCCGGGGAGGAGCCGCGGCCACCACGCGGCGAGCACCTCCCGCCAGGGCCGCTCCTCGGTCTCCCGCTCGAAGTAGCGCGCCCAGTCGGCGATCCGGGCCGGGTCGCCGAGTGCCTCGCGCCAGTTCGCGTCGGTGACGGGGGAGTGGAGGGGCGGCATGTCCTCCAGCTTGGGGCGGTAGTGGTCGAGCCAGCGGTGCACGGCCGGGGCGTGGCCGCGGCGCACGAGCGCCTCCACGGCCATCGGGGCGTGGTTGGTGAGCCAGCCGTGCCGCTCCGGGCCGGTGGCGTGGAGACGTTCGAGGGCTTCGTCGAGGGTTCCGGTGGTGTCGTGCAGGGGTCGGTCGTCGTCCATGGAGCGACGGTAGGCGCGGCGGCGTCCGGTCCGTAACGGCCGAGCGACCTAGTCCCCGGGCCCGGTCCCCGGCCTGTCGCGGGACCTACTCCGTGGGGTGGAGGGCCTTCTCGTACCAGGCCACGTCCCAGTACCGGCCGAACTTCCGGCCCACCTCCCCGTACGTGCCGACGTGGCGGAAGCCGAAGCGGCCGTGGAGGCGGATCGAGGGTTCGTTGGGGAGTGCGACGCCCGCGTAGGCGCGGTGGACGTCCTCGCCGGCGAGGGCCTCGAAGAGCCGCTCGTAGAGGAGTGTGCCGATGCCGCGGCCGGCGGCGTCGGGGGAGAGGTACACGCTGACCTCCACCGAGGTGGCGTACGCGGCCTTGGGGCGGAAGGCGCTGCTGGTGACATATCCGATAATTCGGCTTTTCGCCTCTTTTCGGACATCGCGAGCAACCAGAAGGCGATGCGGGCCGTCTTCAGGGTGGGAGCGGAGCCAAGGGAGTCGCTGCTCCGGGGTGAAGGGCTCGGTGTCGAAGGTGATCGCGGTCTCACGGACGTAGTGGTTGTACAGCTCCGTGAGGGCCTCCAGATCACCCTCCGTGCCCGCCCTGACCTGCGTATTCGCGTTTTCAGACAGCATCTATCCCCCTCGGTGGCGGCACAGGGTACTGCATGATCGCGAAAATCGATGCGCCGGGTGGGAATTCTGTCCTGATTCCAGTCGTTGTTTCCGTCGGATGCAGGGCACCCGAAAGGGTGTCGCGACCTACTCAGCAAGGGAGCTCGCATGGCAACCCGTGCCGTCGCCCGTCGTTCGCCCGCCAAGAGCGGGAGCAGCACGCGGGCCAGCGGAGTTCGCGCCGTGGGCGGAGAGATCGCCGACCGCGACCTGGTCGGCATGTACCTCGACGAGATCGCGCGCACGCCCCTCCTCGACGCCGCCAAGGAGGTCGAGCTCTCCCAGACGATCGAGGCGGGTGTGTACGCCCGGCAGATCCTCGACGACGTCGTGACGTCGTCGGTCGCCGAGGAGGGCTCGGGCGACGCGGGCGGCGCGTCCCGCGAGGAGCTCGAAGCGCTGTACGAGGCGGGCGAGCGCGCCAAGGACCTCTTCATCAAGTCCAACCTGCGGCTGGTCGTCGCCGTCGCGCGACGCTATCCGCGGAGCGGGCTGCCGCTGCTCGACCTGATCCAGGAGGGGAACGCGGGCCTGGTGCGCGCGGTCGAGAAGTTCGACTACGCGAAGGGCTTCAAGTTCTCGACGTACGCCACGTGGTGGATCCGCCAGGCCATCACGCGGTCCATAGCCGACCAGTCGCGCACGATCCGGCTCCCCGTCCACCTGGTGGAGGAGCTGGGGCGGATCCGGCGCGTGCAGCGCGAGTTCAACCGGGAGCACGGCCGCGAGCCGGAGCCGGCGGAGATCGCGGCCGAGCTGGACACCAAGCCGGAGCGCGTCGTGGACGTCCTCGACTGGGCGCGGGACCCGGTCTCGCTGAACATGTCGGTGGACGACGAGGGCGAGACGCAGTTCGGTGACCTGCTGGAGGACACCTCGGCGGTGTCGCCCGAGCAGTCGGTGCTGACGCTGCTGCGCAGTGAGGAGCTCGACGACCTGATCGACAAGCTCGACCACCGCACGGCCTCGATCATCCGGATGCGGTACGGAATCGAGGACGGCCGTGAGCGGACGCTGACCGAGGTCGGCAAGGAGCACGGCCTGACGCGGGAGCGGATCCGCCAGATCGAGAAGCACGCGCTGCTGGAACTGAAGAAGATGGCCCGCGACACGGGCTTCGACGCGGTGGCCTAGGGAGGTCGGCGGGCCCGGGCCGGGGACACACGTCCCGGCCCGGGCCCGCCACGCGCGTGTCAGGCCGCCGTCGACCGTGTCAGGCCGCCGTCGACGCCGACAGGCGGGTCGCCAGCGCCGTGACGTAGGTGATCAGCGTCGTCGGCGCGTGGATCGTGAACGGGGCGTCCACCAGGGCGAGGCGCAGGGCCAGCCACTCGATCGAGTCCGCCGCGGGGGTCCGCAGCCGGCAGGTCGTCGGGCTCGTCGCCGTCGGGGCGAGGTGGGCGGGCAGCCGGGCCGTCACGAACTCCGCCGGGGCCTCGAAGGTGACGTCCAGATCGACCTCCGGCTGCTGCGCACGGCTCATCGAGCGCGCCATGTAGCCCGCCGCGCCGCCCTCCGGCAGCTCCCGCGCCGTGAACCGCGCGCCCGTCGCGAACGGGTCCGACACCCGGTCCACCCGGAACGTACGCCAGTCCTCCCGCTCCAGGTCGTAGGCCACCAGATACCACCGGTGCCCCGTCGACACGAGCCGGTACGGCTCCACCTGGCGCCGTGACTCCGTGCCGTCCCCCGCCCGGTAACCGAACCGCAGCCGCTCCTGACCCGTCACCGCCCCCGCCAGGGTCGTCAGGGTCGACGGCGCGACCGTCGCCCCGTCCCCGCGCGTCAGCGGGATCGTCGCGTTCTGCAACGTGGAGACACGGTGGCGCAGTCGCGACGGCAGCACCTGCTCCAGCTTCGCCAGGGCCCGTACCGACGCCTCCTCCACCCCCTCGATCGCGTGGCCGGCGCCCGCCCGCAGCCCCACCGCGATCGCGACCGCCTCCTCGTCGTCGAGGAGCAGCGGCGGCATCGCCGCACCGGCGACCAGGCGGTAGCCGCCCACCGCGCCCTTGGTCGCCTCCACGGGGTAGCCGAGGTCCCGCAGTCTGTCGATGTCCCGCCGGATCGTGCGGGCGGAGACCGAGAGCCGGTCCGCCAGCTCGCTGCCCGGCCACTCACGCGGGGTCTGGAGCAGCGACAGCAGATTCAGAAGTCGTGCCGGAGTGTCCGTCATGCCCTCAAGGATGACGGCTATCTAGGACATCATCTGACCTAGATGGGTTCTATCTTCCTCGTATGAGTTCACACGACGCCGTTCCGGAAGCGGCCAAGGAAGCGCGGGTCGCCACGGAAGCGGGAGCGGCCACGGAAGCGGTCGCCGACCGCAGGCGCTGGATAGCCCTCGCCATCGTCATGACCGCGGCCTTCATGGACCTGGTCGACGCCACGATCGTCAACATCGCGATCCCGAGCATCGAGCGCGACCTCGGCGCCACGACCAGCGCCATCCAGTGGATCACCGCCGGCTACGCCCTCGCGTTCGCCGCCGGCCTGATCACCGGCGGGCGTCTCGGCGACATCTACGGCCGCAAGCGGCTGTTCCTCCTCGGCACCGCCGGATTCACGCTCGCCTCCGCGCTCTGCGGCTTCGCCGCGAACCCGGAGATGCTGGTCGCCTCCCGCCTCCTCCAGGGCGCGGCGGCCGCGCTGATGGTGCCGCAGGTGCTGTCGATCGTCCACGCCACCTTCCCGGCGCACGAACGCGGCAAGGTCTTCGGCCTGTTCGGCGCGATCATCGGCCTCGGCGCGGTCTCCGGCCCGCTGCTCGGCGCGCTGCTCACGCAGTGGAACATCGCCGGCCTGGAGTGGCGCCCGATCTTCCTGATCAACCTGCCGGTGGGCATCGCCGGCCTGCTGCTCGGCCGGAAGTTCATCTCCGAGTCGAAGGCGCCCAAGGCGCTCCGCCTCGACATCGTCGGCGTCCTGCTGGTCACGCTGGCGCTGCTGATGCTGATCTACCCGCTGACGCGCGGCCGCGAGCTGGACTGGCCGCTCTGGGGCCACCTCTGCATGGCCGGCAGCATCCTCGTCTTCGCCGCCCTCATCGGGTACGAGAGGTACAAGACGAAGAAGGACGGCTCGCCGCTGATCGAGCTGTCGCTGTTCAAGGTGAAGAGCTTCGCGGCGGGCATCGCGGTGCAGCTGACCTTCGGCGTCGTGATGGGCATCTTCTTCCTGGTCTGGACGCTGTACATGCAGATCGGGCTGGGCTGGACCCCGCTCAAGGCGGGTCTGACGGGTGTGCCGTTCTCGATCGCCGTCTCGACGGCGGCCGGTCTGTCGGTGCAGAAGCTGGTGCCGCGCTTCGGCCGCAAGGTGCTGCAGGCGGGCGCGCTGACGATGGCCGCCGGTGTGCTGCTCTACATGGGAGCGGCCGGCCGGTACGGCACCTCGATCGACTCCTGGCAGATGATCCCGCCGCTGATGGTCATGGGCCTGGGCATGGGCCTGATCGTGGCTCCGCTGACGGACGCGGTCCTCTCGGAGGTGCCCCGCGAGCACGCGGGCTCGGCGTCGGGTCTCATCAACACGACCGGACAGATGGGGATGGCGCTCGGGCTCGGGCTCGTCTCGGTCGTCTTCTTCGGCGTGATCGACGAGGAGCGTCTCGCGAAGGCTCCGGCCGAGGTGGGCGCGGCCTTCACGGACGCGTTCCAGAACGCGCTCGGGTGGGCGGCCGCGGTGCTCGCCGGGATCTTCCTGGTGATGTTCGCGCTGCCGGCGAAGCCGAAGCAGCACGTGGAGGGCGCCGAGGCGGGCGCGGCCGACTCCGAGGAGGCCGCGAAGGAGCCGGTGCTCACGCACTGACCTCGTGCCCCTCGTGCCTCGTGCGACGAAGGCCCGGACCGGGATCCCCTCCCGGTCCGGGCCTTCCGGCGTGTACGCCCGAGGCGGCGGTGTCAGCCCTCCTGCGGGTGTAACCGCTCAGGTCAGCGGCGGTTGACCACGCCTCCGCTGTCCAGGGCGCGGCCGAACTTCATGCTGCGCATGGCGACGGCCGGCGGTGTCGACTGCTGGTCCCAGTCCTCGTCCCAGATGAAGTTGGCACCGTTGACGTCACCGTGCGTCTGCCACACCTGGCCGCCGATCGTGATCACCTTGACGTAGGCGTCGTCGCCGTTGGCCTCGATGCCGACGGCGCACACGCCCGCCGGGTAGTCGTCGTTGTCAGGGTCCAGGGGAGGGCCGGGGATGTCGTCCGCGTTGGTGAGGTCCTGCCAGACGATCGCCCCACCGAGCGCGGGGGCCCGGCCGACGGACGTCTTGCCGTTGTGGAGAACGACCTGGAAGTCCTCGGAGCCGTTCGGGGCGAGGATGTCGATGTCCGAGCACGGCCCGGTGGGGCCTGTGGCACCGGTCGCACCCGTGGCGCCGGTCGCTCCGGTGTCACCCGTGGGTCCGGTGTCCCCGGTCGGTCCGGTGTCGCCCGTGGGGCCGGTGGGGCCCGTGTCGCCGGTCGGTCCGGTGGGGCCCGTGTCGCCCGTGGCGCCGGTCGGTCCGGTGTCACCGGTCGCTCCGGTGGGTCCGGTGTCGCCTGTGGCGCCGGTGGGGCCCGTGTCGCCGGTGGCACCCGTCGGTCCGGTGTCGCCGGTGGCGCCCGTCGGGCCGGTGTCACCCGTCGCTCCGGTGGGGCCGGTGTCGCCGGTCGGGCCGGTCGCTCCCGTCGCTCCCGTCGCTCCCGTCGGGCCCGGCGGGCCCTGCTCGCAGTGCTCGGGGCCGCCCACGGGCAGCGCCCGTACGTAGCGGTCGTGGTCCGCGGCCGCCTGCAGGTAGTGCGCGAGGCTGCCGCCGGTGAACTGCTGGACGTGGTGGTCCACATAGCTCTGGAGGTCACCGAGCTCGGCCTCGCCGTCCATCGGCAGACCGGCGTTCTTCGCGTTCGAGACCGGCCCCCACAGCACCGGCGGCTGGCCCTGCTCCTGGTTCGGGCGCTGGCCCTGCTGGTTCGGGCGGGGTCCCTCGTGGTGCGGGCGCTCCCTGCACTCGTCGTCACCGCCCGACGGCGCGCCCGCGAGGTTCACCCCCGAAGGCCCCGCAGGTCCCTGCGGCATGGCGGAGACGGGGGTCGTGAACCCCGTGAGAACAAGTGCGATCGAGGCGATGGCACCGCCGTTGAGCCAGGCGCGGCGTCGCGGAAGCGGGCCAAACGCGGACCTGGTCCTGGAATCAGGACTCATGCAACAGCTCCTTCTTCATCCGGATCGAGTGATTCACCGGAAGCGAGTTCGAGCTTCCTTTCAGATCATCGGACCGCGATCACGGCGCCTTTACGTCTCCGAGGGGACTGTCAACGCCTTGGCCTACCGCCACCATCCCCCTGGGTGCGTACGGCGTGGCGAACCTGAAAGCGCCTGTCGGCGTGCCGTCCCGGACCGTCCCTGGCCTGTGCTTATGGTCGCCCCCCGCCGAATCACCGGAAGTGGTGTTGCCGTGAAGCCGTCCATCTGCTTGTGCATGATCGTCAAGAACGAGGCCCGCGTGATCGAGCGCTGCCTCGCCTCCGTCAGGGATCTGGTGGACACCTGGGTCATCTCCGACACGGGTTCGACCGACGGCACCCAGGACCTCATCCGCAAGGCCCTCCACGGGATCCCGGGAGAGCTGCACGAGGAGCCGTGGGTCGACTTCGGGCACAACCGCAGCCTGAACATCGCCCACGCCCGCGGCCGGGCCGACTATCTCCTGCTGCTCGACGCCGACCTCGTCCTGCGCCGGGAGGGCCCGCTGCCCCCGCTCACCGCCGACGCGTACATGCTGAGTCACCGGGGCGCGCTGGAGTACCGCATCAAACGCCTGGTCAGAGGCGATCTGCCGTGGAGGTACGAGGGGGTGACGCACGAGTACCTCACCGCCGACCGCGACCACACCCAGGAGAACCTCGACGCCCTCGTCATCGACGACCGCCACGACGGCGGTTCACGCCACGACAAGTTCGAGCGCGACGCCCGGCTGCTGAGCGCCGAGCTCGACCGCGACCCCGGCAACCCCCGTACGGTCTTCTACCTCGCGCAGACCATGCGGGACATGGGCCGCGCGGGGGAGGCGATCAAACTCTACGAGCGCCGCGCGGCCATGGGCGGCTGGGGCGAGGAGGTCTACTACGCCCTGCTCCAGTCGGGCGTCCTCAGGGCCGAGTCCGGCGACTGGCCTGCCGCCATGGACACGCTCACGCGCGCCTGGGAGTCGCGGCCGCAACGCCTCGAAGCCTGCTACGAACTGGTCGCGCGGCTGCGGAAGGCGCGTCGCCACCACTCCGCCCACGCGATCGTCTCCGCCGTCCTGGACCGGGAGCAGCCGCGCGAGGACGTGCTGTTCCTCCAGCCGTGGGTGTACCGCTGGGGCCTGCTGTTCGAATTCTCGATCACCGCGTACTGGGTCGGCGACTACGCGGGCTCCCTCGCCGCCTGCGACCGGCTGCTCGCCCTGACCGACCTGCCCGAGCCGTACCGCAAGCAGACCCGCGCCAACCGTGAGTTCGCCGTCGGAAAGCTCGCCGCCGCCCCGATCCCGCACGCGGCGGCCGCACCCGCCGACGCCGCCGCCGCGGCGGACGCCGTCGCCGCCGTCCGGCCTTCCGACGACGCGCCCGCGCCGGTGCGCGGCTAGGGGGCGGGACGTGGGAACGCCCTCAGTCGCCGCCGAGGTCCGGGATCCCGCCCCGGTCTCCCCCCACCGCCCGGCCGCGCCGCGCCGTGAGGGCGGCCCGCGGCACGGCGTGTGGCTGTGGCCGGCCCTCCTCACCCTCGCCCTGACGCTGTACGAGATCGACCATCCGCTGCTGTGGGAGGACGAGCTCAACACCTGGGACATGGTCACCCGCTCCACCGGCCGTCTCCTCGACACGGTGGGGAACGTCGACGCGGTCCTGACCGCCTACTACCTGCTGCTCCACGGGTGGACGGCCGTCTTCGGCGACTCCGTCACCGCCCTGCGGACGCCCTCCGCCCTCGCGATGTCCGGTGCGGCGGCCTGTACGGCGCTGATCGGACGGCGGCTGTTCGGCCGCCGCGCCGGTCTCGCCGCGGGGCTCCTCTTCTCCCTCACCCCCGTGGTGGTCCGCTACGCCCACGAGGCACGTCCGTACGCCCTGGTCGTCCTCGCCGTCGCCCTCGCCACGCTGGCGCTGCTGCGCGCCCTCGACCGGCCCGAACGCGTGGGCCGCTGGGCCGCGTACGCCGCGTGCGTGGCCGCGGTCGGGCTGCTGCATCTGGTCGCCCTGACGGTGCTGGCCGGGCACCTGGTCGTGGTGGCCGCATGGGCACGTACCGACCGTGCGCTCGCCGTCCGGGCCGGGCTCGCCGCTCTGGCCGGGGTGGCTCTCGCGGCGCCGGTCGCGGTGCTCGGCAGCGGACAGGCGTCGCGTCAGATCGCCTGGATCCCGCGGCCGAATCTGGAGAGCCTGGCCGCCTTCCTCCCCCAGCTGTACGCCTCCGGGACCTTCGCCGGGGCGGCGACGGTCCTGGCGGTGTCGGCGTGGGCGGAACGCCGGCGGGCGGGTCGCGCGGGGACGGCACCGCCGACGAGCGGCGGGTCCTGGCGGCCGGAGCCCCGGGGGCCGGTCCTGGCCGTGACCGCCCTGGCCGTGCTGCCGGTCCTCGCCCTGTGGGCGGTCTCGCACGGCGACATCTCGTACTTCTTCTACCGGTACCTGCTCTTCACCCTGCCCGCCTGGGCGGTCCTGGCCGGTGCCGCGCTCGCCGCTCTCCGTTCCCGCGCCGTCCTCGCCGCCGCCCTGGTCGGCGTGGCGGTGCTGAGCCTGCCCGAGCAGCGGTCGGTGCGGGAGACGTACGCCCACTTCTGGCACGGGGTGGACTACAAGGGCGCCGCCGAGACCATCGCCAGGTACCACCGGCCGGGCGACGCCGTCGTCTACGACCGGGGCGAGGACTACTGGCGCCTGCTCGACCTGGGTGTCCGTCACTATCTGCCCGACGGGCTGCGGCCCCGGGACGTCTTTCTGGAGCGCTCGGCCGCGGACCGCGCGGACCTGTGGTCCTCGGAGTGCCCGGACCCGGCGGCCTGCCTGCGGAGCGAGGCACGGATCTGGCTGGTCGTGCCCGAGGGCGCGGCCGACCCGCTGGACGCGCTCCCCGCTCCCCAGGCGCGTGCCCTGCGCAAGCACTACTCGGCGACCGGCACCGAACGCCTGACCGGCGTCACGGTGGCACTCCTGGTCCGCAAGGAGTGAGGCCCGCGGGCGGGCCGGGCGCGAGCCGGGGCCCGTCCGTCACCGTGGGAGAGGCCGAGGGCGGCCGGCGCCGTGTGCGCTGGCCGCCCTCGGCACGCACACGGGAGCCGCGCCCCCGGGCGACCGTACGAGCTCGGGGCCGCTCCCGCCTCACCGCAGGCGCACGGCCCCGCTCCCGTCTCACCGCACGCGCGCGCGGTGCTCCATCGCCTCGCGGGCCCTCGCCTCGTCCGCGTACACCTCGCACATGTGGCGGCCGTCCGGGGTCGCCGTGTGCTCGACCTCCCACAGGCTCAGCTCGCCGCCGTCGAGCAGCAGGAAGGCGTGTTCGTAGAGCGTGAATCCGGCGTCCCGGCCGCTCTCCACCGCGCACTGGCGGCCGAATGCCTGGGTGATGTGGTGCGCGAACGCCACCCGCAGTCTGCGCGCCGTCTCCTCGCCCGGCCGGTCCGCGTTCTCCGCGCGGCGCAGCACCCGGCGCGCGTGGTCCGCGGAGTTGTCCGGCACGTACATCCGGGGCTGCGTCGGTATCGGGTGGGACAGCAGCGCGCTCAGCAGCTCCAGCTCCCCGTCCTCGTCGCCTTCACGGCCGGGGGAGCGTTCGGTTCCCCAGCCGGGGTCGAGCCCGCTGGGCAGCCGCGACGCGGCGAGCCGTGCCTCGGCCTCGTCCGCGTACAGCTCGTGCTGGTCGGCGCCGTCCCGGCCGGCGTTGTGCACGAGCTCCCAGAGACTGAGCGCCGTGCCGTCGGCGAGCAGATAGGTGTGGCGGTACGTGGTTCTGTGCAGCGACGCGCTGTGGTGCGAGGAGTACAGCGCGCTGGAGTGGGCGAGCGCCGTCTCCAGGCGTTCGACCGTACTGTCGGGCAGGTCGAAGGAGTTGAGAGCCCGGCCCAGGAGCCGCTCCACCTGCGTCTCGGTCGTCTCGTACGGATCGTGAGGATCCTGCGGATCGTTCAAGAGGGTCTCCAGGCCGTCGCCGCATGTCACTTGGTGCTTGCTTAACGTAGTCCCTGGGTCTGACATCGTGTCCGGGGTTCGGCAAAACGAACGGGGTCGCGCGGGAAGTTCCCGACGCCGGCCCTTCCGTTCTCAACTCCCCTTGTTGTCAAGGGAGTCGACAGCGGGCCCCGGGCCGTACAGCTCGCGGTACGAGGGGAAGCGGCCGCCCGGGCCCGCGACTCCCTCGACCGTCTCCAGAACCGCCCGCACGATCGCCCGGGTCACCGCGTCCGCGCCCGCGGCCAGGATCTCGTTCAGGGCGAGCGGACCCGCCTTCGCGTCTCCCTCCCGCTCCCCGGTCGCGAGGGCGAAGACGGTGTCCCCGTCGTTGAGGAGATGGACCGGACGGATGGCGCGCGCGATGCCGTCGTGCGCCGTTCCGGCGAACTTCTGTGCCTGCGCCCGCGTCAGGACGGCGTCGGTGGCGACGACCGCGAGCGTGGTGTTCAGGGGCGGCGGGGTGTTCTCCGCCAGGGCCTCGGCGAGACGCAGCCTCGCGGCCTCGTGGACGGCCGCGTCCGGATACGCCGGCCTGCCCTGGAAGTACTGCCCGTACAGCACCCCCGTCTCCGGGTCGACCGCCGATCCGACCGCGTTGACCACGACCAGCGCGCCGACCGTGACACCCGAGTCCAGGACCGTGCTCGCCGTGCCGACACCGCCCTTGAGCCCACCGACGACGGCGCCGGTGCCCGCCCCGACGGCGCCCGTCTCCACGCGCGCGTGGAGCTCCGTCGCCGCCGCGGCCTCCACCGCGGCGCGCCCCGTGGCCGCCCCCGGCCGGGCCGTGAAGTCGCCGCCCCGGCCCAGGTCGAAGACGCAGGCGGCGGGGACGACCGGGACCACGTGCGAGGGGTCCGGGCCGACCCGTACGCCGCGGCCCCGCTCCTCCAGCCAGGCCATCACCCCGGCGGCGGAGTCCAGTCCGTACGCGCTGCCGCCGGTCAGGACCACGGCCTCGATCCGCTGGACGACGTTGCGGGGGTCGAGGGCGTCGGTCTCCCGGGTGCCGGGTCCGCCGCCCCTCACGTCCACGGCCGCCACCGCACCGCCCTCGGGAGCGAGGACGACGGTGGTGCCGCTGAGGGCGCCGGGCCCGGCCACGCGCGCGTGGCCGACCCGCAGGCCGGTCACGTCGGTGATGGCGTCGTGCGGTGCCTCGTTCTTCGTCATGCTCCTTGCGTACCACGCTCGTTCGGCCCGTGGCCCGGCCCGCTGCCCCGCGAGGCGGGATTCCGCGCGGCCAGCGTCACGCCGACCGCCACCGTCGCCGCCGCGACGAGGCCCGCCACCAGCACCGCCCAGCGGCCGGCGAACGTGCACATCAGGATCGCCAGGGCGGAGACGGGCAGCACGAGCTGCTGAGCGATGCCCACCTTGAAGTACCGGGCGTGCAGCACCCACACGCAGAGCAGGAAGAGCGCGGCGGGGATCGTCACCGCCGAGGAGGCCGCGAGCGTGGAGATGTGGGCCTTGCCCACGGCCTGCTCGACGGCGACCTCCAGGCCGGCGCCGATGGCGGCGGCGGAGGCGAAGATCAGGTAGTGGCCGTAGCCCCAGAGGAACGCCACCCGGTTGGAGTGGAGGCGGACGTGCGCGGGGGCGGCGAAGTAGATCCACCAGGCGGCGTAGACGATCAGCAGCCCGCCGGCGGCGATCGGGAGCAGCTGGTCGAGGGCGTCGTACTCCGCGACGCCCGTCTTCACGGCGATGGTCGCCGCGAAGATCGTCTCGCCGAGCACGATGATGGTGAACAGGCCGTAGCGCTCGGCGATGTGGTGCGCGTGCCAGTGGGTGGTGGTGTCCTTCTCCGCGAACGCGGGGACCGCCAGCTCGGCGACGATCATGACGACGAAGACCCAGGGGCGGGCGGCCTCGGGGCCCCAGAGGAGGAAGGTCCAGCCGATCTGGCACAGGACCACGCCGCCCGCGTAGCGGCGGCACATCGTGCGTTCGGCGGGGTCCGTCGCGTGGTGGGCGGCGCGCAGCCACTGGAAGGCGAGGGCGACCCGCATCACGATGTAGCCCAGCACGGCGACGAGGAAGTCGTCCTCGAAGACGCGGGAGACACCGGCGGCGAGGATCAGGACGCCGGCGATCTGGACGAACGTGACGACGCGGTAGAGCACGTCGTCGTTGTCGTACGCGGAGGCGAACCAGGTGAAGTTCATCCAGGCCCACCAGATGGCGAAGAAGACCATCGCGTAGTGCGCGATCCCGTCGGCGGCGTGGTGCTCCGCGATCGCGTGCACGAGCTCGGCACCGGCCTGGGAGACGGCGACGACGAAGCAGAGGTCGAAGAAGAGCTCGAGCGGCGTGGCGGCGCGGTGCGCCTCGCCGCGCGACCGCGCGGTGAGCGGCAGGAACGGTTGCGTCATGCGCCCCAGGACACCAGAGCCCGCCACCCACCGCCGCGATTGGCACGCGGTGAGCGAGGGCCCGCGTACCCCTTCGGCCCGGGACGGACGGGACCTCCGCCCACCCCGGTCGCGACCATGGCCTCTGACCCGCGCCACGGGCGCGGGCGCAGCCTGGAGGAGCAAGGAAAGCCCCGATCCCCAGGGAAGCGCCATGAGTTCCGTACTCCAGGACACCAGAACGGCGGGCGGAGCAGCCCCTTCGTACGACGCGGAGCAGTACCGGCCCGGGAAGACGATCACGGACTGGGAGCCGGAGAACGAGCTCTTCTGGACGTCGATCGGGAAGCGCGTCGCGAACCGCAATCTGTGGATCGCGGTGCCGGCGCTGCTGGTGGCCTTCGTCGTCTGGCAGGTGTGGAGCGTCACCGCCACCAATCTGAAGGACGTCGGCTTCGGCTTCTCCACCTCGCAGCTCTTCTGGCTGACGGCCATCCCCGGTCTGACCGGTGGCACGGCCCGGATCCTCTACACCTTCCTCGGGCCGATGATCGGCCAGCGCCGCTTCACCGCGCTGTCGACGGTCGTGCTGATCGTTCCGCTGATCTGGCTGGGCGTCGCGATCCAGGACCCGTCGACCCCGTACGCCGTGATGGTCGCCATCGCCGCCCTGTGCGGCATCGGCGGCGCCAATTTCGCCTCCTCGCTCGCGAACATCGGCTTCTTCTTCCCGAAGGCCCGGAAGGGCAGCGCGACCGGCATCAACGGCGGGCTCGGCAACCTGGGCGTCTCGGTGGTCCAGCTGCTCACCCCGATCGTCATCACCTGGTCGACCATCGCGATCGGCAGCGCCCAGCACAAGGCGGACGGGACCCCGGTCCATCTGCAGAACGCCGCCTTCCTGTGGGTGCCGGTGCTGCTCGTCCTGGCGGCCGTGGCCTGGTTCGGGCAGAACGACCTGAAGGTGGCCTCCACCCCCTTCCGCCAGCAGAAGATCATCTTCAAGCGCAAGCACAACTGGCTGATGACCTGGCTGTACGTCGGCACCTTCGGTTCCTTCATCGGCTTCGCGGCCGCGCTGCCGATGCTGATCAAGACCACCTTCCCGGACTACTCGGTCGCCACCTACGCCTGGATGGGCCCGGCGGTCGGCGCCCTGGCCCGGTGGGCCGGCGGCTGGATCGCCGACAAGTGGGGCGGCGCGCGGGTGACGATCCTGTCCTTCGTGGGCATGGCCGCCGCGATCATCGGTGTGATCACCTTCCTCCCGTCGGGATCCGGCACCGGCAGCTTCTACGGCTTCTTCTTCTGCTTCCTCGCGGCGTTCTTCTTCTCGGGCATCGGCAACGGCTCGACCTTCCGCCAGATCCCGGTCATCTTCCGTTCCCTGCACCTCAAGGGGCTGACGGAGGGCACGCCGGAGTACGGACGGGCGCTGAAGCGGTCGGAGATGGAGGCCGGCGCGGTCACCGGCTTCACCTCGGCGATCGCCGCCTACGGCTTCTTCTTCATCCCGGCGCTCTTCGGCTCGATCGCGGTGACCAGCGCGATGTGGGGCTTCGTCGCCTTCTACGCCAGCTGCACGGTCGTGACCTGGTGGTTCTACGCCCGCAAGGGTGCGGAGGCACCGAGCTGATCCCACCCGCTCTCCCCTGCGGAAGGACCCCGCCCCGGCGGGGTCCTTCCGCATGCCGAAGACGGGACCAACGGCCCCCGACCGGTGACCAATGCCGACCGAGGTGAGCGATCGGAGGGGGTGCAATGGAGGAGGCAACGACGCGATCGAATGAGGCGAAGAAGGCGGTGCGGGCAATGACGGCGACCCCTGCTGAGGCAACGGCGACCGATGGAGCCTGGAAGGGCTTCAAGGGCGGACTCTGGCGCGACGCCATCGACGTCCGCGACTTCATCCAGCGGAACTACACGCCCTACGAGGGCGACGGCTCCTTCCTCGCCGGCCCCACCGAGCGCACCACCGCCGTCTGGGCGGCCATCACCGCGAAGTTCCCCGAGGAGCGCGCCAAGGGCGTCCTCGACATCGCGTACGACATCCCCTCCACGATCACCTCCCACGCCCCCGGCTGGATCGACCGCGACAAGGACCTGATCGTCGGCCTCCAGACCGACGCGCCGCTCAAGCGGGCGATCATGCCGAACGGCGGCTGGCGCATGGTGGCGGGCGCCCTGGACACCTACGGCTACCCGGTCCCGGAGGAGCTGGAGAAGGTCTTCACCGAGTACCGCAAGACCCACAACGCCGGCGTCTTCGACGCCTACACCCCGGAGATCCGTGCCGCCCGCAAGGCCGGCGTCGTGACCGGGCTGCCCGACGCCTACGGCCGCGGCCGCATCATCGGCGACTACCGCCGTGTCGCTCTCTACGGCGTCGACCGCCTGATAGCGGTGAAGCGGGCGGAGAAGGCGGAGCTCGACCCCCTCCCGGCGAGCCCCGGTTCGCTGGAGGAGACGATCCGGCTGCGTGAGGAACTCGCCGAGCAGATCCGCGCCCTGGGCGAACTGAAGGCGATGGCCCGGGCGTACGGGCACGACGTCTCCGGCCCCGCGACCACCGGACGCGAGGCCGTCCAGTGGCTCTACTTCGCCTATCTCGCCGCGGTCAAGGAGCAGAACGGCGCCGCGATGTCGCTGGGCCGCACGTCCACCTTCCTCGACGTCTATCTCCAGCGCGACATCGAGACCGGACTCCTCACCGAGGAGTCGGCCCAGGAACTCGTCGACGACTTCATCATCAAGCTCCGCATCGTCCGCTTCCTGCGCACCCCGGAGTACGACGAGGGCTTCTCCGGCGACCCGACCTGGGTCACCGAGTCCATCGGCGGCATGGGCGAGGACGGCCGTCCGCTCGTCACCCGGACCTCCTTCCGCTATCTCCAGACCCTGTACAACCTCGGTCCGGCTCCCGAGCCCAACATGACGGTGTTCTGGTCGCGGCGGCTGCCGCGGGGCTTCAAGGAGTTCTGCGCCAAGGTCTCCATCGACACCTCCTCCGTGCAGTACGAGTCGGACGAGCTGATGCGGCCCCGCTTCGGCGACGACACCGCCATCGCCTGCTGTGTCTCGGCGATGCCGGTCGGCAAGCAGATGCAGTTCTTCGGCGCCCGCGTGAACCTCGCCAAGACCCTCCTCTACGCGATCAACGGCGGCCGGGACGAGAAGTCCGGTGTCCAGGTCGGCCCCGACACCGGCGCCATCACCGCCGACGTCCTGGAGTACGACGAGGTCATGCGGAAGTTCGACGAGCAGATGGAGTGGCTCGCGCACGTCTACGTCCACGCGCTGAACGTCATCCACTACATGCACGACAAGTACGCCTACGAACGCCTCGAAATGGCCCTCCACGACCGCGATGTGCGCCGCACCATGGCGTTCGGGATCGCCGGCCTCTCGGTGGCCGTCGATTCGCTGGCCGCGATCAGGTACGCCCGTGTCACCGTGCGCCGCGACGACACCGGTCTGGCCACCGACTACACGGTCGACGGCGACTACCCGGCCTACGGCAACAACGACGACCGTGCCGACGCGATCGCGGTCTGGCTGGTCGAGGAGTTCATGAGGAAGGTGCGCAAGCACCCCACCTACCGGAACGCCGAGCACACCCAGTCGGTCCTCACCATCACCTCCAACGTCGTCTACGGGAAGAGGACCGGCAACACCCCCGACGGGCGCCGTGCCGGTGAGCCTTTCGCCCCCGGGGCCAACCCGATGAACGGCCGCGACGCCCACGGCTATGTGGCCTCGGCCCTGTCGGTCGCCAAGCTCCCGTACGAGCACGCCGAGGACGGCATCTCGCTGACCAGCACCGTCACCCCCGACGGCCTGGGCCGCACCCCCGAGGAACGGATCACCAACCTGGCCGGTGTCCTCGACGGCTACATGGCCGGCGACGGGTTCCACATGAACGTCAACGTCCTCAACCGGGAGGTGCTGATGGACGCCATGGAGCACCCGGAGAACCACCCGCAGCTGACCATCCGGGTGTCCGGATACGCGGTCAACTTCGTCCGGCTGACACGCGAGCAGCAGCTCGACGTCCTCAACCGCACCTTCCACGGCTCGCTGTGACGACGGCCGCGGCCATGACGACCACGAGAATGCCCCCCACCACGACGACCGGGATCACGGCGGCGGGGACCGCGCCCGGACCCGGCCCCGCGACGCCCGCGGCCGCCGCGACCCGCCGCCCCTCCGAGGGCTCGCTGCACTCCTGGGACCTGTCGACCGGCGTCGACGGGCCCGGCACCCGCTTCGTCACCTTCCTCTCCGGCTGCCCGCTGACCTGTCTGTACTGCCACAACCCCGACACCTGGCGGATGCGCAACGGCACACGCACCTCGGCCGACGACGTCATCGCCGAAGCGGCGAGATACACCCGCTTCATCTCCGCCGCCGGAGGCGGAGCCACCGTCTCCGGCGGCGAACCCCTCCTCCAGCCCGTCTTCACCGGCGAGCTCCTGCACCGGATGAAGCACGAACTCGGACTGCACACCGCCCTGGACACCTCCGGCTTCCTGGGAGCCCGCGCCACCGACTCCCTGCTGCGCGACACCGATCTCGTCCTGCTCGACATCAAGTCCTGGGACCCCGACACCTACCGTGAGGTGACCGGCCGCCCCATCGAACCCACCCTCGCCTTCGCCCGCCGCCTCGCCGACCTCGGCCGGGAGGTCCACGTCCGCTTCGTGCTCGTCCCGGGCCTCACCGACGACCCCGCCGACATGGAAGGAGTCGCCGCCTTCGCCGCCGACCTGGGCAATGTCTCGCGTGTCGACATCCTCCCCTTCCACAAGCTCGGCGAAGCGAAGTGGCAAGCACTCGCCATGCCCTTCACCCTCCACGACACGCCCTCCCCGTCCCCGGACCGGATCGCCGAGGCCCGCGCGCTCTTCCGCTCCCACGGCCTGAACGCCATCTGAGCGACACCCTCACCCACTCGTACGGCAAAACAGGATCATCCCAGACATATCCCCTTACGGTGACCGGGTGACCGAGCCACCGCAGGGCCCCGTGGATCCGACGCCGGGCCAGCCCGCCCCGAACGCGCCCTCGCCGACCACACCCGCGGCGGCGACCTCGACCCTGCCCGAGGCGCCGCCGTCCCCCGAGGCCGCGCCCGTCCTCCAGACGCCCGCCGCGGTGCGCCGCCGCGCCGCACTCGCCGGAACGGCCGTCTCCGTCCTGCTGATCGTCGCGATCGTCCTCGGCAGCCGGCTCCTGCGCGACTTCGACTCGGCGCTCCTCCCGTACGCCGTCGCCACCGTCTTCCTCGCCTTCGGCGTCACCTACCGCTACACCGTGTGGATCTCCGCCCCCGGCGCCCGCCGGCTGTTCAAGCAGGGCTGGCGCTCCTTCTTCTCCGCCGCCAACTTCCGCAGGGCGCCCACCGCCCTGCCGAGGATGATCGCCACCTACCTCGGCTTCCAGAAGTTCCTCGGCGCCCGCTCCCACGCCCGCTGGGCGGCCCACCAGCTGATCTTCTGGGGCTGTGTCCTCGCGGCCCTCATCACCTTCCCGCTCACCTGGGGCTGGTTCACCTTCACCTCCTCCACCGGCTCCGGGCCCGGCTACGAGATGCGGATCTGGGGCTTCAAGGTCCTCGGCTTCGACTCGCTGAACATCGTCGGCTGGCTGATGTTCCACGGCCTCGACATCGCCGCCGTCCTCGTCATCCCCGGTGCCTGCTACTTCCTGTGGCGCCGCATGAAGGACCGCGGCGCCATCACCGGCCAGCGCTTCGCCTACGACCTGGTCCCGCTCATCGCCCTCATCGTCATCTCCGTGACCGGGCTGCTCCTCACCTTCTCGTCGATCTTCCTGCACGGCGGCGGCTACGAGTTCCTGGCGATCCTGCACATGGTGTCGGTGGTCTTCACCCTCATCTACATCCCGTTCGGGAAGTTCTTCCACATCGTCCAGCGGCCCGCCGCCGTGGGGATGCAGCTGTTCAAGTACACCTCCCGGAAGCAGGACGAGGAGGTCCTCCTCTGCCGCCGCTGCCAGGAGCCCATCGACACCCCTCCCTACGTCGAGAACCTCCAGGGCACCCTGCGCGATCTGCGGCTCGGCTTCGACGAGTGGACCGAGTACTGCCCCCGCTGCAAGCGCGTCCTGCGCGGCACCGCCTACCTCACCCACGTCAAGAAGGGCTTCAAGTGACGCAGCAGGCGGGGCAGCACCCCCTTCCGCTCGACCCGTCCATCGCTCCGCCCGGCACCCGCAACTTCCGTGACGCCGGGGGCATCCCCGCCGACCGCTGGCACGCCGACCAGGAGGGCGAGACGCTCGTCCCCACCCACTGCTGCTTCTGCGGTGTCCAGTGCGGCATGTATCTGCGCGTCGACCACGGCGGCAAGGTCTTCGGCGTGGAACCGCGCAACCACGACATCAACCGGATGCGGCTCTGCCCCAAGGGCATCAACGCCTACCAGCAGGTCAACCACCCCGACCGGCTCACCGCCCCGCTGATGCGGAGCAACCGCGACGAGCCCTTCCGGGAGGCGAGCTGGGAGGAGGCGCTCGACTTCACCGTCGCCGAGATCCGCCGCATCCAGGCCGAGTACGGAAACGACTCCTTCGGCCTGCTCGGCGGGGCCAGCCTCTACTCGGAGAAGACCTATCTCGTCGGGAAGTTCGCCCGCGTCGCCCTGAAGTCCCGGCACGTCGACTACAACGGCCGCCTGTGCATGGTCTCCGCCGCCGGAGCCAACAAGCTGTCCTTCGGCATCGACCGGGCCGGCAACCCGTTCTCCGACATCCTCCTCACCGACTGCCTCCTCATCGCCGGCTCCAACGTCGGCGAATGCTTCCCCGTGATGACGCAGTACCTCTGGGGGGCCCGGGACCGCGGCGCCACGCTGATCGTCGTCGATCCGCGCGAGACGGCGATCGCCCGCACCGCCGACCTGCACGTCGCCCTCAAGCCCGGCACCGACTCCGCGTTCTTCAACGCCGTCCTCCACGTGATCGTCGCCGAAGGGCTCACCGACGAGGCGTACCTCGCCGCGCACACCACCGGCTGGGACGAGGTGCGACGAACCGTCGAGGCGTATCCGCCCTCCCGCTCCGCCCAGATCTGCGGTGTGCCCGAGGAGCAGATCGTGCGGACGGCCCGGATGTTCGCCGGCGCCGGAAAGGCCATGGCCTGGCACGCGCGCGGCGTCGAACACCACTCCCAGGGCGTCGAGAACTGCCTGACGATCATCAACCTGTGCACCGCCACCGGGAACATCGGCAAACCCGGCGCCGGCTACGGAACGATCACCGGCCAGGGCAACGGTCAGGGCGGCCGCGAGCACGGCCAGAAGTCCGACCTGCTGCCCGGCGGCCGCTCCATCACCAACCCCGAGCACCGCCGCCAGATCTGCGAGATCTGGGGCATCGAGGAGTCCGAACTCCCGCCCGCCGGAACCTCCATGATGGAGATGGTCTGGCAGATGCAGCGCGAGGAGATCCGCGGCCTGATCGGCATCTGCAACAACCCCTTCGTCTCCCTCCCCAACTACGCGACCGTCAAGAACGGCTACGACGCCCTGCAGTTCCACGCCCAGTTCGACTTCTTCCTCTCCGAGACCGCCGCCAACGCGCACGTGGTCTTCCCCGTCACAGTCTGGGCCGAGGACGAAGGCGTGATGGCCAACGCCGAGGCCCGGGTCGTCAAGCACAACAAGGCCCAGGAACCGCCCGCCGGGGTCCGCACCGACACCTGGGTGATCTGCGAGCTCGCCAAACGCCTGGGGGCCGGCGACAAGTTCGCCTTCCCCGACTCCCGCTCCGTCTTCGAGGAGCTCCGCGTCGCCTCCGCCGGAACGGTCAACGACTACTACGGCATCACCTACGAACGCCTGGAGGAGACCGGCGGCATCGCCTGGCCCTGCCCCGCCACGGACCATCCGGGCACCCCGCGCCTCTTCGAGGACGGCAGGACCTACCACCCCGACGGACTGATCCACATGCAGGTCGTCGAGTGGCACCCGCCGATGGACCCGTACAGCGAGGAGTACCCGCTGTCGCTCACCACCGGCCGCACC
This sequence comes from Streptomyces sp. NPDC047971, assembly GCF_040653355.1. NCBI lineage: Bacteria > Bacillati > Actinomycetota > Actinomycetes > Kitasatosporales > Streptomycetaceae > Streptomyces > Streptomyces sp. NPDC047971. The sequence continues at coordinate 111,004 of NZ_JBEZNW010000017.1, read as the reverse complement.
GTCGCCCACTTCCTCTCCGGCAACCAGACCCGCCGGCTGGGCGCCCTCGTCGAACAGACCCCCCGCCCGTGGGTCGAGGTCCACCCCTCCCACGGCTTCCGCAACGGCGACCCCGTCCGCGTCGTCACCCGCCGCGGCAGCGAGGTCTTCCCCGCCCTGGTCACCGAGGCGATCCGCCCCGACACCGTCTTCGTGCCCTACCACTGGCCGGTCCCCACCGCCGCCAACGCCCTCACCGTCGACGCCCTCGACCCGCGCTCGAAGATCCCCGAGTACAAGGTCTGCGCCGCCCGGATCGAGGCCGCGGAACGGATCGACGAGGTCCCCGCACCGCCGACGGCCCCGGGGCACGTCGCCTACCCGGAGACCCAGGTCTCCCGCACCGACCCCCTGCCCCCCACGTCCCCGCAGGGCCGTGGCACCGCGGAGAGGAGCTGACACCGCTCATGATGGGCCGCACGATCTTCATCGACCCCGGGCGCTGCATCGGATGCCAGGCGTGTGTCTCCGCCTGCCGCGAGTGCGACTCGCACCGCGGCAAGTCCATGATCCACCTCGACTACCCCGACGAGGGCCACTCCGTCGCCTCCCTTCCCACCGTCTGCATGCACTGCGAGGACCCGGTCGCGCCCTGCGCCGAGGTCTGCCCTGCCGACGCGATCCTCGTCACCGCCGACGGCGTGGTGCAGCAGGCGGACACCACCCGCTGCATCGGCTGCGCCAACTGCGTCAACGCCTGCCCCTTCGGTGTCCCGAAGATCGACCTCCAGGCGAAGCTGCAGATGAAGTGCAACCTCTGCTACGACCGCACCGCCTACGGTCTCGCCCCGATGTGCGCCACCGTCTGCCCCACCGGCGCCCTCTTCTACGGCACCCTCGACGAACTCCGCGCCGAACGCCCCGGCGTCCAGGTCGCCGACTCCTTCACCTTCGGCACCACCACCGTCTCCACGGGTGTGGCGATGGTCGTCCCCGCCGACAAGGTCCAATGGCCGGTCCCCGGCGGCCTTCCCGTCGTCGAGATCAACGGAAAGGCCGTGTGATGAGCGTCACCGAGCAGCCACCCGCCGACGGCTCCGGAGCGGCCGACGCCGCCCAGGAGGCCCTGCACGACCGCATCGCGGCCGACTCGCTCACCACCCGTCGCGACTACCTGCGGATCGTCGCCACCGTCTCCGGCGGTCTGGCCATCGGCGGCATCGGCGTCGCCTCCGGCATCCTCCACCGCCACGGGGACGCGGACGGGGCGCCCGAGGCCAAGAAGATCGCCGACCAGCTGCTGCCCGGCGAGTCCCTGGCCTTCCGCTACCCAGAGCAGGAGGACCGGGCGGTCGCCCTCCGCATGGCGGACGGCACCCTCGCCGGCTACTCGGCCGTCTGCACCCATCTCGCCTGTGCCGTGCTGTGGCGCAACGACCGGGGCAGCGAGGGCGAGCTGTACTGCCCGTGCCACGAGGGAGTCTTCGACGCCCGTACGGGAGAGGTGACGGCGGGCCCGCCACCACGCGCGCTGCCCAAGGTGCTCCTGGTGGAGGAGGCCGACGGCAGCATCTGGGCCGTCGGCACCACCCGCTCCGGGGAGAGCGTCCAGGAGGGGCTGTGCCGCCAGCTCGGCGCGGACCGGCCCGACCTGGCCGTGCGCCTCGGCTGCCCCGGCGCCTCGGCGAGCGCGGCGGGGACGAGGAGTGAGCGGACATGACCGACAGCCCCTTCCCCCGCGACCCCGAGGCCCCCGGCGGCGGGGACCGGCAGCCCGCCGAGGACCACGCCCGCGCCCCCGCACCCGGGACGCCGCCGCGCCCCGCGTACACACCGGGCAGCGCGCAGCCGCGTCTGAACCGTCCCGTCCACGAGCGCTACCCGCAGATCCGGCCGACCAGCGGCTACGGGGACCCGCGGATCCGCCACACCGGTCCCGGCCCCGGCGCCGGTACCGAGCAGGAGCCCGAGCGCTCCTCGAAACTGAGCGCGCGCCTCGCCCTGGCCCTCACGGTCGTCATCGGCCAGCTGTGGGGCCTGACGATCGTGGTCGACGAGTGGATGGCGGGCGACACCGGCACGGCCTGGTGGGGCGCCGGCTTCCTGGTCCTGTCGTTCCTGGTCGTCCTCGGACTGTGGCTGCTCGACCCGGAAGACCGCTGAGAGCCCGAAAAACCGCTGATCGAGGCGGTACGAGGCCGAATCACCGGCGTACCCTTGAGGTATGAGCACCGCCCCCGCCCACGGACCGCGAGACGCGAAGCAGCCCGGCGCACAGCCCATCCCCGAGAACACCACGAAGCCGAAGCTGATCTTCGACGATCCACTGGACCAGCAGTCCGCGGACGATACGGACCGTGGGTGGGGCGAGCGGCCTCCCGGCGGTAGTGACAGCGCCGCCGATCTCGCGCGGTTCCTCGAAGAGAAGCCGCCGCACCACCTCTGACGCCGGTGCGAGGCGCCGGCTAGGAGGTGGGGTGCGTCCCCGCCCCGGCGCCCTTGCTCGGCCCGCGCTGGGTGACCAGGTGATCGCGGATCTCCTTGAGGACCTCCAGCTCGCTGATCTCCACCACCTCCTGGACGCCGTCCCGGGCCTTCTCCGCCTCCACCCGCCTGGCCAGGTACTTCGCCATGGGCAGCACCATCAGGAAGTAGACGACGGCCGCGGTGATCAGGAAGCTCAGGGTGGCGCTCAGGACGAGGCCCCACTCGATCTGGATGCCCTGCACCTCGCCGTCCACGACCGCGCAGGTCCCCTTCAGGCAGGACTTGTAGCCCTCCAGGTCCTTGGTGCCGAAGGCGCCGACCACCGGGCCGATGACGCCCTTGACGAGCGCGTTCACGATGTTGGTGAACGCGGCACCGATGACGACCGCCACCGCCAGATCGATCACGTTGCCGCGCATGAGGAAGGCTTTGAAGCCCGCCATCACGCTTTCGTTCTTCGAAGTCACCGGGGCGCCTTTCGTTCCGTGTGCAGTTGGCGGAGCCATTAGGCCGCGAACCGTACAGAGGCGTCCAATCCGTACACACGGAACGGTTACTTGACAGGAAGTCCGTGCGAATCAGCACAGGATCACCGCCAGTCGGGACGTGACACCCGCACCCGCCAGGGCCGTCGCCGTCGACCGCGGAACGGACAGGACGACCAGCGCCCCGCCGTCCAGCGGGGTCCCGGCCGCGCGCGGGACCTCGGTCACCCGGGCGCCCGCGGCGACCACCCGGGCCGTACCGCCCTCGCCCATCGACGACTCGGGGGCGGCGATCACATCGACCCGGTCGCCGGGGCGCAGCAGTCGCACGGTCGCAGCGTCCGCGATCCGCACCGGCGCGGACACCAGCCGCACCGCGGCCGGCCGGCGCTGCTCCTGCGCCGCCCGGCGCTCCGGTGGGTCCGCGGACACCTCGCCCCCGCCCGCCACCGCCAGCGCGGCCGCGCTCATCGCGAGGATCGCGGCCGGTGCCCGCCGTCGTCGCCGCAACACCCGGCGCAGCCGCCGGCGTCCGCCGCGCACCCGCAGGGGCTCGAACAACGGGACAGCGCACGTCTCCGGCACGGGCGAGAGGAAGCGGGCGGGGGAGTGGACGGGGACGGGGGGAGGAGGGGTCGTCATCGGATGAACCGCCTGTCAGGAGTCGAGCTCCCCGGACCGTCCGGAGAACCGCTCCCACCATCCCGGCCCGGCGAACATCCCGCTCCCGCCTGTGCATCGACCCGGGGCTGTGGACAACTCCCTCACCCGCCCGGGGGATTCACGGAAGCTCGATCCCCAGGTCCCATCCGTCGTGCGCGTGCGTGCACAGGCAGTCCCGGTCCGCGGTGTCCGGCAGGGCCCCGACCGCGTCGAAGAGCACGTCCCGCAGCCGTCCGACGTTCGCGCCGAACACCCGCATGACCTCGGTGTGCGAGACCCCGTCGCCCGTCTCCGCGCCCGCGTCCAGGTCCGTGACCAGCGCCAGCGAGGTGTAACAGAGCCCCAGCTCCCGGGCGAGGACGGCCTCCGGGTGCCCGGTCATCCCCACCACCGACCATCCGGCCGCCGCATGCCAGCGGGACTCGGCCCTGGTCGAGAAGCGCGGCCCCTCGACCACGACCATCGTGCCGCCGTCGACCGGCTCCCAGCGCCGTCCCCGGGCCGCCTTCAGGGCCACCCGCCGCCCGTCCGGGCAGTAGGGGTCGGCGAAGGTGGTGTGCACGACGTTCGGCACGGCGCCGCCCCACGCCTCCGGCAGCGGCTCCCCGTCGAAGTACGTCTGCGTCCGTGCCTTCGTGCGGTCCACCAGCTGGTCCGGTACGAGCAGCGTCCCCGGGCCGTACTCCTCCTGGAGCCCGCCGACCGCGCACGGCCCGAGCACCTGCCGCACGCCCACCGAGCGCAGCGCCCAGAGGTTGGCGCGGTAGTTGATCCGGTGCGGCGGCAGGGTGTGGCCGCGGCCGTGCCGCGGCAGGAACGCGACCTGGCGTCCCGCGATCTCGCCGAGGAAGAGGCTGTCGCTCGGGCTGCCGTACGGGGTGTCCACGGACACCTCCGTCACGTCCTCCAGGAAGGAGTAGAAGCCCGAACCGCCGATCACACCGATGTCCGCGTACGCGTGGGTCGCCATGGTCGTCAGATTAACCGCCCGCGCCCCCACCACGAGGGCCCCAGCCCCCACCACGAGGGCCCGCGCCCCCCACCACGAGGGCCCCGTCCTCACCACGGGCCCCCGGACGTGGGCGAGCCGGGCCGCCCCTCCTCACCACGACGGCCCCCGCCCGGAGGCGCCGCGAACGCCGAGAGCCCCGCCGCGCACAGGCGGCAGGGCTCTCGTGAGGACCTGGATCAGGCGGCCGAGCTGGCGGAGCCGGTGCTCGACGACGAGCTCGAAGCGGATGAGCTCGACGAGGCGGCCGGCTTCGCGTCCGAGGACGTGGACGAGCTCGACGACGAGGACGTGGAAGCCGTGGACGACTTCGACGCGGGGGAGCTGCTGGACGACGAGCCGCGGCTGTCGTTCCGGTAGAAGCCGGATCCCTTGAAGACGATGCCGACCGCCGAGAACACCTTCTTCAGGCGTCCCTTGCAGCTGGGGCACTCGGTCAGCGCGTCATCGGTGAACTTCTGCACCGCCTCGAGGCCCTCGCCGCACTCGGTGCACTGGTACTGGTAGGTCGGCACTTGTCTTCCTCCTGGCACTCACACTCATCGAGTGCTAACGACGATCCATAGTGACCTATTCCGCGGGATCAGTCCACCGTCACCGGCACTCGGTGACCGATACCACGCGGCGTGACGCGTCGCGAAGCCCGGGGGGACAGCCGCGAGCGCAGCGCCAGCAGGGTGGCCAGCGCCAGCGCGGTACCGACCAGCGGCACCAGGAATCCGGTGCTCGCGCCGTGCTCGTCGGCGAGTCGGCCGGCGATCGTCACGGCCGCCGCCTGGCCCAGCGCCACGGCGCCCGTGAGCCAGGTGAAGGCCTCGGTACGGGCGGAGGCCGGAACCAGGGTTTCGACGATGGTGTAGCCGGTGATCAGGGCCGGGGCGATGCACAGGCCCACGACCAGGCCGAGGGCGCCGAGCAGCAGCACGGAGTTCGCGGACCAGAGCAGCGAGGCGGCCACGGTCAGTCCGGCGTAGCCCAGGAGCAGACGCTTGCGCGGGCCGATCTTCCAGGCGATCGCGCCGCACGCGATGCCCGCGAGCATGTTGCCCGCGGCGAAGGTCCCGTACAGCAGACCGTTGACGCCGGGGTTGCCGATCTCCTCGGAGAACGCGGTCAGCGAGACCTGCATTCCGCCGAAGACCGAGCCGATGCCCAGGAAGGCGATGGCCAGCACCCGGACGCCCGGGATGGACAGGGCGGAGACGCGCCGCTCGCTGGAGGCGGCGGAGACGAGTCCGTGCGCGGGCTGGGTGCGCCGCTGGGCGGCGAAGAACAGTCCGCCGAAGAGCGTGAGCGCGGCCTCGGCGATCAGACCGGCCGCCGGGTGGACGCCGGTGCAGAGCGCGGTGGCGAGGACCGGGCCGACGACGAAGGTGAACTCGTCCGTGACCGACTCGAAGGCCGCGGCCGTCGGCATCAGCGGGGAGTTCTCCAGCTTCGCCGCCCAGCGGGCGCGGACCATCGGCCCGACCTGCGGGACGGAGGCGCCGGCCGGTACGGCGGCGAGGAACAGGGCCCACATCGGGGCGCCCGCCAGGGCGAGCACCACGAGCAGGGAGACCGCGGCGGAGTGGATGAGGACGCCGGGGACCAGGACCGCGCGCTGGCCGAAGCGGTCGGCGAGCTTGCCGCTCTGCGGGGCGAAGAGCGCCATCGAGACGCCGGTGACGGCGGCGACCGCGCCGGCGCTGCCGTACGAGCCGGTGGTGTGCTGGACGAGCAGGACGATGCCGATCGTCAGCATCGCGAACGGCTGCCGGGCGGCGAAGCCGGGGAGCAGGAACGACAGGGCCCCGGGGGTGCGCAGGAGCTGTCCGTAGCCGGCGCGCCCGCCCTTCTTCGCGGCGCGCCTGTCGGCCTCGGCGGGCGCTGCGGGCGCGACGGGGTGGTCGTGCACCGCGGAGCTCTCGGGCGCTGTCGGCGCCTCGTGCTCCGAGGGCGCCGCGGACGTGTCAGGCCGCGGGTCGGTGACCGTGGACACCACGGTCCTTGCCTTTCTGCCGCCTGGTAGCGCGCCCGTGCACGGTGGTGCGGGTGCCGCCGAGAGCTGTCCTCATGCGCGGAACTGCGGTAGATACCGGGCCCCACTGCGGAGGGCGTCACGGCCGCCATACGGTCGCGCCAGCTCTGCGTCAGGCAGAGTTGGTTCGATCAAAGTGTGCCTTCATGGTACAGGGAAGGGCGTCTTCCCGCCTGGGAAAACGCCCTTCGATCCGAATCCATGCCTGTGATTAACCGGACGTTCGCTTGGTGAAGGGCAGATGCGGCCAGTGTGAGTGCGGTCCCTTGGGCGGGGAGACCGCCGTGGAGCCGCCGGTTCCGAGCCATCCGGCCAGCTTTCCGCCCTGCCCGACGGCGCGCAGCCGCCGTTCGGTGGCGTCCCGCACCGGGTCCGTCGCGACGACGAGCAGCTCGTCCCCGTGCCGCAGCACGGTCGCCGGACCGGGCACGAAGCTCGTCTCCTCCCGTACGACGAGGGTGACCGCGGCCCCGGCCGGGAGGCGCAGCTCCGCGACCTCCACGCCGTGCATCTTCGACCCCGCCGGGATGGCGACGGAGAGCAGGTGCCCGCGCAGCCGCTCCAGCGGGGCCGACTCGACGCCGAGGTCGGCGGCCTCCGAGGCGTCGCCCAGCTTCAGCGCCCGCGCCAGCCAGGGCAGCGTCGGCCCCTGCACCAGCGTGTAGACCACGACGAGGACGAAGACGATGTTGAAGATCCGCTCGCTGCCCTCGATCCCGGAGACCATCGGGATCGTGGCGAGGATGATGGGGACGGCTCCGCGCAGGCCGGCCCAGGACATCAGGGCCTGTTCCTGCCAGGGGAGACGGAACGGCAGCAGGCTGAGGAAGACCTCCATCGGCCGGGCCACCACCGTCAGGACCAGGCCGATGATCACCGCGGGCCAGAAGTCGTCGACCAGCTGGCTCGGCGTGACCAGCAGACCGAGCAGGACGAACATGCCGATCTGGGCGATCCAGCCGAGCCCCTCCGCGAAGCCGCGGTTGGCCGGCGCGTGCGGCAGCTTGGCGTTGCCGAGGACCATCGAGGCCAGGTAGACGGCGAGGAAGCCGGAGCCGTGCGCCATGGCGCCGGCGGCGTACGCCACGACCGCGATGGCCATCACGGCGATCGGGTAGAGGCCGGAGGCGGGCAGTGCCACGTGGCGCAGACCGAAGGAGCCGATGAAGCCGACCGCCAGGCCCACGGCCGCGCCGATGGCCAGCTCCAGGGCGATCGTCCCGACCAGGACGTACCACGAGTCGACCGGGCCGGTGGCCGAGAAGGCGACGACGAGGATGACGACCGGGGCGTCGTTGAAGCCGGACTCGGCCTCCAGGACACCGGTCACCCGCGGGGGCAGCGGCACCTTGCGCAGGACGGAGAAGACGGCCGCGGCGTCCGTCGAGGAGACGACCGCGCCGATGATCAGTGCCTGCCGCCAGTCCAGGCCCACCAGGTAGTGGGCGGCCGCGGCCGTGATCCCCACGCTCACCGCGACGCCGACGGTCGACAGCACGACCGCCGCGGGCAACGCGGGTTTGATCTCCTTCCACTTCGTGCCCAGGCCACCTTCGGCGAGGATCACGACAAGTGCGGCATAGCCGATCACCTGGGTCAGTTCGGCGTTGTCGAAGGCGACGTTGCCGATCCCGTCCTGCCCGATGGCGACCCCGATCCCGAGGTACAGGAGCAGGCTGGGGAGCCCGCTGCGGGACGAGATCCGCACCGCCGCGACGGCGATGAGCAGCACGAGCGAGCAGACGAGCAGGAGTTCATTGAGCTGGTGGACAGTCAGCGGGCGATCCTTCCCTCGCGTGCGGCCGGAACGGTCCTCCAGCAGCCGGTACTTCGTTACCTTACCTAATCTTTAACGCTTTCTTGACGCGCATCTGGCGTCTCTCCCGGTCTCTCCTCGATCATTCGTGCGGTCCGCTTATCGGCACCCCGTCCGGGCCGCCGGGACGCTGCGCCTAAGGTTGCTCCCGTACTCCAGGACCACCCTGCCCCTCGAAGGACAGAGATGCCCTCCAACACGACCGCGCCTCCCGCCAAGAAGAAGGGGCGACGTGCCCGCCTGATCGTCCTCGTCCTGGTGCTCGCACTGGTGACGGGCGTCGGTTACGGCGGGTACTGGGGCGTCAGCACCGTCCGGGCCTCGTTCCCGCAGACGACGGGCGAACTCCGGCTCGACAAGCTCTCCGGCCCGGTCGAGGTCAAGCGCGACGCCTACGGGGTTCCGCAGATCTACGCGGACACCGAGGCCGACCTCTTCCGCGCCCAGGGCTTCGTCCAGGCCCAGGACCGCTTCTACGAGATGGACGTCCGCCGTCACATGACGTCGGGCCGGCTGTCCGAGATGTTCGGCAAGGACCAGGTCGACACCGACGCCTTCCTGCGCACGCTGGGCTGGCGGCAGGTCGCGCAGCAGGAGTACGACAACGTCCTGTCGGAGGAGACGAAGAAGAATCTCCAGGCGTACGCCGAGGGCGTCAACGCCTATCTCAAGGACCGGGACCCCTCGGACATCTCGGTCGAGTACGCGGCGCTGGCGTTCACCAACGACTACGCGATCGAGCCCTGGACCCCCGTCGACTCGGTGGCCTGGCTCAAGGCGATGGCCTGGGACCTGCGCGGCAACATGCAGGACGAGATCGACCGCTCCCTGATGACGAGCCGGCTGAGCGCCGCGCAGATCAAGGAGCTGTACCCGCAGTACCCGTACGACCTGCACCAGCCGATCGTCGAGGGCTCCGGCAAGGGCGGCGGCTCCGGCGACGCCGACGACGCGACCACCGGAACGGGCGGCTCCACCGACGGCACCGGCACCGGCGCCGCCACGAACGGCAGCGCGGACGGCGCCCTGGAGGGGACGCAGTCCCAGCTCGGCGCGCTCTCCGAGGCGCTCGACGAGATCCCCGCGCTGCTCGGCCCGAACGGCAACGGCATCGGCTCGAACTCCTGGGTCGTCTCCGGGAAGTACACGACCTCCGGCAAGCCGCTGCTCGCCAACGACCCGCACCTCGCGCCGATGCTGCCGTCCCTCTGGTACCAGATGGGCCTGCACTGCCGCTCCGTCTCGGCGACCTGCCGTTACGACGTCGCCGGGTACACCTTCTCCGGCATGCCCGGCGTGATCATCGGCCACAACGACACCATCGCCTGGGGCCTCACCAACCTCGGCGCCGACGTCACCGACCTGTACCTGGAGAAGGTCGGGGACGCCGGCTACCTCGTCGACGGCAAGATCAAGCCCTTCGTCACCCGCGAAGAGGTCATCAAGATCGCGGGCGGCGGCAGCCGGACGATCACGGTCCGCTCGACCGGCAACGGCCCGCTCGTCTCCGACCGCTCCTCCGACCTGGAACGGGTCGGCCAGAAGGCGCCCGTCGGCAACGCCGCCCCCGACCGGGGCACCGGTTACGCCGTCTCCCTCCGGTGGACCGCGCTGGAGCCCGGCCGGTCCATGGACGCGATCTTCGAGCTCAACCGTGCCAAGAACTTCAAGCAGTTCCGCGCGGCGGCCGAGCACTTCGAGGTTCCGTCCCAGAACCTCATCTACGCCGACGCCGAGAACATCGGATACCAGGCGCCCGGCAGGATCCCGGTCCGCGCCAAGGGCCACGACGGCACCGTGCCCGCGCCCGGCTGGGACTCCTCGTACCGGTGGAAGGGCTGGATCCCGTACGACGAGCTGCCGTACGAGGAGAACCCCGACCGCGGCTACATCGTCACCGCCAACCAGGCCGTCGTCGACGCCGACGCGTACCCCCACCTCCTGACGGAGGACTGGGGCTACGGCTCGCGCAGCCAGCGGATCAACGACCTCATCGAGTCGAAGACCAAGGACGGCGGCAAGATCTCGCCGGACGACATGCGGACCATGCAGATGGACAACCGCAGCGAGATCGCGACGCTCCTCAACCCGCTCCTGCTGAAGATCGACATCTCGGACCCCTACGTCCGCGAGGCGCAGAAGCTGCTGGAGGGCTGGGACTACACCCAGGAGCCCGACTCGGCCGCGGCCGCCTACTTCAACGCGGTCTGGCGCAACGTCCTCAAGCTCGCCTTCGGCGACAAGCTGCCCAAGGAGCTGCGGGCCGAGGGCGACTGCATCAGCGTCCGCCCCGCCGACTCCACCGGGCTGCCGGTCGACGAGCAGAACAAGCGGGTCCGGGAGTGCGGCGAGCGCGACGGCGACACGGCGCAGCCCGACGGCGGCGACCGCTGGTACGAGGTGGTCCGCCCGCTCCTCAAGCAGGAGAACAGCGAGTGGTGGAAGACCGAGGCCAACCGCACCGACCAGGCCACCGAGAACCGTGACCAGCTGCTCGCCCGCGCCATGGAGGACGCGCGCTGGGAGCTGACCGCGAAGCTCGGCAAGGACGTCTCCACCTGGAGCTGGGGCCGGCTGCACCAGCTGACCCTGAAGAACCAGACCCTCGGCACCGCGGGCCCGGGCTTCGTCCAGTCGCTGCTCAACCGGGGCCCCTGGAACCTGGGCGGCGGTGAGGCGGCCGTGAACGCCACCGGCTGGAACGCGGCCGGCGGCTACGACGTCGTCTGGGTCCCGTCGATGCGGATGGTCGTCAACGTCGGCGACTGGGACAGGTCGCGCTGGATCAACCTGTCCGGCGCCTCGGGGCACGCGTACCACTCGCACTACACCGACCAGACCGACGCCTGGGTCAAGGGCGACCTGCTCGACTGGCCCTTCGGCAAGGCGGCGGTCGACGCCTCGACGAAGGAGACGCTGATCCTCCAGCCCTAGGCCGTGTCCGGAAGGTCTCGCCCGGCTCGCGGCCCCGCGGGCGGACGGCGAAACCTTCCGGACACTCCCCGGGCTTCAGGGGCGCTCGAAGCGCCTGACCCCCTCCGGGGTCACCACCGCGTGCACGGGGTGGTCGTGCGGTTCCTCCGGGACCCGGGCGACCACCTCGTTCGCGTAGAGGAGCACCACCAGGGACGGATGGGCGTCCGCCCGCGCGAGCCGGGCGAGCACGCGGTCGTACGAGCCGCCGCCCCGGCCCAGGCGCATCCCGCGCTCGTCGACCGCCAGCCCGGGCAGCAGCACCACGTCCGCCTCGCACACGGCCTCCGGGCCCAGTCGCGGTCCCGTCGGCTCCAGCAGGCCCCGGCCCGCCCTCGCCAGACTCCCGGCGCCCTCGTACGCGGCCCAGTCCAGGTCGTTGTCGGGCAGCAGCACCGGCAGCAGGACGCGGACCCCCCGTCCGCGCAGGACGTCGAGCAGCGCGCGCGTGCCCGGCTCGCGGCCGACCGACACATAGGCGGCGACGGTCGACGCCCCCGCAAGCTCGGCCAGTTCTCGCGCACCCCGGGCGAACGTCTCCCCCGTGGATTCGGCATCATGGAGGGTCAGCTCGGCGCGGGCGGCGAGCAGGCGGCGACGCAGTGCGGCCTTTTCGGACGTTTCGCCCGTCACAGGGAACTCACGTGATGTCACGAACCTCTCGTATCCCTCTTTACCCATGGGAAGCCAATGGGAGGCCCATCTTCCTCCCATATCGAACAGCTATCATGCGCCCATGACTCAGTCCCCCACCAGGATCAGCAAGGCTGTCATCCCGGCCGCCGGTCTCGGCACACGCTTCCTTCCGGCCACCAAGGCCACGCCGAAGGAGATGCTCCCGGTCGTCGACAAGCCCGCGATCCAGTACGTCGTCGAGGAGGCGGTCACCGCCGGCCTCTCCGACGTCCTCATGATCACCGGTCGTAACAAGCGTCCCCTGGAGGACCACTTCGACCGGAACTATGAGCTGGAGGAGGCGCTGACCCGCAAGGGGGACGCGGAGCGCCTCTCCAAGGTGCGGGAGTCCAACGACCTGGCGACCATGCACTACGTGCGCCAGGGCGACCCGCGTGGTCTCGGCCACGCCGTGCTCTGCGCCGCCCCGCACGTCGGCGACCAGCCCTTCGCCGTGCTGCTCGGCGACGACCTCATCGACCCGCGCGACCCGCTGCTCTCCCGGATGGTGGAGGTCCAGGAGCGGGAGGGCGGCAGCGTGATCGCGCTGATGGAGGTCGAGCCCTCGCAGATCCACCTCTACGGCTGCGCGGCCGTCGAGGCGACGATCGACTCGGACGTCGTGAAGGTGACGGACCTCGTCGAGAAGCCGTCCCCGGCCGAGGCGCCCAGCAACTACGCGATCATCGGCCGCTACGTCCTCGACCCCGCCGTCTTCGGGATAATCCGCGAGACCGAGCCGGGCCGCGGCGGCGAGATCCAGCTGACCGACGCCCTGCAGAAGCTCGCCAAGGACGAGAAGATCGGCGGCCCGGTCCACGGTGTCGTCTTCAAGGGCCGGCGCTATGACACCGGTGACCGCGGGGACTATCTCCGTGCCATTGTCAGACTCGCGTGCGAACGTGATGACCTGGGCCCGGACTTCCGGACCTGGCTTCGCAGTTACGTCACCGAGGAGATGTAGCCACGTGACCAGCAGTGCGGCACCGGACTCCGCCGTCCCGTCCGGCGAGGCGTCCGCCGATCCCTGCGCGGGTCCCTCCCGCGACCTGTGGTCGGTGGACGAGCACCTCGACGACATCCTGGCGGCGGTCTCCCCGCTCGAACCCATCGAGCTGCAACTGCCGGAGGCCCAGGGCTGCGTCCTCGTCGAGGACGTCACCGTGCCGGTCGCACTGCCTCCGTTCGACAACAGCTCCATGGACGGATACGCGGTCCGGGTCGCCGATGTGGCCGGTGCCACCGAGGAGTTCCCGGCCGTCCTGACCGTCATCGGCGACGTGGCCGCCGGCGCCGACGGCCTGCCCGTCGTCGGCCCCGGCGAGGCCGCCCGCATCATGACCGGCGCCCCGCTGCCGCCCGGCGCCGAGGCCGTCGTCCCGGTCGAGTGGACCGACGGCGGGACGGGCGAGGGCGCGGCGAGCGGCATGCGCGCCGCGAGCGCCGCGCCCGAGGGGTCCGGCGGCGAGGTCCGCGTCCACCGGCCCGCCGAGGCCCGCGCGCACGTGCGGGCCAGGGGCAGCGACGTCCAGGCCGGCGACCTGGCCCTGGAGGCCGGCACGGTCCTCGGACCGCCCCAGATCGGGCTGCTCGCCGCGATCGGCCGCTCCACGGTGCGGGTGCGCCCGCGCCCCCGTGTCGTCGTGCTCTCCACCGGCAGCGAACTGGTCCAGCCCGGCGAGGAGTTGGCCGAGGGCCAGATCTACGACTCCAACAGCTTCGCGCTGGCCGCCGCCGCGCGCGACGCCGGTGCCATCGCCTACCGCGTCGGCGCCGTCACCGACGACGCCGAGACCCTCCGGGCCACCATCGAGGACCAGCTGATCCGCGCCGACCTCCTCGTCACCACGGGCGGCGTCAGCGTCGGCGCGTACGACGTGGTCAAGGAGACGCTGACCGCGGACGGCCGGGTCGACTTCCGCAAGCTGGCCATGCAGCCGGGCAAGCCGCAGGGCTTCGGCACGATCGGCCCCGAGCACACCCCGCTGCTCGCCCTGCCGGGCAACCCGGTCTCCTCGTACGTCTCCTTCGAGATGTTCGTGCGGCCCGCGATCCGGGCCCTCATGGGCCTCGCCGATCTGCACCGCCCCCGGGTCCGCGCCGTGCTCACGGCGGACAAGGCGCTCTCGTCCCCGGCCGGCCGCCGCCAGTTCCTGCGCGGGACCTACGACGCGGAGTCCGGCACCGTCACCCCGGTGGGCGGAGCGGGCTCCCATCTCATTGCGGCGCTCGCGCACGCGAACGCCCTGCTCGTCGTCCCGGAAGAGGCCACCGGAGTGGAGACGGGCGAGGAGCTGGAAGTGGTCCTCCTCGGCTGAGGAGGCCCTGGTGGCGGTACCGTGGCGTCCCACACAGCGACCGGGAGTGTCACGGCCATGAGCACGCAGCAAGGACTCACCCACATCGACGAGGCGGGTGCGGCCCGCATGGTCGACGTCTCCGCGAAGGACGTCACGGCGCGGACCGCACGCGCCAGTGGCCGCGTCCTCGTCTCGCCGCGCGTGATCGAGCTGCTCCGGGGCGAGGGCGTACCGAAGGGCGACGCGCTCGCCACCGCCCGGATCGCCGGGATCATGGGTGCGAAGAAGACGCCCGACCTCATCCCGCTCTGCCACCCGCTGGCCGTCTCGGGCGTGAAGCTCGACCTCACGGTCGCGGACGACGCGGTGGAGATCCTGGCGACGGTGAAGACCACCGACCGCACGGGCGTGGAGATGGAGGCCCTGACGGCGGTCTCGGTGGCCGCGCTGACGGTCGTCGACATGATCAAGGCGGTCGACAAGGGCGCGGTCATCTCCGACGTACGGGTGGAGGAGAAGACCGGCGGCAAGTCGGGCGACTGGACCCGCGAAGGGGCCGAGTCGTGACGCGCGACGGCCGGGTGAGCGGGGCGCACGAGCACGAGGGCCACGCCCAGGAGGCCCCGGCCGCGGGCACGGACCTCGGCGAGGCCCTGCCGGCCCCGTACACCGCCCTCGTCGTCACCGCCTCCAACCGGGCGGCGGCCGGTGTCTACGAGGACAAGGGCGGCCCGCTGCTCGCCGAAGGGCTGACCCGCATGGGCTTCGCCGTGGAAGGCCCGCAGGTCGTCCCGGACGGAGCACCGGTCGAGGCGGCGCTCCGGGCCGGGGTCGAGGCCGGTTACGACGTCATCCTCACCACCGGCGGTACGGGCATCTCGCCGACCGACAGGACCCCCGAGGTCACCCGCCGGGTGCTCGACCACGAGATCCCCGGCATTCCCGAGGCGATCCGCGCGTACGGCCGCGAGAAGGTGCCCACGGCGGCGCTCTCCCGCGGCCTCGCCGGTGTCGCTCGCGGGACCGTGATCGTGAACCTGCCCGGCTCCTCGGGCGGTGTCCGCGACGGCATCGCCGTACTGGAGCCGCTCCTGCGGCACGCGGTCGACCAGGTCCGGGGCGGCGACCACCCGAGACCGTCATGATCACGTCCTGGCCCGTGGTCCTCTCGGACGGAGACGTCGTGCTCCGTCCGATAAAGATGCGTGACCAGCGGGTCTGGCGAGAGGTCAACCGGCGCAACCGCGACTGGCTGCGCCCGTGGGAGGCGACGGTCCCGCCGCCGGCCCCCGGTGGTCCGGTGGCGCAGCGCCCGACGTACCGGCAGATGGTCCGCCATCTGCGGGCCGAGGCGAACGCCGGGCGGATGCTGCCGTTCGTGATCGAGTACCGGGGTGAGCTCGTCGGCCAGTTGACGGTGGCCGGGATCACCTGGGGCTCGATGTGCTCGGGCCATGTCGGCTACTGGGTGGACAGCGCCGTGGCCGGACGGGGCGTCATGCCGACGGCGGTCGCGCTCGCCGTGGACCACTGCTTCCGGTCGGTCGGACTGCACCGGATGGAAGTGTGCATTCGGCCCGAGAACGGCCCCTCCCGACGGGTCGTGGAGAAATTGGGATTCCGGGAGGAAGGGCTCCGGCCCCGCTACCTCCACATCGACGGGGCGTGGCGGGACCATCTCGTCTTCGCGCTCACCGTCGAGGAAGTGCCGGAGGGGCTGCTGCGCCGCTGGCACCAGGCACGTCCCTCGCACCCCGCCCAATGAAATAAGTGTTCGAATTCAATCAGCAGTTGATCCTCAATCGATCTGAACAATCACAAAAAAGTTCAGTGATATCAGCCAGATCGTGCGACACACCGGGCCAATTGGCCGATGCCCGTAACGGAACCCCTCTACGGTGTGAGGCGTGAGCAGCAGCGGCCTCATCTACGCAGTCATCGTCGGGGCCTGGGCCGCCTACTTGGTACCGATGTGGCTCCGCAGGCAGGACGAGCTCAACGAGGCCCGTCCGACGGAACGCTTCAGCACCGCCATCCGACTGCTGTCCGGACGGGCGGGCATGGAGCGCCGATACGCCAAGGAGCTGAAGGACCGGGACCGTGGGGCGGACGGAGCGGAGCCCGACGTGGACCCGGACGTCGAGACGGAGCATCTCAGCTCGGTCGACGTCCGGGCCTTCTCCGCGCCCGCGGCCAGGACGGAAGCCCGCCTGGAGATCCCGGAACCGGCGCCCGCCCCGGCACCCGCCGCGCGAAGGCCCTCCAAGGCGGCCGCCGAGCGCGCCCGCCGCGGCAAGGTCCTCGCACGGCGCCGGCGCACCACGGTCGTCCTCTTCCTGGCCTTCACCCTCGGCGCGGTCGTCGCCGCGGTCGGCGGCCTCGCGTTCCTGTGGGCACCGGCCCTCCCCGCGGTGCTGCTGAGCGCGTACATCGTCCATCTGCGCAGGACGGAACGCCGTCGCTTCGTGTACGTGATGGACCGCCGCCGAGCGGAGGCCGCCGCGGCGCGCCTGCGCGAGAGCCGGCCCCCGCGCCGGCAGCCCGCGCCGGACGCCGACGAGGAGCCCGCCCGCCCGGAACCCGAACCGGCGCCCTCGGTCTCCCCGCAGGAGGCGGGCCGGCGCGCGCTGGTCGAGCAGACGGACCACGCGGAGTGGGTGGACCAGCAGCGCGAGCGCGGCCCGGCCCGCGGTGACAGCTGGGACCCGGTCCCGGTCCCGCTCCCCACGTACGTCACCGCCCCGGTCGCCCCGCGGGCGACCAGCGGCGTCGACATCACCGACCCGGAGACCTGGAGCTCGGCCCGCTCCTCCACGGCCGCGGACCCCGCACCGGCGCCGCCCGCGACGCCGGCGCCCGCCCCGCGCCAGCGGACGAACCAGCCGAACCGCCAGCGCGACCACGGCCGCACCCCGCTCTTCGACCAGTACGCGGACGACGACCGCCCCCGCGCGGCGAACGAATGACCCCCGGCCGGGGGGCCGTCGGGCCCCTCGGCTGACCTGCGGGGGAACGGATTTCCTTGTACCCCGATCGGGATGCTAATGTTTCACACGTCGCAAGGGCCTGTGGCGCAGTCTGGTAGCGCACCTCGTTCGCATCGAGGGGGTCTGGGGTTCAAATCCCCACAGGTCCACAAGCGCAGGACGAGATCCCGTCCGATCGAAAGATCGGGCGGGATCTCGTCGTTTCAGGGGATCCGCCCCTCCGGTGCGGACATCAACGGCTTCGGTCCAGGACGAGCTCCCGGAGCTCGGCGGCGGAGTCGGGGGCCAGCCGGTAGATCCCGTGGACGCTCCCCGACCTCATCAGCCGTCCGTCCTCCACGTGCTTGAGCCTGCGCTCGCCC
Source organism: Streptomyces sp. NPDC047971 (assembly GCF_040653355.1). Taxonomy (NCBI): domain Bacteria; kingdom Bacillati; phylum Actinomycetota; class Actinomycetes; order Kitasatosporales; family Streptomycetaceae; genus Streptomyces; species Streptomyces sp. NPDC047971. The sequence continues at coordinate 93,248 of NZ_JBEZNW010000017.1, read as the reverse complement.
CGGCGGGACGTGTACGTCAGCCGGGCCAGCAGATCCGCGGGGACGACCGTGTCGAACGAGAGGGGCGAACCGGGCGGCCCGAGCAGCACCTCGGTGACGCCGCCCCCCGCCTTCAGCGCCCTCCAGTCCAGGAGCTTCGCGTAGTCCTCGTCGGCGAGCAGCTCCCCCGCCTCCTTGTACGGGATGATCCGCGACACCTCCATGGCGCCCAGCACGTGCAGGCGGGTGCGGTAGGCGCGGACGGGATGGATCGTGTCACCCGGACGCACGCCCGCCCGCTCGAAGCTGGGCAGCGACAGGTGCGGGCCGCCGAACAACATCGTCAGGCGCGCGCCGGCATGGCCCGAGCGCTCCAGGTAGCGGCAGAGATCGTTGGTCCACAGCGTCGTGTAGGAGTTCGGCACGGAAGAACAGTAGGCGCACCCGCCGACAGTGCCCCCGGGAGCCGGGCGCCATGACGTCCCAACGTTCCATCCCGTGTTCTAGGTTGGCGCGTTCTCGCAGGTCAGATGGGGTGGAACGTCCCAGCGTCCCGTACCGGCGGCGAGAGCTGGAAGCCGCGGCGGACGCGGCTGCAGGGTGGTGACCAGGCCGCCGGACGAGGCGGTCGGCCACTACCTACGGGGAGTTCACATGCGTACCTTCCGCACCCGCACCACCGTCCTTGCCGCGACCACCGCCGCGCTCGCCCTGGCGCTCACCGCCTGCGGCGGCGCGGACGACGCCGGTACGAAGGACAAGAAGGCCGCCCCGTCCGTGTCGACGGTCACGCCCGGCACCGCCGCGGGGGACACCACCGGCCAGGACGGCCCCACGAGCACCGGCGCCGGCACCACGGGCGGCACCGGCGCCACGGGCGCCGCAGACGCCGCCGGCCGGGACGCGGCCGGCCCGGCGACCTCCGCCGCGCAGGCCGGCTCCAAGAAGAAGGCGGCCAGGACCCCGGCCTGCACCGCGGACGACGTGAAGATCTCCGCGGCCAAGCAGGACGGCGTCCCCACGACGCACATCACCCTGACCGCCACGAACGTCTCGGGCCGCTCCTGCACCCTGCTCCAGTACCCGCTGATCGCGTTCGGCGACATCCAGACGGCCAAGGACGTCCCGTCCGTCCCGAAGAGCAAGCCGGGCACGCCCGTCGTCCTGTCCGCCGGAGCCCCGGCCTACGCCGCCGTGCGCGTCAACAACGGCGGGGTCGACGAGCAGAACCGCGCCGTGACCTCGTTCCACGTGAACCTCTTCGCCGCGGACGGCCCGGCCGAGGGCAGCAAGGTGGTCACGGCGCCCGCCGGCGGCATCGCCGTCGATGACGCGGCCGCCAGGACCGGCTACTGGACGCACGAGCTGCGCAACGGCGCCGACGAGTTCTGATCCCGCCCCGCTCCCGCGTCCGGGGAGGGGGCGGCCGCCTCGCCGCGGCCACCCCCACCCCCGTCACGCGGTGCGGGTGATCCACCGCTGGAGCGCGATGTGGGTGAAGTCGTCGAGCGCGCACAGGGCCTCGATCGCGTCGAGGTCGCCCGGCAGCGGGGCGATGCCCGCCGTGGTGAGCGCCGCGTGCAGGTCCAGGCGGCGCCGGTCCGCCGGATCGAGCGCCACCGAGAGCCGTGTGCTCGCCACGGGCGCCGGCAGCGGGTAGTCGCCGGTCTCCAGGAAGCCGTGCGCCATGTGCGTCCGGGTGTCCGTCTCCTCCGCGAGGTCGTCGAGGAACGCGGCAGGGAAGCGGTAGGGGTCGAGGTCCGCCGTCACGGTCGGAGCCGCGGTGAAAGACTGGAGCGCAGTCATGAGTTCCTCCTCGGTTGTCCTGCCACTGCCCACGAGGACTACCGCCGGGCCGCGGCCAGTTGCGGATCGCGCGCCGGACCACCCGATTGCCGTCAATCCCATCTCGTCACACAAGCGACGCCGCGGCCCCCGGCGGAGGAGTGCGCCGGGGGCCGCGGCTGGGGTGTGGGAGAGACGTCAGGAGACCTGGGCCCGGTCGTACAGGGCCTTCGCGTCGTTGCCGAAGTACGGGCCGAACATGCGGTTGGGCAGGAACGTGTAGCCGAAGCTGTTCACCGAGACCTGGAGGCCGGTGCCCGTGGTCTCGCTGAAGCCGGAGAACCAGGGGCCGCCGCTGGAGCCGCCCGTCATGTTGCAGCCGAGGCTGTGGTCCTGGGAGAAGAGGAAGTCCTTCGAGGAGTTCCCCGCGCAGTGGATCAGCTTCGAGCCGTCGTACGGGGAGGCGGCCGGGAAGCCGAAGGCGTACATCGGCTTGTTGTAGCCGCCGTTGAACTGGATGCCCTGGGCGCCGGTGACCGACGTCAGCTTCTGGCCGTTCAGCGGGGCCACGACCGCCGCGCCGACGTCGTAGTTGATGTCCTCGCTCGCCTCCCACTGGGGGGTCGTCAGCGTCTTCGTCGCGGCCCACTGGCCGTACGGCGCGTTGCCGTTGTCGTAGGCCGGGACGAACACCCAGTTCGTGTGCCAGCTGCCCTGGTACTTCACGCAGTGGCCGGCCGTGATCACGGTGCTCTGGTTCTGGCTGGTGACCGCGTTGCCGGAACAGGAGGCCGTACGGCCCTGGAAGGTGAAGAACACCCGGCCCGAGGTCTTCACGACCGCGCCACCGCCCGTCCAGGGGCCGCCCGGCTGCGGGAAGGCGGTCGGGGCGACGGAGGTCGGGGCGATCGTCGTCGGGGCCGCCGAACGGGCGACCTGCTTGAGTGCCCCGAGCGCTCCGGGGGTGAGCTCCAGGTCCAGCGGGGTCGCCGAGCGCATCCGCTCGGCCGTCCAGAAGGCGGGCTTCTCCGCCGCCTGCGCCGAGGACGCGGTCAGGGCTCCGGTCAGCAGTGCTCCGACCGACAACAGGACAGCAGCGACTGTGCGATGGCGTCTCACGCATGTCTCCTTCTGCCGAGGCAGGTGGGGGATGAGAACGGTGCGGATCGACGTGCGTGAGGAAGGGTGCCAGATACTGAGACAGATTGTCAGGGGCGCGTCAGCAATTCGGCTCGGAGACGTCAGCCCTCGTCGCTCGCGACCAGGGACTTCGCGAAGCAGCGGCTGTTCTCGTACTCCCGGTAGTGGCCGAACTTCGCGCACGGCTCGTAGCCGCTGCTGAGGTACAGCGCGATCGCCTCCGGCTGGGCCGTGCCGGTCTCCAGGACCATCCGCGTCCGGCCCGCCGCCCGCGCGTCCGCCTCGAGCGCCGCCAGAATGCGGCGTGCCAGCCCCAGGCCGCGCGCCTCGGGGACCACGTACATCCGCTTGAGCTCGGCGTCGCCGTCCGCGTAGCCCTCGTCGTTCTCGTCCTGGGTGCGCCAGCCGCCGGTGGCCACGGGGCGGCTCTCGGAGTCGTACGCGAGGAGGTAGAGGCCGAGCGGCGGTACGAACATCCCGGCGTCCAGCGGCGTGGCGTCGCCCTCGTCGCCGTAGCGGGCGACGTACTCCAGCTGCACGGCGTCGTTGAGCTTGACGGCGTCAGGGTGGTCGTAGGGCGTCGGGTGTATGTTCATGCAGAGCATCGTACATCTATGCGTGGCCGGCGGTCGGTATTCTCCCTGGATGCTCACTGTGACGTCCGTCAATGTCAACGGTCTCCGTGCCGCCGCCAAGAAGGGCTTCGTGGAGTGGCTCGCCGACACCTCCGCCGACGCCGTCTGCCTGCAGGAGGTGCGCGCCGAGGAATCCCAGCTCCCGGACGAGGTCCGGGCCCCCGAGGGCTGGTTCACCGCGCACGCGCCCGCCGCCGCCAAGGGGCGGGCGGGAGTCTCCCTCTACACCCGGCGTGAGCCCGACGCGGTGCGCGTCGGGTTCGGGTCGAGCGAGTTCGACGGCAGCGGCCGGTACATCGAGGCCGACCTGCCCGGCGTCACCGTCGCCAGCCTCTACCTGCCCTCGGGCGAGGTCGGCACGGAGCGTCAGGACGAGAAGATCCGCTTCATGGACGAGTTCCTGCCGTACCTGAAGGAGCTCAGGCAGCGCGCCGCCGCCGACGGCCGTGAGGTCGTCGTCTGCGGCGACTGGAACATCGCGCACCGCGAGGCCGACCTCAAGAACTGGAAGACCAACCAGAAGAACTCGGGCTTCCTGCCCGAGGAGCGGGCCTGGCTGGGCCGGGTCTTCGACGAGGCCGCGTACGTCGACGTCGTCCGCGCCCTCCACCCGGAGCAGGACGGGCCCTACTCGTGGTGGTCGTACCGCGGGCGCGCCTTCGACAACGACAGCGGGTGGCGCATCGACTACCAGGTCGCGACGCCGGGCCTGGCCGCCAAGGCCGTCAAGGCGTTCGTCGAGCGGGCCGCCACGCACGCGGAGCGGTGGAGCGACCACGCGCCCGTGACGGCGGTGTACGAGCTCTAGGGGTGCGAGGTCGGGGGCGCCTCGGGCGCGCCCCCGCTCAGGCCCTGTCCCGCAGGCGGCGGTCCATGGCCATCGAGAGTTCCGCCTCCACCACGCTCTTCGCGAGCGGGCGCAGGCGCTGGACGTCCTTCTCGTCCGTGTGCTCGCGCAGCAGGTCGGCGAAGAGCCCCGCGAGCGCGTCCGCGTGTTCGCGCACCGCCCGGCCCGCCTCCAGGACGGCGGAGAGCGGGACGCCCTCCTTCACCAGGGCCGCGGAGACGTCGAGCAGTCGACGGCTGATGTGGACGATCGCGTCGCCGTCGGTGGCGAGGTATCCGAGGTCGAGCGCGGCCAGCAGGTTCTCCGGGGTGACCTCGCCGGCGAAGTAGTCCGCGAGCTCCTGCGGGGTGAGCCGGATCGGCTCCTCCTCGGTGGGTTCCCCGAGGCCGAGGACCTCATGGACGTCCCTGCCGCTCTCGAAGGCGGTGTTGAGGTCGGCGATGCCGTTGAGGGTGTGGCCGCGTTCGAGGAGGGCGGCGATCGTCCGGAGCTTTGCCAGGTGGTGGTCGTCGTACCAGGCGATGCGTCCCTCGCGGCGGGGCGGTGCGATCAGTCCCCGCTCGCGGTAGAAGCGCAGGGTGCGCACGGTGATGCCGGCCGCCGCCGCGAGTTCGTCCATCCGGTACTCGCGTACGCCGGCGGCCCGACCCGCCTGGTCCGTCACCTGATCCGATCGCTCTGCCACGCCCGCCAGCCTATGTTGTACCGCCGGTAACTTTCCCCCGCCCAACCCCTACCGCTCGGTATGGAGCTGCTCTACAGTCCCGACTGTGCCAGTGATTGCTGGCGGAATCTTGGCCGGGCGCACGGGAGGCGGCATGGCGAAGCACGAGCACGTACGGGTGGCGGTGATCGGATCGGGGTTCGGCGGACTCGGGGCGGCCGTCCGGCTGCGCCGCGAAGGGATCACCGACTTCGTCGTCCTGGAGCGGGCCGACTCCGTGGGCGGCACCTGGCGCGACAACAGCTATCCGGGCTGCGCCTGCGACGTGCCGTCCCATCTCTACTCCTTCTCCTTCGCGCCCAACCCGGACTGGCCCCGCACCTTCTCCGGGCAGCGCCACATCCGCGCCTACCTGGAGCACGTCACCGACACCTTCCGGCTCCGCCCGCATCTGCGGCTGAACCACGAGGTGTCGCTGATGCGCTGGGACGCCGACGAGCTGCGCTGGCACATCGAGACCAACCAGGGTTCCCTCACCGCCGATGTGATCGTCTCCGCGACCGGGCCGCTCTCCGACCCGAAGATCCCCGACATCCCGGGCCTGGCCGACTTCCCCGGGAAGGTCTTCCACTCCGCGCGCTGGGACCACGACTACGACCTCACCGGCAAGCGCGTCGCCATGGTCGGCACCGGCGCCTCCGCCATCCAGATCGTCCCCGCGATCCAGCCCGAGGTCGGGAAGCTGACGCTCTTCCAGCGCACCCCGCCGTGGGTGATGCCGCGCATGGACCGCGCCATCACCGGCGCCGAGCGCTGGCTGCACCGCACGCTCCCCTTCACCGGGACGGCGCGCCGCGGCCTGCTCTGGGGCATCCGCGAGCTCCAGGTCAGCGCGTTCACCAAGCGCCCGGGCGAGCTGGGGCTCGTCGAGTCGCTCGCCAAGGCCAACATGGCCAAGGCGATCAAGGACCCGGCGCTGCGGGCCAAGCTGACCCCCTCGTACCGCATCGGCTGCAAGCGCATCCTGCTCTCCAACGCGTACTACCCGGCGCTCGCCCAGCCCAATGTGGACGTCGTCGCCTCCGGGCTGCGCGAGGTCCGGGGCTCGACGGTCGTCGCGGCCGACGGCACCGAGACCGAGGTCGACGCGATCGTCTTCGGTACGGGATTCCACGTCACCGACATGCCGATCGCCGAGCGGGTCGTCGGCGCGGACGGCTCCACGCTCGCCGAGGCGTGGAAGGACGGGGTGCAGTCGCTGCGCGGCGCGACCGTCGACGGCTTCCCCAACTGGATGACGATCATCGGGCCCAACACGGGCCTCGGGAACTCCTCCATGATCCTCATGATCGAGTCCCAGCTGAACTACATGGCCGACTACCTGCGCCAGTTGGACGTGCTCGGCGGGCGCGCCGCGCTCGCCGCCCGGCCGTCCGCGGTCGGCGCCTGGAACCGCAAGGTCCAGGACCGGATGGAGCGGACGGTGTGGAAGGCGGGCGGCTGCGACAGCTGGTACCTGGACGCCAACGGCCGCAACACCACGCTGTGGCCGGGCACGACGGCCGAGTTCCGGCGCGAGACGCGACGGGTCGACCTCGCCGAGTACGAGGTGCTGCGACCCGCGGTCGCCGAGACCGAGACCGGGCCCGCCCCGGCCAAGCGCACCGCCCGCAGGAAGGAGACCGTGAAGTGAGCCGGCTGACCCGAACCGGTACGTCCCGTACCGGCCCGCACCCGCGCGAGGTGATCGCCGTCTCCGCGGACGGCGCCCGCGTCCACGTGGAGGTGTACGGCCCCGAGGACGCCCCGGCGGTCGTCCTGGCCCACGGCTGGACCTGCTCCATCGCGTTCTGGTCCGAGCAGATCCGCGACCTCGCCCGCGACCACCGGGTGATCGCCTACGACCAGCGCGGTCACGGTCTCAGCCCCGCCCCGGCCGGCGCCTCCGGTCACTCCACGCGGGCGCTCGCCGACGACCTCGAAGCGGTCCTCGCCGCCACGCTCGCCCCGGGGGAGAAGGCGGTCCTGGCCGGGCACTCCATGGGCGGCATGACGATCATGGCGGCCGCCGCGCGCCCCGCCTTCAGGGAGCACGCCGCCGCCGCGCTGCTCTGCTCCACGGGTCCGTCCCGGCTCGCGGCCGAATCCCTCGTCGTGCCGATCCGGCCGGGCGGGCTGCGGACCCGGCTGACCAGGGCGATCCTGGGAGCGAGGGCACCGCTCGGACCGGTCACGCCGCTGTCGAAGAAGATCCTTCGGTACGCCACGATGGGGCCGGGGTCGGCGCCGGAGCGGGTCGACACCTGCGCGCGGATCGTGCACGCCTGCCCGCGGCGCTCGCGGGTGGCCTGGTCCCACGTGCTCGCCGAGCTCGATCTCGACGCGGGCGTGCGGGAGTTGGAGCTGCCGGTGGCCGTGCTCGTCGGCACGGCGGACCGGCTCACCCCGCCCGTGCACTCCCGGGCCCTGGTCGCCGCGCTGCCGCGGTGCGTGGGGCTGGACGAGCTGGCGGGCATGGGCCACATGACACCGGTCGAGGCCCCGGAACTGGTCACCGCGCGCATCAGGGACCTCGTGGCCGCCTACGTCCCGCCCGCGCCGGGCGGGCAGACGCAGGCGGAGCAGCAGACGCGGGCCGAAAAGCAGACGCAGGCGCAGAAGCAGAAGGAGGACGCATGAGCAGGGTCAGCCTGGAGGGGCAGGTCGCGGTCGTCACCGGGGCGGCCCGCGGTGTCGGCGAACTCCTCGCCCGCAAGCTCTCCGCGCGCGGCGCGCGGATCGCGCTGGTCGGTCTGGAGCCGGAGGAGCTGAAGCGGGTCGCCGGCCGGCTGCACACCGAGGCCGACTGGTGGCATGCGGACGTCACCGACCACGAGGCGATGGCCACGGTGGCGGCCGAGGTCAAGGAGCGCTTCGGCAAGGTCGACATCGTGGTCGCCAACGCGGGCGTCGCGTCGGGCGGGCCCTTCGTGGACTCCGACCCGGTCGCCTGGCGGCGGGTCATCGAGGTCAACCTGATCGGCGGGGCGGTGACCGGCCGGGCGTTCCTGCCCGTCCTGATGGAGTCCCGCGGCTACTTCCTGCAGATCGCGTCGCTCGCGGCCATCACCCCGGCGCCGATGATGACGGCGTACTGCGCCTCGAAGTCGGGCGTCGAGGCGTTCGCGCACAGCCTGCGGGCCGAGGTCGGCTACAAGGGGGTGAAGGTCGGCGTCGGCTACCTGTCGTGGACCGACACCGACATGGTCCGGGGCGCCGACCAGGACGACGTGATGAAGGAGCTGCGGCAGCGGCTGCCCTGGCCGTCCAACCGCACCTATCCGCTGGGCCCGGCCGTGGACCGGATCGTGGCGGGCATCGAGCGGCGCTCGGCGCATGTGTACGCCCAGTGGTGGCTGCGCGGGATGCAGTCGGTCCGCGGCTATCTGCCGGGGATCATCGCCACGGTCGGCCAGCGGGAGATGAAGCGCTTCGAGCCGCGTCTCGCCGGGGTCTCCAAGGGCCTCGTCGGGGCGGGTGGGGCGGCCGACGAACAGGCGCGCACGGGCCGGACCTCGCCGCGGTGACAGGGAGTATCTGATCGAAATGCGCGGAATGTTCCGCCGTGCCACGCTGGTCGAGGCCCACGGGGCGAGACGCCCCGTCCCCCTCACACCCGTCTAGGAGTGAACCTTCATGGGCATGCAAGACCAGTTCAAGGACAAGGCGAAGCAGGCCGCCGAGCAGGCGAAGCAGAAGATGGGCAACGCGCGCCAGGAGGCGTCGGAGCGGGCCTCCCAGGCCAAGGGCCGCCCCTCCGAGGAGGAGCAGCGCCGGGCCCAGCAGCAGGACCAGGACCGCCTGGACATGGACTACGACCGCTGACGCCTGTCCGCTGATTGTCCTCCGGAAGGTGCACCCGGGACGCCGGGTGCACCTTCCGGCGTTCCCGCTCCCGCCCCGGTGAATTCCGGTGCGGCCCGGCGTCCGTGCGGCGTACGGTGCGGTCCATGACCGAACTGCAGCCGCTCCGGGCCGACCACGCAGTGGCGCTCCTCGCGTTCGAGCGGGAGAACCGGGCGTACTTCGCCGCCCATGTGCCCGACCGGGGGGACGCCTGGTTCGAGGAGTTCGCCGCACGCCACCGGGCCCTGCTCGACGAGCAGGCGACCGGGGCGATCCGCTTCCACGTACTGGTCGGGGAGGCCGGGGAGATCCTCGGCCGGTTCAACCTCGTCGACCTGGCCGAGGGGTCGGCCGACGTCGGCTTCCGGGTCGCGGAGAAGACCGCCGGGCGTGGTCTGGCGACGGCGGCGGTACGGGAGTTGTGCCGGCTGGCGGCCACCGCGTACGGCCTCGACCGGCTCACGGCCTCCGCCGCCCTCGGCAACGCCGGTTCGCGGGCCGTGCTCGCGCGGACGGGGTTCGTGCCCGTCGGTGACGTCGTCCTCGACGGGCAGCCCGGGACCTCCTACGCGCTGGACCTCGGGGGGAGCTCCGGGCGGGAGTTGTCGGGGACGTCGGCGTAGCCGGGCGGGCTCGCCGCCGGGGTCTCCGCCAGCAGCGCGAGGGCGAGCTCGACCGCGTCGTCGAGCTGGGCGTGGCGGCCCTCGGCCCAGTCCAGCGGGGTGCGCAGGATCGCCAGGTCCGGTTCCACACCGCGGTTCTCCACGGACCAGCCGTACTCGGGGAACCACGCCGCGTTCATCGGGACCGTGATCTGCGTGCCGTCGCCGAGCCGGTGGCGGCCCGTCATGCCCACCACCCCGCCCCAGGTCCGCTGTCCGATGACCGGCCCGAGTCCGAGGAGCTTGAACGCGGCCGTGATCATGTCGCCGTCCGAGGAGGTGGCCTCGTCGGCGAGGGCGACGACGGGCCCGCGCGGGGCGTTCGAGGCGTAACTGACGGGCTGCGCGTTCCTCGTCAGGTCCCAGCCGAGGATCTTGCGGGTGAGCTTCTCCACGACCAGCTCGCTGATGTGGCCGCCGGCGTTGCCGCGTACGTCCACGATGAGGGCCGGCCGGGAGACCTCCATCCGCAGGTCGCGGTTGAACTGTGCCCAGCCCGAGCCGCCCATGTCGGGGATGTGCAGGTAGCCGCACATGCCGCCGCTGATCTCCCGGACGACCGCGCGCCGTTTGGCCACCCAGTCCTGGTAGCGCAGCGGCCGCTCGTCGACGAGCGGGACGATCGCCACCCGGCGGGAGCGGCCCTCGCCCTCCGCCGGCTCGAAGGTCAGCTCGACCGTCGTGCCGCCCGAGGAGGACAGCAGGGGATACGGGCCGGTGACCGGGTCCACCGGCCGGCCGTCGACATGGGTGAGGATCGCGCCCTCGCGGATGCCGGTGCCCGCGAGGGGTGAGCGCGCCTTGGAGTCGGACGAGTCGCCGGGCAGGATCCGCTTGACCATCCAACCGCCGTCCCGGAGCACCAGGTTGGCGCCCAGCAGGCCCATCGGCCGCTGGTAGTGCGGGGGGCCCTCGTTGCGGCGGGCGGGCGAGACGTAGGCGTGCGAGGTGCCGAGCTCGCCCATGACCTCGCGCAGCAGATCGGCGAACTCGTCGGGGGACGCGACCCGTTCGACCAGGGGGCGGTACTGGTCGAGGACGGCCGTCCAGTCCACTCCGCACATGTTCGGGTCCCAGAAGTAGGCGCGGACGATCCGGCCCGCCTCGTCGAAGGCGCCGCGCCACTCGGCCTCCGGGTCGACCTCGTGCAGGATGCGCCGCAGGTCCAGATAGACCGTCGAGTCGCCGTCCCCGGGCTCGGTCGCCGGCACCGCCCGCAGATCGCCCTCGTCGACCACGACGAGTCGCGAGCCGTCGCCGCTGACCGAGAACCAGTCGAGGTGGCCGACGAGTTCGGTCTTGCGGGCCTTGGTGATGGTGAAGTGTTCGAGGGTGGGGCGGCCCGTGGTGTCGGAGGGGTTGGCGAAGGTCTCGCCGAGCGCGCCCGAGATGGGCCAGCGCAGCCAGACGAGCCCGCCGCCGCTGACCGGGTGCAGCGCCGAGTACTTGGAGGCGGAGACGGGGAAGGGCGTGACCCGGTCCGGCAGCCCCTCCACCTCCACGATCGTGGTGCCCTCCCCGCTCTCGGTCTCGGTCGGGTCCAGACCGCCCGCCGCGGGCCGCCCGTCGGGCAGCAGCGCGAAGGGCGACGGCGTCGCCGAGGACAGTGGTACGAGGTAGGGGCGGCAGCCGAGCGGGAACGACAGGTCGCCGGTGTGCACGTCGTAGACCGGGTCGAAGCCCCGCCAGGAGAGGAAGGCGAGATAGCGGCCGTCACTGGTGAAGACCGGATTCTCGTCCTCGAAGCGGCCGTTGGTGACGTCGACGACGGTCCGTGCGCCGGGACCGGAGATCCGGGCCATCTTGATCTGCCGCAGCGAGCGCCCGATGCCGGGGTGCGCCCAGGTCAGCCAGGCCCCGTCGGGGGAGAAGGCGAGGTCGCGGACGGGGCCGTTGAGGGAGCGGATCAGCTCCGTGACCTCTCCGGTGGACTCCTCGGTCGCGTCGATGAGCAGGAGGCGGCCGTCGTCGGAGGCGATCGCGAGCCGTTCGCCGTCCGGGTCGGAGACCATCTCCTCCACCCGGCCGAGTTCACCCGACGCCAGCCGTCGCGGCTCGCGGTCGCCGCTGGCGCGCGGCAGGTAGGCGACCTCGATGGCGTCCTCGCCCTCCGCGTCCGTGACGTACGCGATCTGGCCGCCGCTGCCGAGCATCTCGGGCAGTCGGACCCGTACGCCGGGGGTGTCCGTGATCGTGCGGGCCGGCCCGTCGCGGTGGGTGAGCCAGTACAGGCTGCCGCGCACGGAGACGGCGCTGGCCCGCCCGGTCTCGTCGACGGAGATCGCGTCGACGTGGTTGGCGGCGGGCACCTGGTAGGCGCGGCGTCCGGCGCGCGGGCCGCCGAGCCGTACGTCCAGCTTGCGCGGTGCGGCGTCGGGGACGGTCAGGTCGTCGACGATCCACAGGTCGCCGGCGCACTGGTAGACCACGCGCCGGCCGTCGCTGGAGGCGTGGCGGGCGTAGAAGGCGTCGTGGTCGGTGTGGCGCCGCAGGTCCGTGCCGTCGGGCAGGCAGGAGTAGAGGTTGCCGATGCCCTCGTGGTCGGAGAGGAAGGCGATCCGGCCGTCGACGAACATCGGGGAGTCGAGCTGGCCTTCGAGGTCTTGCTGCAGCTGCTGCCCGTGCAGCCACAGCCGCCCCGTGGCGCCGCCCCGGTACCGCTTCCAGGACGCCGCCTCGTGCGGCGGTTTGCCGGTGAGCAGGAGGGTGCGGCGCTCTCCTTCGAGGTCGGCCACGGCGATGTCGGAGACCGGACCCCAGGGCATCCGGCGGCCGGGGGAGCCGTCGGTGGCGACGGTGTAGGCCCAGGAGAAGTACGAGAAGGGCTGGCCGTGCGAGGAGACGGCGAGGATGTCGCCGTCCGGGGACCAGGAGCAGACCCGGGTGTCCGTCGAACCCCAGTAGGTCAGCCGGCGTGCCGGCCCGCCCTCGACCGGGGCGAGATGGATCTCGGGGTCGAGGCTGCGCCAGCTCGTGTAGGCGAGGTGGCGTCCGTCGGGCGAGAAGCGCGGGTGGCCGACCCGGGTCCGGTCGACGGTCACCCGCCAGGCCCGGCCGGGCCGGTGCCCCGCGGGGACGAGGGGGGCGACCCAGAGGTCGTCCTCGGCCGCGAAGCACAGCAGGTCGTCGTGGAGGTGCGGGAAGCGGAGATACGCGACGTCGTCACTCACCCCACAATGCTTTCCACCCCGATGGGGTGCGGCAACTCGTACGGGCGTGCGCGTGGGCCGGCGACCGCCTGTGGCCCACGCCACGTACGAAACGGTTTCGTTTCGCTGAGCGGTCGGGTACCTTCGAGGTGTACGAAACCGTTTCGTTCGGATGGGGTCAGGTCATGGCGCGCAGCAGGCTCACACCAGAGCGTGAGTCCGAGCTGTACGAAGCCGTGCTCGACCTCCTGCGCGAGGTCGGTTACGACGCCCTCACCATGGACGCCGTCGCCGCCCGCACTCACTCCAGCAAGGCCACCCTCTACCGCCAGTGGGGGAGCAAGCCCGAACTGGTCGCCACGGCACTGCGCGACAACAAGCCCATCAAGCTCGCCGAGATCGACACGGGCAGCCTGCGGGGCGACTTCCAGGCGATCATGGAGCTGACCGACGACTGCCAGATGGAGAAGGACACCGCGCTGATGCGCGGCCTCGCCCAGGCGGTCCACGCCAACCCCGACCTGCACCAGGCGTTGCGTGAACTGCTCATCGAACCCGAGATGAGCAACCTGCGCGTCACCCTGGAGCGAGCGGTGGAGCGGGGTGAGATCAGCGCCGACAACCCGGCTCTGAAGTTTGTCCCGCACATGATCATCGGGGCGTTCGTCGCCCGTCCGCTGATCGAGGACCAGCCGATCGACCGGGCCTTCATCAACGACTACGTCAACGCCGTCGTGCTCCCCTCACTCGGCGCCTGACTCTCCCCACGCACCACCCGCACCATCCGTACCACCTGACGTCGCACCGCTCACGCCGTCGGGCCGGCTCCCCATGCCCTGTCCCACCACGAAATGGGAGTACGCCCCCGTGGCCACGTTCCTTTACAAGCTGGGTCGCTCCGCCTTCCGGCGCCGACGGCTCGTCGCCCTCCTCTGGGTGGCGCTCCTCGCGCTCGCCGGGGTCGGCGCCGCCACCGCGCCCGCCGCGACCTCCAGCTCCTTCTCGATTCCCGGCACCGAGGCCCAGAAGGCCTTCGACCTGCTCGAACAGCGCTTCCCCGGCGGCAACGCCGACGGGGCCACGGCCCGCGTCGTCTTCAAGGCTCCCGAGGGCCAGAAGATGACCGACCCGGCCAACAAGGCCAAGGTCCAGGACGTCGTCGACGAGCTGAAGGCCGGCTCCGACGAGGTCGCCCAGGTCACCGACCCGTACACCGCCCAGGCGGTGTCGAGGGACGGCTCGACCGCCTACGTCTCCGTCAGCTACAAGGTCTCCGGCATGGAGCTCAGCGACGCGACGCGCGAGGCGCTCCAGAAGACCGGGCACGACGCGCAGGGGCAGGGGCTGACCGTCGAGATCGGCGGTGACGCCCTCCAGACCATGCCCGAGACCGGCGCGGGCGAGATCGTCGGCGTGGTCATCGCCGGCATCGTCCTCGTCATCACCTTCGGTTCCCTGGTCGCCGCCGGACTCCCGCTGCTGACCGCGATCATCGGCGTCGGCATCGGCGTCTCCTCGATCACGGCGCTGGCGAACGTGCTCGACCTCGGCTCGACCACCTCCACCCTGGCGATGATGATCGGCCTCGCGGTCGGCATCGACTACGCCCTCTTCATCGTCTCCCGCTACCGCTCGGAGCTCGCCGACGGGCGGGAGCGCGAGGACGCCGCGGGCCGCGCGGTCGGCACGGCCGGCTCGGCCGTCGTCTTCGCCGGTCTGACCGTGGTCATCGCCCTGGTCGGCCTGGCCGTCGTCAACATCCCGATGCTGACGAAGATGGGCTTCGCCGCCGCGGGCACGGTCGTGATCGCGGTCCTGATCGCCCTCACCCTGATCCCGGCCATGCTCGGCTTCGCGGGCGGCAAGGTCGTGGGCCGCAAGGAGCGCAAGGGCCTCAAGAAGTCCGACGACAAGCCCAACATGGGCACCCGCTGGGCCCGGTTCGTCATCCGCCGCCCCGTCATGGTCCTGCTCGTCGGCGTCCTCGGCCTCGGCGCGATCGCCGTGCCCGCCGCCTCGCTGGAGATGGGCCTGCCGGACGACGGAGCCAAGCCCGCCTCCGCCACCGAGCGCCGCGCCTACGACCTGCTGTCGGACGGCTTCGGCCCCGGCTTCAACGGGCCGCTGATGGTCGTCGTCGACGGTGACAAGGCCGCGGCCGACTCCACCGTGAAGAAGATCGAGGGCCTGGAAGGGGTCGTCGCGGTCACCCCGCCGACGCCCAACAAGGCCGGCGACACCGCGATGATCACGGTCATCCCCAAGGACCGTCCCTCCTCGGTGGAGACCGAGGACCTGGTGCACGACATCCGGGACACGACCGGCGACGACGTCCTGGTCACCGGCGCCACCGCGATGAACATCGACTTCTCGCAGAAGATGAACGACGCGCTCGTGCCCTACCTGGCACTCGTCGTCGGACTCGCCTTCCTGCTCCTCATGGTGGTCTTCCGTTCGGTCCTGGTCCCGCTGAAGGCGGCCCTCGGCTTCCTGCTCTCCGTGGTCGCCGCGCTCGGCGCGGTCGTCGCGGTCTTCCAGTGGGGCTGGCTCGGCTCCCTCTTCGGGGTCGAGCAGACCGGCCCGATCATGTCGATGATGCCGATCTTCATGGTGGGTGTGGTCTTCGGTCTCGCGATGGACTACGAGGTCTTCCTCGTCACCCGGATGCGCGAGGCGTACGTCCACGGGGAGCGGCCCGGCGAGGCGATCGTGACCGGCTTCCGGCACAGCGCCCGGGTGGTCACCGCCGCCGCGGTGATCATGATCGCGGTCTTCTCCGGCTTCATCGGCATGACCGACCAGATGATCAAGATGATCGGCTTCGGTCTCGCCGTCGCCGTCCTCTTCGACGCCTTCGTGGTCCGGATGGCGATCGTCCCGGCGGTGCTGGCACTGCTCGGCCACAAGGCGTGGTGGCTGCCGAAGTGGCTCGACAAGGCGCTCCCGAACGTCGACGTCGAGGGCGAGGGCCTGGTCACCGAGGACGCCGGACCGCAGGAGCCCGAGCGTGAGCTCGTGAAGGTCTGACCCCCATGAACCCCGGGGCCGCCGCTCCTTGAGCGGGGAGCGCGCCCCGGATCGCGCCGGGACCTGTGGGGACGGGGAGCCGACGCGGCACCGCGCCGTCATCGTGTCGAGAGCGACACGATGACGGCGCGGTTGTGTTCCCGGGTCCCGGCCCCGGGGCGGTCTCAGCCCGCCTGGGGAGTGATCGTCACGCTCTCGACGACCACGTGGTGGTCCGAGCGCGGGGTGTCGGCGACCACGCACCACCGCCGCGACTCGCTGCTGAACAGGTAGTCCAGCTTCCAGCCGCCGCCGTGGGTGTCCCGGCCGTCACGGACCGACCCCTGCTGGTCGCACTCCTGGTAGCCGGGGGTGCCGGCGCCCTGGGAGTACAGCCCGGAGGGCCAGATCCAGGCGTCGGGGTTGCCCGGCCGGTCCGGCGGGCTCGCGTTGAAGTCGCCGCCGAAGGCCACCTTCGGGAAGCCGGAGACGACCTGCTTGATCTCGGCGAGCTGGTCGTCGCGGTAGTCCCAGTCCGGGTGCTCCGGGTTGGCGTCCTTCGTCGAGGCGTGCACGTTGCAGAGCCGTACGCCGAAGTACGTCGCCGTCGCGCACTGGAAGGGGCGCTGGAGCCCGGTCCAGGGCTGGGTCGTCGGGTACTGCTGCGCGTCCGCGAGGCCGGCCTTGACCACGATCGCGGTGCCGACGAGGTCGTTCGGGTCGGAACCGGCTCCGGTCGCGCAGGGGCTCGGGGTCCGTACGCCCTTCTGCGACCAGTGGTAGGGCGCGAAGCTCTTGCTCCAGCCCGGGCCGAGCTTGGCCATCAGGTCGTCGAGTCCGCTCGCGCAGACCTCCTGGAGCAGGGCGGCCTGCACGTAGTGGCTCTGTACGTACTGCTTCACCACGTCGGCCTTCTCCGCCGCCGTGCCGGTGTTCGCGCAGCCCCAGCGCTCCACACCGCACATGTTCCAACTCATGACCTGCAGGTTCGTCCCGGGCGGCGGTGTCGCCGCGGCGGGTGCGGCCTGCGCCGACGCCCCGGACGCCGACGCGCAGGACAGGGCCAGGAGGGCAGCGCCGAGCGCCCCCCACAGTCTTTTCCTCAAGTGGATCCCCCATGATCGTCAGGATGACGACGGCACTCTACGGGGCGATCGGCGCGGTGACGGCGTAGGTGTGCTTGAGGAAGCGCAACAGGGCCGTGGTGTCGAACTGGACGACCGCGACACCGTCCGGCGTGTGGAACTCCACGACCGTCTGCACCCGGCCGCAGGGCCAGACGCGGATGTCGCCGCCCCGCGTCGGGGCGCGCATCCCGGTCTCCAGGAGGGTGCGCGGGAAGGACCACTCGATGTTGCCGGGGAAGACGAAGCGTACGGTGGCGGGACTCGCCTCGGGATCGAAGCGCAGGGCGACGGGGACGGGGCGAGAGAGCGGGGCGTCGGTGATGATCCGTCCCTTGGCGTGATCCACGACTGCTCGGTCTTCCGTGGTGGGGGACATCGAGTCACTCCTCACACTCGTCCTATTTACCCCCTAATGTCGCATATTTTGGGGCGCATGCGTGGCGAGCGCTGCCTTTCTGTGATCTGGGCGCTCTTGCAAGTACTTTGCAGGAACACTCATCATTCGGGACGTGCATGTACCTGACGGATTCATCAACGCCCCCGTATCCGCCGTCGCCGGTGTCGTCGCCGTCGGCGCCGTCGCCGTCAGCCTCCGCGGTGCCCGGCGGGAGCTGGACGAGCGGGCCGCGCCGCTCGCCGGACTCGTCGCCGCCTTCATCTTCGCCGTGCAGATGCTGAACTTCCCGGTCGCCGCCGGGACCAGTGGACATCTGCTCGGCGGCGCGCTCGCCGCGATCCTCGTCGGGCCGTACACCGGCGTCCTCTGTATCGCCGTCGTCCTGCTCATGCAGGGCGTGCTCTTCGCGGACGGCGGACTCACCGCGCTCGGTGTGAACATCACCGTCATGGGCGTCGTCGCGGTCGTCGTCGCCTACGCCCTCTTCCGCGGACTCGTCCTCGTCCTGCCCCGCACGCGCCGCTCGGTGACCGTCGCCTCCTTCGTCGCCGCGCTCGTCTCCGTGCCCGCCGCGGCCGCCGCCTTCACCCTCGTCTACGCCGTCGGCGGCACCACCGACGTGCCGTTCGGCAAGGTGCTCACCGCGATGGTCGGCGTCCACACGCTCATCGGCGTCGGCGAGGCCGTCATCACCATGCTGACCGTCGGCGCGGTCATCGCCGTCCGCCCCGACCTGGTGTACGGCGCCCGCGGCCTGAGCGCCCCGCTCAAGCTGCGCGTGAACGGCGAACTGGTCGACGCCGAGCCGGCCAGCCCGGCCGCCGACCCCGGCTCGCCCAAGAAGGTCTGGATCGGAGGTGTGGTCGCCGCCCTCGTCCTCGCCGGTGTCGTCTCCTTCTACGCCTCCGCCAGCCCCGACGGCCTGGAGAAGGTCGCCGCCGACAAGGGCATCGACAAGAACGTCGAGGAGCACGCCACGGCCGACTCCCCGCTCGCCGACTACGGCGTCAAGGGCATCGAGGCGGCCCGCCTCTCCGGCGGCCTCGCGGGCGTCATCGGCGTGGGCGCCACCCTCGCCCTCGGCACCGGCGCGTTCTGGCTCGTCCGCCGCCGTCGCGCCGACTCGGGGGCTCAGGTCTGACATGGGAGCGGGGCACGCGCACAAGCTGTACCGGCAAGGGGACTCGCCGGTGCACGCGCTGCCCCCGCACACCAAGCTCCTCGCCGTCCTCGCCTTCGTCGTGGTCGTGGTCTGCACGCCCCGCGAGGCGGTCTGGGCCTTCGCCGGCTACGCCGTCCTGCTCGCTGTCGTGGCGGCGCTGGCCCGGATCCCGGCGGGGTACCTGCTGCGGCGGCTGCTGATCGAGATCCCCTTCGTGGCCTTCGCGTTCCTGATGCCGTTCGTGGTCCCCGGCGAGCAGACGGAGATCCTCGGGATCTCCCTCTCCGTCCCCGGCCTGTGGGGCGCCTGGAACGTCCTCGCCAAGGGCACCCTCGGCGTCGCCGCCTCCGTCCTGCTCGCCTCCACCACCGAACTGCGGGCGCTGCTCCTCGGCATGCAGCGGCTGAGGCTGCCGCCCCTGCTCGTGCAGATCGCCTCCTTCATGATCCGGTACGGCGATGTGATCACCGACGAGATGCGCCGGATGTCCGTCGCCCGCCGGTCGCGCGGATTCGAGGCGAAGGGGGTCCGCCACTGGGGGGTCCTCGCCACGTCCGCGGGCGCGCTCTTCATCCGCTCGTACGAGCGCGGCGAGCGCGTCCACCTCGCGATGATCAGCCGCGGGTACACCGGAACCATGCCGGTCGTCGACGAGGTCACGGCCACCAGGACCCAGTGGACGCGCGCCGCCGCCCTCCCGCTCACCGCACTGCTGATCTGCCTGCTCGGATGGACGCTATGAACGCAGCCCCCTCGCTCGAAGTCCGCGGCCTCGCCTACGCCTACCCCGACGGCCACCAGGCCCTCTTCGGCGTCGACCTGAGCGTCGGGCGCGGCGAGCGGGTCGCCCTGCTCGGGCCCAACGGCGCCGGCAAGACCACGCTCGTCCTCCACCTCAACGGCATCCTCACCGGTGGCGCCGGCACCGTCCGCGTCGCCGGAACGCCCGTCGAGAAGCGGAACCTGGCCGAGATCCGGCGCCGGGTCGGGATCGTCTTCCAGGACCCCGACGACCAGCTGTTCATGCCGACCGTCCGGGAGGACGTCGCCTTCGGCCCCGCCGCGGCCGGGCTGCGCGGCGCCGAGCTGGAGGCCGTCGTCCACCGCGCGCTGGAACGCGTCGGCATGGCCGAGTACGCGGACCGGCCGCCGCACCACCTGTCGTTCGGGCAGCGCCGGCGCGTGGCGGTGGCGACCGTCCTCGCGATGGAGCCCGAGATCCTCGTCCTGGACGAGCCCTCGTCCAACCTGGACCCCGCCTCGCGCCGCGAGCTCGCGGACGTCCTGCGCTCCCTGGACGTCACCGTCCTCATGGTCACCCACGACCTGCCGTACGCCCTGGAGCTCTGCCCGCGCTCGGTGATCCTGAGCGAGGGCGTCATCGCCGGGGACGGACCCACGGCCGACATCCTCGCCGACGGGGAGCTGATGGCGCGCCACCGTCTCGAGCTGCCGTTCGGCTTCTCCCCCCGCCCGGTCGCCTGACCGTTCCCCACCCCGGAATCGGGGCTCCCGGTCCGGCGTTGCACCATGGGGGCGCGAGGATCCGGTAGGAGCGAGAAGGAGTGTGGGACGTGGACGTCCGGGGCACGGTGGCGGCGGGATTCGAGCCGGTCAGGGACGCGTTCCTGCGCAACTTCGACGACCGCGGCGAGCGGGGCGCGGCGCTCGCCGTCTACCGCGACGGCGTGAAGGTCGTCGACCTGTGGGGCGGCACGAAGGACGTCGACGGGGACGCCCCGTGGGCCGTGGACACCGCGCAGGTCGTCCGCTCGGCGACCAAGGGTGTCGCCGCGGCCGTCCCCCTGCTGCTGCACCAGCGCGGACAGCTCGACCTGGACGCGCCCGTCGGCACCTACTGGCCGGAGTTCAAGGCGGCCGGCAAGGACCGGGTGAGCGTGCGGCAGTTGCTCGCGCACCGGGCCGGGCTGCCGGTCCTCGACCGGCCCCTGACCCTCGCCGAGGCCACCGACCCGGCGAGGGCCCAGGCCGCGATCGCCGCGCAGGCCCCCGCCTGGGAGCCGGGCACGGCACACGGCTACCACGCCCACACCTTCAGCTGGCTGATCGGCGGCCTGGTCCACCGGGTCACCGGCCGCACCATCGGCCGCTGGGTCGCCGAGGAGATCGCCCGCCCTCTCGGCCTCGACCTCTGGATAGGTCTGCCGCCCGAGGAGGCCGCGCGGGTCGGCCGCCTCGGTCCCGTGGAGGAGCGGGAACCCGCGGACAGCGGCGCCCTGAAGCTGCGCCCCAAGCGCTCGGTCACCGAGGCGTACCGCGACCCCGACTCCCTCACCCGGCGTGCCTTCGGCGCCATCGACCCCCAGCCCGACGAGAACGACCCGGCGTACCGCGCGGCCGAACTGCCGGGCTCGGCCGGTGTCTCCACCGCCCGCGCGCTGGCCCGCTTCTACGCCGCCACCCTCGGCCCGGTCGACGGCGGCCCCCGCCTCTTCGCCCCGGCGACCCTGACCCTCGCCCGCACCGAGGAGTCCGCGGGCCCCGACCGCGTCCTGATGGTCGGCACCCGCTTCGGCCTCGGCCACATGCTCCACGGCCCGGCCTCCCCCCTCCTCGGCCCCAGCTCCTTCGGCCACCCCGGCCGAGGCGGCTCCCTGGGCTTCGCGGACCCCGAATCGGGCGTCGCCCTCGGCTACGTGACGAACGGCATGCGCAAGACGGTCACGGCGGACCCCCGGGCCCAGGCCCTGGTGCGAGCCGTGCGGTCGGTGCTCTGACCGTCGCGCCGGGCCGGGGCGTTCCCCCCGGATCCTGCCGGGGGCGCGGCGCCCCCGGGGCCGGCCCGGTCAACTCGTGTGCAGCA
This sequence comes from Streptomyces sp. NPDC047971, assembly GCF_040653355.1. Taxonomy (NCBI): domain Bacteria; kingdom Bacillati; phylum Actinomycetota; class Actinomycetes; order Kitasatosporales; family Streptomycetaceae; genus Streptomyces; species Streptomyces sp. NPDC047971. Next base: position 71,986 of record NZ_JBEZNW010000017.1, on the reverse strand, counting down.
TCAGACCGATGCCCACCACCATCAGACCGGCCGCGGCCACCCGCGGCCCCCCGAACCGCTCCTTGAAGAAGAGCGTTCCTATCGCCGCGCCCACGATGATCGAGGACTCCCGCAGGGCCGCGATCGGGGCCAGGGCCGCCTTCGTCTGGGCCCACAGCACCAGCCCGTACGCGGAGATCGAGAGCGCCGCCCCGAGCAGCCCGCGGACCGCGTGCGGCCGGAGCTGGGGCAGGAGCGCGGACCGGCGGGCCCACAGGGCGTACGCCGGGATGACCACGCCCTGCAGGAGCATCAGCCAGGCGATGTAGCCGAGCGGGGTGCCCGAGGCGCGTACGCCGACGCCGTCGACGACCGTGTAGCCCGCGATGGCCAGGCCCGTCGCCCCGGCCGCGAGCAGCGCGGGCCAGTCGGGGCGGCGGCCCGAGCCGCGGACTCCCCACAGGGCCAGGCCCGTCAGACCGGCGCACGCGAACGCCACGCCGGTGAGCTGCCAGCCGTCCGGTATCTCGTCGACGAAGACGGCCGCGAGGAGGGTCACGGCCAGCGGGGCGGTACCCCGCGCGATCGGGTACATCTGCCCGAAGTCGCCGAGCGTGAACGACCGCATGAGCAGGGACATGTAGCCGATGTGCAGCACGGCCGACGCGATCAGATACGGCCACGCCCCGGCCGCCGGCAGCGGGAGGAAGAAGGCCGCGACGCCCCCGATCAGCGCCCCTCCGCCGGAGATCAGCGTGAAGGAGAGCAACTGGTCCCGGATCGTGTGGGCGAGCGCGTTCCAGGCGGCGTGGGTCACGGCGGCGAACAGCACCGCCGCCGCCACCAGCGGCGTCACTTGGCCCGCTCGCGGACGTCCACGAGCGCGCCGCCCGCGTGGCCGATCAGCGACGTGGGGTCGAGCGCGAACACCGTGTGCGGGGTGCCGGCCGCCGCCCACACCACGTCGTGGTCGAGGAGCCCGCGGTCGGCCAGGACCCGGGTCCGGGTGCGGTGCCCGAACGGCGGGACGCCCCCGATCGCGTACCCCGTGGTCTCCCGTACGACCCTCGCGTCGGCCCGCGTCACGGCCTCGGCCCCCAGCTCCTCGCGCACCCGCTCCACGTCGACCCGCGAGGAACCGTCCATCAGGACCAGCACCGGGACCCCGTCCGCCGCGAAGATCAGCGACTTGACGATCTCGGAGACCTCGCAGCCGATGGCCTCGGCGGCCTGCGCGGCGGTGCGGGTCTCGTCCGGGAAGCGACGGATCTCGACATCGAGGCCGAGCGCGTGGAGCGCCGCGGCGAACTGGGGGTGGGCGTGGGATTCGGGAGAGGTCATGGCCCGCACGCTAGCGGTAGGTGTACTGGCCATGCGAATGGATACCGGGGGCCGGACGTCCGGGCCCCCGGCGGCGGCCCCTCGAAGCCTCCCGCTCGGACCCTCCCGCTCGGATCTCCCGCGAGCGGCCCCGACCCCTCGGACCCTCCCAGGAGCGGCCCCGGCCCCTCCGGCCTCGACCCCGCGGACCCTCCCACGGGTGGCCCTGGCCCTCCGGCCTCGACCCCTCGGGCCCTCCGGGCTCCGGCCCTCCGGGCTCCGGCCCTCCGGGCTCCGGCCCTCCGGGCTCCGCCCGAGGGGCCGGGGCCGATCCGGGGCTCAGCCCGCCCGCAGCACGCTCGCGACCACCGGGCCCGCCGCGTCACCGCCGTGCCCGCCCTCCTGCACGACGGCCGCGGCGGCCAGGTCGTCGGAGTAGCCGGTGAACCAGCTGTTCGAGGTGGACTGGCCGTCGACCTCCGACGAGCCCGTCTTCGCGCCCTTGACCCCGCCGACCGACGCCATCGCCCGCGCCGCGGTGCCCTCGCCGACCGTCGCCGCCTTCATCATCGCGCGCAGCTGGCGGGCCACGGAGTCCGGCAGCGAACGCGAGGCCTCGGCGAAGGTCCGGTCGTCCACCTTCCTGGACACCAGGAAGGGCTGCTTGAACGTCCCGTACTTCGCGGTGGCGGTGATCGAGGCGATGTTGAGCACGTTCATCTGCACCGTGCCCTGCCCGATGTACTGCGCCGCCGCCACGCCCTGCGTCGCCTCGGGGACGGCACCGTCGAAGGAGACGATGCCCGTCTTCCACTCCAGGCCGATCCCGAAGACGTCCTGGGCCTCCTTGCCGAGCGCGGAGTCGTCGTCGACGTCGTCGATCAGCTTGATGAAGGCGGTGTTGCAGGACTTGGCGAAGCTCCGCGAGAAGGGCACGTCGCCCAGGGCGAAGCCGTCGAGGTTGTGGAAGGAGGTGCCGTAGTACATGACGTCCTTCGGGCACGGGGCGGACCCGTTCGCCGTGACGAGGCCCTTCTCCAGGAGCATCGCCGCCGTGACGATCTTCAGGGTCGAACCGGGCGCCTGCTTGCCCTCGAAGGCCGTGTTGAAGCCCGCGGACGGGCTGTTGGCGACCGCCCGCACCTCGCCCGTCGACGGCTTGATCGCCACGACCGACGCCTGCCCGTACTTCTTCACCGACCGCTCGGCCGCCGCTTGGACGGTCGCGTCGATGGTCGTCTCCAGCCGCCCGGGCTTGCCCGGGACGTGCGTCACCAGGGTGGTGTCGGGCACGCCCTCGGTGTCGGACTGGATGAAGGTCTCGACACCGGGCGTGCCGCCGGCCGTCGTCCCGTACTTGTCGCGCAGCTGGTCCAGGATCGGCCCGAGCGAGGGGTACTTCTCCTTGGTCAGCTCGACGCCCTTGCGGTCCACCGCCTTGACGGCGCCCGTCTTCGCCGCGCCGGTGCGCAGGCTCGAGTCCGCGGTCAGCTTCGGGTGGATGACGCCGGGCTTCCACTCGACCAGCGGCCGCCCGGTGGTCATCCCGCGCACCACGGTCAGTTCCGAGGTGTACGTCCAGGGCTTCGACTGCCCCTCGTACGTCACGGTGGCGTTCACCGTGAACGGCACCGTCGTGCCGACCGCCTTGCCCGGGGTGATCTCTGCCTTGGAGACCTTCGCCCCCTCGCGGTAGTTCAGCACGGCGGGCCCGGCCTCGACGGGGTTGTTGGTCGCCTGCGCGGCGCGGTCGGACTCACCCGCGGCCCAGGCGGCCAGGAACTCCTTCGCGGCGCTCTCGACCTCGTCCCCCGTGACGGGCCCGGATCTCTTCTCCGAGGCCCCCTGGGTGCCCACGCCCGAACCGTCGTTGATCCCGCCGGCCAGGGTGTAGCCCCCGTACAGAACCCCACCCGCGACGACGACGAAGACGCCCCCGACGATGGCCACTTTCGCTCCACTGCGCACGACCGCGCTCCCCTCCCCAGGCGATCATGGCAGCCTAGGTGACAGGTGTGACGGGGGTGACGGTTGTTACCGGAACGGGACCCCACGAGCCTCCCGGTTCGGTGACGTCCACACGGACCCGCACCTCACGGGCATTCAGCATGACCGAACAGATGGGCAATTCCGTCGGCGAATGCCTCCTCTCCTGCGCGGACCAGCAGTCGTACAGATCCACCCGGTTGACCACTCCCGCATGGAACCTCGCTCAGACCGGACACGCCCTGGAGGGCGCTCGCCCCCCCCCGCGAGAGGGCGCGGCCATCGCCGAGGCCGAGTGCTTGAGCCGGCCGTGAACCGCCTGAAGCAATCCCGGGCTGTTGCCACTCGCCAACAAACGCGGCTACGTCTTCCGCGGCACCGCGACAGCCCTCGCGATCTGGCTCCGGGCCTGGTCAGGGCCAGTCCTCGGTGATGGGGTACAAGTGGGCGTAGGGATCGGGCTCGCCTGTACAAGGATCCAGTCCGGCCCTGAGCCGTCGGTGTTGCTCTCGCCAGCTGACGAATGTGTCTGTCCGCTTCCAGAGCGACTCATCGCCGAGAGGGCAGGAGTCGAATTGGCCCAGCATCATACGGGTGATGAACTGGACCATGTTGCAGTCGAACAGGGCCCACGGCGACTCACCCCACAGGTGGTGTCGGCGCCAGGCTATGACAGGCCACGTGTCAGGATCCGGGTCGTTCATGAGCCAAGCCATCTCGTTGGCGTTCATTCCGGAACCCCAGGGCAGGACAGCATCGGCACCCAGCGTCACGCCTGGCACTCCCGTGTCGTACTCCCACAGCTCGCGCAGGCCGTCCGTCTGGGCCCCGATGTGACACCCTTCCCACCCACGCACGTCACTCGGGAGTGGGGGCAGAATGACGAGCTCCCCGATATCGCCCACGCCGTACGTGTCCAGCAGAGCCTTGTAGTCGCTGGGCAACCTGGCGCCCAGCCCAAGCTCGGCCGCAGCCCAGTCGATCTGCTCGCCGCCCGCGAAGTCTGCCGGCACAAGGTCGAGCAGGACGGCGACGTCGGGATGAATGCCCATGGTGAAGCCCCCTGAGGTCAGTGGTCGGCAACCTTAGTTCTGTGGGCTGACACCGTTGCCCCGGGCAGTAGGGGCGGGACTCGTCCGGCCGGTCCCGGCGGCCACCGCCGGTCGCTCACGGGGCCACAGGGCCAGGTTCCGCCACTGGTCCGTCGGAATCGACGTGCCCGTGTGGATCGGCCGTAGATGAAGCCTCGCGGGTCAAGGCCCGTACGGCCCTGGCCGGCGGCGGAGCTGCCGATCAGGGCCGTACGGCGGCTGCTGGGCCGTCCCTGGGCCGTGATCACGTCCCTGGCTGCGCCGTCGGCTCATGCCATCTCACCCAGACGTCGAGCCCGTCCACGCGGTAGCGGGCCCCGTCGTCGAGGCGCCATTCGGCCCGCAGCAGCTTTGCGTCGGAGGGTGCGTGCCGTCGGGAGGAGAGCAATGCCGTCAGCTCGTCGTACCGAGCGTCGACGCCTCCGATCCCCGGGTGCTGTGCGCCGCTCGCTGTCCCCTGCTCGAAGCGGTTGTGCCAGTCGACGAAGATGGCCCACTGTTCCCGCTCCAGCGCGACCGACGCCGCGTCCGCCGGCCATACGAAGTAGTTCTCCGGGGCCACGGAGAAGTCGACGTCGTGACGCTGGAAGTAGTGGGGGACCCCGATGATGTCGACCAGCCCGGCGGCCAGGCCGTCGTACCAGTCCAACTCGACGTAGACGCGGTCGAATCCGTCTGCCGTCAGCTGCCGCACATCCCATTCCTCAGCCACGGGCGCCGCCCTCCTGATGCCCCCGCCCTGCTAAACCCACGTGTCCAGCCACATCCGGTTCCGCCACTGGTCCATAGGAATCGACGTTCCCGTGTAGATCGGCCAGAAATAGATGAAATTCCAGACGATGAGAAGGACGAGAACTCCCGCCCCCACGGCCCCGAAGGTCCGGCGCCTTTCCGAAGAGCCCGGTGGGCCGATCATCGCGCCGATCATCATCGTCACCGCGAGACACAGGAACGGCACGAACACCACCGCGTAGAAAAGGAAGATGGTGCGTTCCTGATAGAGGAACCACGGCAGCCAGCCCGCCGCGATTCCGCACGCGATCGCGCCGGCCCGCCAGTCCCGGCGGAAGGCCCAGCGCCACAGGACGTACAGGATCGCGAAGCAGGCCGCCCACCACAGCAGCGGTGTGCCGAGGGCCAGGACCTCCTGGGCGCACTTCTCCGTCGCGTTCGCGGGGCAGCCCGCCGTCCCCGGTGACGGGGACTCGTAGAAGTACGAGACGGGACGGCCCAGGACGATCCAGCTCCACGGGTTCGACTCGTACGTGTGCGGCGAGTTCAGACCCACGTGGAACTTGTAGACCTCGGTCTCGTAGTGCCACAGGCTGCGCAGCCAGTCCGGCAGGAACGCCCAGGTCCCGCCGCCGTTCAGCTTGTCCTGCTCCGCCGCCCAGTTGCGGAAGTACCCCTTGTCCGTGACGATCCAGCCGGTCCACGTCACCAGGTACGTGACGAGCGCCACCGGCACCACCGAGACGAACGCCGGGACCGTGTCCCGCCGCAGCACCGCGGCGTACGGCCGGACCGCGCCCGCCGTGCGCCGGGCGCCCACGTCCCACAGGACCGTCAGCAGCCCGAAGGCCACCATCACGTACAGGCCGTTCCATTTCGTCGCCGCCGCGAGCCCCAGCATCACCCCCGCCGCGAGCCGCCACGGACGCCAGCCGAGCCGCAGGGTCTCCGCCACGTCGACGTCCGGGCGCAGGACCCCCTCCTCGTCCACCGGCAGCGACCCCGCCAGCCTCCGCCGCGACCGGTCGCGGTCGACGACCAGACAGCCGAAGGCGGCGAGCACGAAGAACATCAGCACCAGGTCGAGCAGGGCCGTACGGCTCATCACGAAGTGCAGACCGTCCACCGCGAGCAGCAGGCCGGCCAGACACCCCAGGAACGTCGAGCGGAACAGCCGCCGTCCGATCCGGCACAGCATCAGCACCGAGAGGGTGCCGAGCAGCGCCACCATGAACCGCCAGCCGAACGGGGTGAAGTCGAAGATCTTCTCACCCAGGCCGATGACCCATTTGCCCATCGGCGGGTGGACCACGTAACCGGGCTCGGTGGGGATCGCGACCGCGTTCGGGTCGGCGAGGATCGACTTGTCGATGTCCTTCGGCCACGCCCCCTCGTAGCCCTGGTTGATCAGGGCCCAGGAGTCCTTGGCGTAGTACGTCTCGTCGAATATCACCGCGTTCGGCTTGCCCAGGTTCCAGAACCGCAGCAGTCCCGCCAGCAGCGCCACCAGCAGCGGACCGCCCCAGGCGGCGAGCCGCCAGATCGTGTCCGCGGCGCCGGGAGCGATCCCCATCAGCGACCACAGCCGCTGCGACGGGCGTGTGTACGACGGCACGAGCCGCTCCCGCAGCCCCGGCCCTGCGGCCCTCGAAGCGGGCGGCGTGTAGCCGAAGCGCCGCAGACGCTGCTGCCACGACGGGGGCTCTTCCACGGCGTGCTGACCCTGCAGGGTCTCGGGTGCGGTACTGGTCACCGCGCCATCGTAGGGAACGTGCCTGTGCGAGTCGCCTGTCCGGGCTGGGAGGATGACCCATGTGACAGGAACGCTGGTACTTGCAGGGACACCCATCGGGGACATCGGCGACGCGCCGCCGCGGCTCGCGGCCGAACTGGAGACCGCGGACATCGTCGCGGCGGAGGACACCCGGCGGCTGCGCGGCCTGACCCGCGCCCTCGGCGTGCACACCTCCGGCCGGATCGTGTCCTACTTCGAGGGTAACGAGTCCGCCCGTACGCCCGAACTGGTCGAGGCGCTCGCCGGCGGCGCGCGGGTGCTGCTCGTCACCGACGCCGGGATGCCGTCCGTCTCCGACCCGGGCTACCGGCTCGTCGCCGCCGCCGTCGAGCAGGACATCAAGGTCACCGCCGTCCCCGGGCCCTCCGCCGTGCTGACCGCGCTGGCCCTGTCCGGGCTGCCCGTGGACCGCTTCTGCTTCGAGGGCTTCCTGCCGAGGAAGGCCGGCGAGCGGCTCGGCCGGCTGCGCGAGGTCGAGAACGAGCGCAGGACCCTCGTCTACTTCGAGGCCCCGCACCGGCTCGACGACACCCTCGCCGCGATGGCCGAGGTCTTCGGCGCCGAGCGCAGGGCCGCCGTCTGCCGCGAGCTCACCAAGACGTACGAGGAGGTCAAGCGCGGCGGGCTCGCCGACCTCGCCGCGTGGGCGAAGGACGGCGTACGGGGCGAGATCACCGTCGTCGTCGAGGGCGCCCCGGAGGCCGCCCCCGCCGAACTGGACGCCGAGGAACTGGTGCGCAGGGTGCGGGTGCGCGAGGAGGCGGGGGAGCGGCGCAAGGAGGCGATCGCCGCGGTCGCGGCCGAGGCGGGCCTTCCCAAGCGCGAGGTGTTCGATGCCGTCGTCGCGGCAAAGAACGCGGCTGCGACGGGCCCCGGAAAAGGTAAAGAGCTATCGTGAAAGGCAAAGCGAAACCCGTGCGGCGGGCCTCCTGAGGGCCTGAGAGCAAGGGAACGCAAAAAGGCGTTCCATTGTTCGCCCGGCGCTGATGCGCTCCGGCCCCAAAAGGCGTCCACTGGGATCAGTGGAGAGGAGCTGGCATGAGTGAGATCACCGGCACCGGCATACCCGTCGCCCACGAGGCGTACGCCTTCGCGTGCATGAGGTGCGGGTACGGCTGGGAGCAGGCGTACGACATCGAGCACCACGTCGACGCGGCCGGCCAGGAATTCATCGTCTACAAGGCCGGCGGCGAACGGGTCCCCTCGCCGCTGTCCAGCCCGACCTGCATGAACTGCGGCGGCCATGTCGTCCGCATCATGCGTGCGGGCCAGGTTTCCTCGGTCCTGGACTCGTGGGAACAGGCCTACCATCCGCGCGCGGCCGGTGCCGCCGAACCGACGGGGGCGAAGCGGCCGGTCACGCCCGCCGGCCCGATCGGCCTGGCCGGGCCGATCGGACAGGACCTCGAACGGGGCGAGGCACCCGAGGGGGAGGCTCCCGGCCCGGTGTACGTCAAGGAATCCCGCAGGCGCCATCTGTCGGCCCTGTTCCACCGCAAGCCCCCGGCTTCGTAGCTCCGGCTCCGGATCCACCGACGGTCACCCGGCCCGCGGGCCGGGTGACCCGCAGGCCACCGCGAGTGAACTCATGGCCCCTCGTACGATCGGGGTCATGAGTTCCAAGGACGCCCCGCCGCCGCTGCCCGAGCCCCTCCTCGTGCCGGTGGCGGACTCGCACACCCACCTGGACATGCAGTCCGGCACCGTCGAGGAGGCCCTCACCAAGGCCGCCGCCGTCGGCGTCACCACCGTCGTCCAGGTCGGCTGCGACCTCAAGGGCTCCCAGTGGGCCGCCGAGACCGCCGCGGCCCACGAGAACGTGCACGCCGCCGTCGCCCTCCACCCCAACGAGGCCCCCCGGATCGTGCTCGGCGACCCGGACGGCTGGTCCCGACAGGGCGCCAGGGAGGCCGGAGGGGACGCGGCCCTGGACGAGGCCCTCGCCGAGATCGACCGGCTGGCCGCCCTGCCGTACGTCCGCGCCGTCGGCGAGACCGGCCTCGACCACTTCCGTACCGGTCCCGAGGGCATGGCCGCCCAGGAGCGCTCCTTCCGCGCCCACATCGAGATCGCCAAGCGGCACGGCAAGGCGCTCGTCATCCACGACCGCGAGGCCCACGCCGACGTCCTGCGCGTCCTGGACGAGGAGGGCGCGCCGGAGCGGACCGTCTTCCACTGCTACTCCGGCGACGCGGAGATGGCCGAGATCTGCGCCGCGAAGGGCTACTACATGTCCTTCGCCGGCAACATGACCTTCAAGAACGCGCAGCCGTTGCGCGACGCCCTCGCCGTCGCCCCGCTGGGCCTCGTCCTCGTCGAGACGGACGCCCCCTTCCTCACCCCCGCGCCGTATCGCGGACGGCCGAACGCGCCGTACCTGATCCCGGTCACCGTCCGGGCGATGGCGGCCGTGCGCGGGATCGCGGAGGAGGAGCTCTGCGAGGCGATCGCCGTGAACACGGCCACCGCCTTCGATTACTGATGCATAACGGTTACGTGTCGTAGCCGAGTGGTTTTGGAGAGTGATCGCCGCCGGGGCTAGGGTCCCGGCCTCGTGAGCACTTCCCAGGGCAGTCACCGAGCCGGACGACGGGCGGTGGACCTGTCCGTCCACGAGCAGCCCACCCAGGCCGCCCCGCTCGTGGACCTGTCCGTCCACGAGCAGCCCACCCAGGTCGCCCCGCTCGTCCTCCCGGGCCAGATCCCCGGCCGGCCCGCCGACCAGGCCGCCGGACAGGTCCCCGGACGGGCGGCGGGCCGCGCCGGGGCACGGCGCGCGGCCCGCCGCCGCAAGGCCAGGCCCGGCCCCGCCGAGGGGCTGCGGCGCATCGTCCCGCAGGCCCTCGTCGTCGCCTTCCTCGCCGGCGGCACCAGCGCCTTCGTCGCCAACGACAAGGCGATCCGGCTCTCCGTCGACGGTGTACCGCGCACCCTGCACACCTTCGCCGACGACGTCGAGGAACTCCTCGCCGACGAGGGCCTGGTCGTCGGCTCCCACGACATCGTCGCCCCGGGGCCCGGCGAGGACCTGGCCAGCGGCGACGAGGTCGTGGTGCGCTACGGCCGGCCCGTCGCCCTCACCCTCGACGGGCAGCGCCGCCAGGTGTGGACCACGGCCAGGACCGTCGACGGAGCCCTGCGCCAGCTCGGCGTCCGCGCCGAGGGCGCCTACCTCTCGGTCTCCCGCTCCGCCCCCATCTCCCGCGGGGGCCTCGCCCTCGACGTCCGCACCGAGCGGACCGTCACCCTCCTCGCCGACGGCCGCGCGCGGACCCTGCGCACCAACGCGGCCACCGTCCGCGAGGCCGTCGAGGAGGCAGGCATCGCCCTCTCCGGCCAGGACACCACCTCCGTACCGCCCAGCTCCTTCCCGCGCGACGGCCAGACGATCACCGTCATGCGGATCACCGGCACCAAGGAGGTCCGCGAGGAGCCGATCCCCTACGCCGTCGAGAGGACCCGGGACCCCGACCTCTTCGCGGGCACGGAGGTCGTCGAACAGCAGGGGGTGCGCGGCGTGCGCCGCGTCACCTACGCCCTGCGGACCGTCAACGGCGTCAGGCAGAAGCCGAAGAGGATCGGCGAGGAGATCGTGCGCGAGCCCGTCACCCGCAAGGTGAAGGTCGGCACCCGGCCGCTGCCCTCGTCGGTGACCGGCGCGGACGGCCTCGACTGGGGCGCACTCGCGGCCTGCGAGTCCGGCGGCCGGCCGAACGCGGTCGACCCCTCGGGGACGTACGGCGGGCTCTACCAGTTCGACCCCGGCACCTGGCGGTCGCTCGGCGGCAGCGGGACCGCCCAGAACGCGCCCGCCTCGGAGCAGACCTACCGGGCGAAGAAGCTCTACGTGCAGCGCGGCGCGAGTCCGTGGCCGCACTGCGGGCGAAGGCTCTACCGGTGAGCCCTCACGACCTCGCTAGGCTGTACCGGTGAGCACCACCACCGGCCCCGAAGGCCCCGACGCCCTCCTCGGCCCCGCCGACATCCGTGAACTGGCCGCCGCCCTCGGCGTGCGCCCCACGAAGCAGAAGGGCCAGAACTTCGTCATCGACGCCAACACGGTCCGGCGGATCGTCCGCACGGCCGACGTGCGCCCCGACGACGTGGTCGTGGAGGTGGGCCCCGGGCTCGGCTCGCTGACCCTGGCACTCCTGGAGTCCGCGGACCACGTGACGGCCGTCGAGATCGACGACGTCCTGGCGGCGGCGCTGCCGTCGACGATCGCCGCCCGGCTGCCGGGCAGGACGGACCACTTCGCGCTGGTCCACTCCGACGCGATGCACGTCCAGGAGCTGCCGGGCCCGCCGCCCACCGCGCTCGTCGCGAACCTCCCGTACAACGTGGCCGTGCCGGTGCTGCTGCACATGCTGGACCGCTTCCCCACGATCGACCGGACCCTGGTCATGGTCCAGGCGGAGGTCGCCGACCGGCTCGCGGCGAAGCCCGGGAACAAGGTGTACGGCGTGCCGTCGGTGAAGGCGAACTGGTACGCCGAGGTCAAGCGGGCCGGCGCGATCGGCCGGAACGTCTTCTGGCCCGCGCCGAACGTCGACTCGGGTCTCGTCTCGCTGGTCCGCCGCAAGGAGCCGCTGGCGACCACCGCGTCCAAGGCGGAGGTCTTCGCGGTCGTCGACGCGGCCTTCGCGCAGCGCCGCAAGACCCTGCGGGCCGCGCTCGCCGGCTGGGCGGGCTCGCCCGCGGCGGCGGAGGAGGCGCTGGTGAAGGCCGGGATCTCGCCGCAGGCGCGGGGCGAGGCACTGACGGTCGAGGAGTTCGCCCGGATCGCGGAGGCGAAGGCGTGAGCGGTACGGGTGCGGGACAGGGCACGCGGAACGGCGCCGGGGCGGACGGCGCGGAGCGGAAGGACCCCATCGGCGCGGCCCCGCGGGGGCCGGAGGCCGGCCGGCGCGTCACCGTGCGGGTGCCCGCGAAGGTCAACGTCCAGTTGGCCGTCGGCGCGGCGCGCCCCGACGGCTTCCACGACCTGGCGAACGTCTTCCTTGCCGTCTCCCTCGCCGACGAGGTCACGGCGGTGCCCGCGGACGAGCTGACGATCACCTGCGAGGGGCCGGACGCGGACAAGGTCCCGCTGGACCGGACGAACCTCGCCGCGCGCGCGGCGGAGCTGCTCGCCGCCCGGCACGGCATCTCCCCGGACGTGCACCTGCACATCGACAAGGACATCCCGGTCGCCGGCGGCATGGCGGGCGGCAGCGCGGACGGCGCGGGCGCCCTGCTCGCATGCGACGCGCTGTGGGGCCTGAACTCCTCGCGCGCGGAGCTCCTGGAGATCTGCGCCGAACTCGGCAGCGACGTTCCGTTCAGCCTGGTCGGCGGGGCGGCGCTCGGTCTCGGACGCGGAGAGCGGCTGACCGGGCTTCCGGTCGGCGGCACGTTCCACTGGGTGTTCGCCGTCGCGGACGGCGGGCTCTCGACCCCGGTGGTGTTCGGCGAGTTCGACCGCCTCACCGCGGGCGTGGACGTGCCCGAGCCCGCCGCCTCCCCCGTGCTCCTGGAGGCCCTGCGCACCGGCGACGTGACCGCCCTCGCCAGCGCCCTGGCCAACGACCTCCAGCCGGCCGCCCTCTCCCTGCGGCCCGCCCTGAACGCCACCCTGGAGGCCGGCACGGCCGCGGGCGCCCTGGCGAGCCTCGTCTCGGGCTCGGGCCCGACGACGGCGTTCCTGGTCAAGGACGCGGAGGCGGCGGACGCCGTGGCGGCCGCTCTGATCGCCTCCGGCACCTGCCGCACGGCCCGCGTCGCCACGTCGGCGGCCCCCGGCGCGACGGTCCTGTCCCGGCCGTAGCCCGCCCCAGGCCCCCTCGTACCCGCGCCGCCCCCGCTCCCGCCGCCCCCGCTCCCGCCGCCCCCGCTTCCGCCGCCCCCGCCCTGCTCCCGCCGCCCCCGCCCTGCTCCCGCCGCCCTGCTCCCGCCGCCCTGCTCCCGCCGCCCTGCTTCCGCCGCCCCCGCCCCTGCTTCCGTCGCCCCGCTCCGGCCGCGTCGGCCTCCTCGGGCGTCGTCGGCCCGGCGGGCGCGGTGGGCCGGGGGTACTCAGGAGCGGTTGAGTATCCGCGCCCTGACGGACCGGCGGCCGTCCGCGGGACGGTGCCCCCATGGGAAACAGCGCAGTCAGTGCCAGGGAGCTCGCCGCCGCCACGCCCGCGACGCGGGACCGGTACGTCGACCTGCTGCGGGTCGCCTCGCTCGGCGTCGTCGTCCTCGGCCACTGGCTGATGGCGGCGGTGACCACCGACGGGTCGGTGGGGAATCTGCTGGCCGTCGTCCCGGAGCTCCAGGCGGTGACCTGGGCGCTCCAGGTCATGCCGGTGTTCTTCTTCGTGGGCGGCTTCGCGCACGCGCTCGCCCACCGCTCGCGCCCGCGCTACGCCGCCTTCCTGCGCGCCCGGCTCCAGCGGCTGCTGCGGCCGACGATGGTGTTCGTCGGGGTGTGGGGTGCCGTCGCGCTCGTCGTCCAGCTCCTCGGCGCGGGCGACGGCGGTCTGACCGGTGTCGCGCTGCGCCTCGTCACCCAGCCGCTGTGGTTCATCGGCATCTACCTCGCCATGGTGGCCTTCACCCCGCCGCTCCTGAAGCTCCACGAGCGCTGGGGGTGGGGCGCGTTCGCCGCGCTCGCGGGCGGGGCGGTCGCCGTGGACGTCCTGCGGTTCGCGGGCGACGTGCCCTTCGTCGAGTTCCTCAACTTCGCCTTCGTCTGGCTCGCGGTCCACCAGCTCGGCTTCCTCAGGGCCGACGGCATGATCCGCCGCCCGGCCGTGCTCGCCGCGGGCGGCCTGCTCGGCGCGGGCCTCCTCGTCGCCCTCGGGCCGTATCCGCTCTCGATGGTCGGAATGCCCGGGGAGAAGGTCTCCAACATGGCGCCGCCGACGCTGGCCCTGCTGGCCCACGGCCTGTGGCTGGTCGGCGCGGTGGAGCTGCTGCGCGGCCCCGGTGCCCGGTTCGCGGCCCGCGCGGGCGTCTGGCACAAGGTCGTCGCGGCCAACGGGATCGCCATGACCGCCTTCCTGTGGCACCTGACCGCGATGCTCGGCGTGTACGGCGCGCTCCTGGCGCTCGACGTGACGCTGCCCGCGCCCGCGACCGGGGCCTGGTGGGCCCAGCTGCCGCTCCGTATCGCCGCCGCGGCCGTCCTCACGGCCCTGCTCGTCGCCGCCTTCCGCCGCTTCGAGCGCCCCGCCCCCGCCGCTCCCGCGACCGGCGACGGCGGTCCGGTCGCCGCCGTCGGCATCACCCTGGCGCTCTTCGGCGTCCTCGGCCTCTCCATGGTCGGCTTCGGGGGCCTCCTGGAGGGCCGCTCGGCGACGCTGATAGCGGTCGAGGTCACCGCCCCGGCGGCGGTCGCGATGGCCTTGGCCGGCTGGCTCCTGGTCGAACGGGCGGGCCGCGTGCGAAGGGTGCGAGTGCACTGATTCCGGGTCAAGCGCGCTGACGGAGAAGGCCGTTGAGGGAACCTGCCACGAGTCGGGGGTTCGGCTTCCGCCGCGAGGCCCGGCCGTGCCCCCGGGGGCGGGCCCGTGCGCACGCGCATGCAGGCGTACCCCTACGCTGGATTGCGATGGCGAAGCCGAACAGTGCGACGGACGGGGTGTGAGAGGTGACGGGGGCGAACGGCGCGGACCTGGTCGGCGAGGTACTGGGCGGGCGATACCGCGTGACCGCGATGATCGGCCGAGGCGGCATGGGTGTGGTCGCCCGCGCGGTGGACCAGGTGCTGAACCGTGAGGTCGCCGTCAAGGTGCTGCGGGCCTACACCGACGCCTCGGCCACCGAACTGACCGATCTGCGGGAGCGGATGCAGCGGGAGGCGCAGGCCGCCGCCCGTGTCCGGCACCGCGGCGTGGTCACCGTGCACGACGTGGTCGAGGAGCGGGGGCTGCCGGTCATCGTCATGGAACTCGTCGACGGGCCCTCCCTCGACGACGTGCTGTCGCGGCGCGGCCCGCTGGACCCGCGCGAGGCGGCCGCCATCGGCGCCGAACTGATGGACGCGCTCGACGCGGCGCACCGGGCCGGAGTCCTGCACCGGGACGTCAAGCCGGGGAACGTGCTGCTGGAGCGGGGCGAGCGGAACGGCCCGGCCGGAGGCTGGGGGAGGATCGTCCTCACCGACTTCGGCATCGCCACGATGGAGACCTCCGGCGACGACGCCATGGCCAAACTGACCCAGAGCGGCCAGCTCGTCGGGTCCCTCGACTATCTGCCGCCGGAGCGCGCCCAGGGGCAGGAACCCGGCCCCGCCTCGGACATCTGGTCGCTCGGCATGACGCTGTACGCGGCGGTGGAAGGCACCTCGCCGTTCCACCGCACGTCGGCCTGGTCCACGTTGTCGGCGATCGTCACCGAGCCGCTGCCGGAGCCCGTGCGAGCGGGCCCGCTCGCTCCGGTGCTGTGGGCGCTGATGGCCAAGGACCCCCACCACCGGCCCGACGCCGCGCAGGCGCGGGGGATGCTGGAGGCGGTCGCCGCGGGCCGCGGCATGCCCTCCGCGCCGGGGTACGCGCGGACTCCGCAAGCCCCCGTGACGCCCGCTCCCGTGCCCCCGGCCGCAGCCCCCGTGCCGCCGGCGCCCGCTCCCGCACCGGCTCCGGCGCCCGGCCCCGCCACCCCGCCCGGCGGCTTCGGTCCCGCCGCCTTCGGCCCCGCTCCCGCGCCGTTCCCGCAGCCCGGTGCGCCCGGCGCCGGGCAGCCGGGCCATCCGGCCGGCCCGCCCGCCGGGAGCGCGGAGGGCCCCGGGACGCCTACCGCGACCGTCCGCGCGCGCCGCCGTCGTACCCGAAGCGTCGTCGCGGCGGCGGTCGCCACCGTCCTCGTCGGCGGCGGTGCCGCCTACGGCCTGATGAACACCGGGAGCGAGCCGGAAGGCGACCCGCAGGCGGCGCGCCCCACGGCGAGCGCCCCGGCCGACGGCGACGTGCCGGCGGCGGGCGGCTCGGGCGACGGCCCGACCTCCCCCGGGGACCTGACGTCCATGAGCCCCGGCACGACGCCTTCCGGCACCCCCTCGGACGGAGACGGGGAGCCCGGTCCCGTCGCGACGACGCCCGGCGACGGGGCAGGCGGCAAGCCGGCCGCGTCCCCGAGCGCTTCCGCCGAGCCGACGCCGACCGCCTCGCCCAGCGCCACGGCGAAGCCCACCCCGGTGCCCACGGCATGCACCGGATGGGCCCACGCGAACCGCAGCGACGGCTACGGGTACCTCTCCCAGAACTCCCACCTCTACACCGGTCCGTACTCGGACTGCGGCTGGGTGACCTCGGTCAAGTCCGGCGTGAAGGTGTACTACCACTGCTACGTCACCAACGCCCACGGCAACAAGTGGATCTACGCCCGCATCCAGAACACGGAGACCGAGGGCTGGGTGTTCGCCGACAAGACCACCGGCGGAAGCGGCGCCCTCGCCCGCTGCTGAGCGTGTCCCGCGCGGGGCGGGGCCCGGGGAGGAACGCCGTACGCCGTCGCACCGGCCCGGCGTCTACCCTTGGACGTCGTTCCCTTCCCCGCTTCAGGAGTCAAAGTGGCCGTCAACCTGGTCAATGTCGAGGCCGTCAGCAAGGTGTACGGCACACGTGCCCTGCTCGACGGTGTCTCGCTCGGCGTCTCCGAGGGCGACCGGATCGGCGTCGTGGGCCGCAACGGTGACGGGAAGACCACGCTCATCCGGATGCTCGCCAAACTGGAGGAGGCCGACACCGGGCGTGTCACGCACAGCGGCGGGCTGCGGCTCGGGGTGCTCACCCAGCACGACTCCCTCGACCCGAAGGCCACCATCCGGCACGAGGTCATCGGTGTCATGGCCGACCACGAGTGGGCCGGCAGCGCCAAGATCCGCGACGTCCTCACCGGACTCTTCGGCGGGCTCGACCTGCCCGGCTTCGAGCAGGGCCTCGACACCGTCATCGGCCCGCTCTCCGGCGGCGAGCGCCGCCGGATCGCGCTCGCCAAGCTGCTCATCGAGGACCAGGACCTGATCGTCCTCGACGAGCCCACCAACCACCTCGACGTCGAGGGCATCGCCTGGCTCGCCAAGCACCTCCAGGAGCGCCGTTCCGCGCTCGTCTGCGTCACGCACGACCGCTGGTTCCTCGACCAGGTCTGCACCCGCATGTGGGACGTGCAGCGCGGCGACGTGCACGAGTACGAGGGCGGCTACTCCGACTACGTCTTCGCCCGCGCCGAGCGCGAGCGCATCGCGGCGACCGAGGAGGCCAAGCGGCAGAACCTGATGCGCAAGGAGCTCGCCTGGCTGCGGCGCGGCGCCCCCGCCCGTACCTCCAAGCCCCGCTACCGCATCGAGGCCGCCAACGAGCTGATCGCCGACGTGCCGCCGCCGCGCGACACCTCCGAGCTGATGAAGTTCGCCAACGCCCGGCTCGGCAAGACGGTCTTCGACCTGGAGAACGTCACCGTCACCGCCGGTCCCAAGACGCTGCTCAAGCACCTCACCTGGCAGCTCGGCCCCGGCGACCGCATCGGCCTCGTCGGCGTCAACGGCGCCGGCAAGACCTCCCTGCTGCGGGCGCTCGCCGACGCGGCCGTCACCCAGGGCGAGGTCCAGCCCGTCGACGGGAAGATCGTCGTCGGCAAGACCGTACGGCTCGCCTACCTCTCCCAGGACGTCACCGAGCTGCCCGCGACACTGCGGGTCCTGGAGGCCGTCCAGCAGATCCGCGACCGGGTCGACCTCGGCAAGGGCCGGGAGATGACCGCCGGTCAGCTGTGCGAGCAGTTCGGTTTCTCCAAGGAGAAGCAGTGGACGCCGGTCGGCGACCTCTCCGGCGGCGAGCGCCGCCGGCTCCAGCTGCTGCGTCTGCTGATGGACGAGCCGAACGTCCTCTTCCTCGACGAGCCCACCAACGACCTGGACATCGAGACCCTCACCCAGCTGGAGGACCTCCTCGACGGCTGGCCCGGCTCGATGGTCGTCATCTCGCACGACCGGTTCTTCATCGAGCGCACCACCGACCGCACCTTCGCGCTGCTCGGTGACGCGACGCTGCGGATGCTGCCCCGCGGTATCGACGAGTACCTGGAGCGGCGCCAGAAGATGATCGAGGCGTCGGTGCCGACGCCGGCCGCCGCGCAGACCGCGCAGAAGCCCGGTGTCTCCGCCGCGGACGCCCGCGCCGCGAAGAAGGAGCTGCAGAAGGTCGAGCGGCAGCTCGACAAGGTCTCCGACAAGGAGGCCAAGCTGCACGCCCAAATCGCCGAAAACGCCACAGACTTCGAGAAGGTCGCAAAGCTGGACGCGGAGCTGCGGGAACTGGCGGGGGAGCGCGAGGAGTTGGAGATGCGCTGGCTGGAACTGGCCGAGGACGCGTAGAGAACCCGTGCAGGACGCGTAACGAGGGCATCACGGGCCGGTCCTCCCTTGGGAACAAGGGACGGACCGGTCACTTTTGCGCCAACCCGGGAGTGGTAGAAAGAAAACCCGCTCACATCAAGGGGGAACGCTGATGACCCAGCCGCCCAGCAACCAGCCGCCGGGCTTCGGCGCACCGAAGGATCCGCAGGACCACGGCACGGGACAGGGCGTCCCGCCGATGCCCCCGGTCCCGCCGCAGGCTCCGCAGAGCCCGCCGCCGGCCGCGCCCGGCCAGGCGGGGGCGCCCTCCGCGCCCCAGGCCCCGGGAGCGCAGCCGGCGCAACCCGGTTACGGCTACCCGCAGCAGGCGCCCCAGCCCGGCTACGGCTACCCGCAGCAGCCCGGCCCGTACGACCAGCAGCCCGGCCCCTACGGTCAGCCGCAGCCCGGCCCGTACAACCAGCAGCCGGGTCCGTACGGTCAGCCGCAGCCCGGCCCCTACGGCGGCTACCCCGGCCAGCCCCAGTACGCCGCCGCCCCCACTCCCTCCGGTGGCGGCAACCCGTTCAAGGGCAAGCCGGGCCTCATCATCGCCGCGGCCGTGGCCGGACTCCTCGTCATCGGCGGCGGCACCTGGTTCGCCCTCAGCGGTGACGACGAGAAGGAGCCGGTCGCCAAGCCGCCCGCGACCAGCGGCACCCCGAAGCCGACCGAGTCCGTGGACCAGGGCGACGGCAGCGGCGACGGCCGCAACGCCGAGGACGACCTCAACGCCGGCCGCAAGCCCGGCGAGGCGAAGATCAACTGGCTGCTGAAGAACAACGTCGACCTGCCCCGCAACGGCGCCGACGTCTTCGGCCCGTGGATCGTCGGCGACGTCGTCGTCAAGGGCATGTACAAGAGCCTCGACGGCTACAGCCTCAGCGACGGCTCCGCCAAGTGGCACCTGGACCTGCCCTTCGAGCTGTGCGCGACCGCCCCCGAGCCGTCCACCGACGGCAGCCTCGTCATCGGCGTCAACGACAGCGCGGGCGACCGCGCCAAGTGCACCGAGCTGCAGAAGGTCGACCTCAAGACCGGCAAGGTCGGCTGGAAGAAGTCCGTCCCCAAGGGCACCGGCTTCAGCTCGCTGTCCGACACCACCCTCGCCATCAGCGGCAACACGGTCACCGCGGCCGGCACCGGCAGCTCGCGCGGCTACTCCCTCGCCGACGGCCGCGAACTCTTCACCGGCCCGACCAGCGGCTGCAAGCCCTACGCGTTCGCGGGCGGCTCCAAGCTGATCGCCGCGGCCAGCTGCCCGACCAGCGACTACAAGAACAAGCAGGAGCAGATCAGCGAGGTCGACCCGAACACCGGAAAGCCCCGGTGGACCTTCAAGCTCCAGCCCAACTGGGAAGTCGACAAGGTCTACTCGGTGAACCCGCTGGTCGTCTCCGCCCAGCAGCGTGACGAGAAGAAGTGGACCGTCTTCGCGGTCACCGCGGACGGCAAGCTCCGCTCGCAGATCGAGGGCGGCACGGACAAGTACGCGCCCAAGTGCGGCGGCGGGTTCGTCGTCTTCGGCCGCAACCTCCAGGGCTGCACGGGCGTGGCCGCCGACGCCAACACCTTCTACATGGCCACCGAGGCCGCCTACGGCACGGCCAACGCGGTCGTCGCCTTCGACCTGAACACCGGCAAGTCCAAGTGGCGCGCCGCGGCCCCGGCCGAGCGGACCATGACCCCGCTGCGTATGGAGGGTGCGGACGTCCTGCTCTACGTGGAGCCCACGTACGACACCGGCGGCGGCGTCGCCACCCTCGCGCCGACCGGCGGCTCGCCGAAGATGCTGCTGCAGCACCAGGCGGCGACCGCGCAGGTCGAGGACA
Organism: Streptomyces sp. NPDC047971; assembly: GCF_040653355.1. Classification (NCBI taxonomy): domain Bacteria; kingdom Bacillati; phylum Actinomycetota; class Actinomycetes; order Kitasatosporales; family Streptomycetaceae; genus Streptomyces; species Streptomyces sp. NPDC047971. The sequence continues at coordinate 51,892 of NZ_JBEZNW010000017.1, read as the reverse complement.
CCTTCTACGACGCGGGCTACGCCTACGGCAACGGCACGTTCGTGCTGGCCAGCGGTCGGGTGAGCGCCTCGAACGACAAGGCCGAGAAGGAAGTCAAGACGATGATGGCCTTCGGCAAGTGACGGTCCGACACCGATGAGCACTCCGCAGCAGCCGGGCCCGCCCGTACCGACGCACGGACCGTACGGGCGGCTCAACCCGTACGGGGGCGGGCAGCCCGACCCGCACGGGTCGCCCCCCTCGGCCCCGCCGCCGGCTCCCGGGCAGCCGCCGACGCGGGAGCAGCCGCCCGCCGGCGGGAAGCGCCGCACGACCGCCGTGATCGCGGCCGTCGTGGCCGCGCTGCTCGCCGTCGGCGGCGTGACCTGGTACGCCCTCGGCGGCACCGGGGAGCGCAAGGACGACAAGGCGTCCCCGAGCCCGGGTCCCACCACGGCGAAGCCCACGACGAAGCCCTCGGGTCCCCCCGGGCCCGACACCGACGCCGCGGCCGCCTACAACAAGGGCCGCGGCCCCGGCGACGCCTCCGTCCTCTGGGTCCGCAAGAACGACATCGACGTGCCCCAGCTCGGCGGCTTCATCTTCGGCCCCTGGGTCGACGGGGACACCGTCGTCACCGGCATGTACCGCACGGTCACCGCGGTCTCGGCGAAGGACGGCACGGTGAAGTGGCGGCTGACCCTGGACAGCGAGATCTGCAAGGCGCCGCACCTTCCCTCCGAGGACGGGAAGATCGCCCTGGCCCTCAAGGACAAGCTCCACGCGGAGTCCGGCGACTGCCGCCGGTTCCAGATGGTCGACCTGCGCGCGGGCAAGCTCGGGTGGCAGCAGAAGGTCCCGCAGGAGGACACGTTCGACTGGGCGACCGACTACTCCATCGCCATGAGCGGGGGAACGGTCACCTTCGGCCGGCACGGGTTCTCGACCGGCTACCGCCTCAGCGACGGCAAGAAGCTGTTCGGCCGCTGGGACAAGAGCACGTGCCAGCCGTACGCGTACGCCGGCGGCCCCAAGCTGGTCGCCGCGGTCTCCTGCGAGACCTCCGACGCGGACAAGCCGCAGGAGGAGATCCACGAGGTGGATCCGGTGACGGGCAAGTCCCGTTGGAAGTACCGGCTCCCGGTCGGCTACAGAGTGGACCACGTCCTCTCCGTGCGGCCGCTCATCGTCTCGGCCACCTACCGTGCCCAGGGCGGCCACGGCATCGTCGTCCTCAACGAGGACGGCTCGAAGCGCGTCTCGCTCCAGGGCGACGGCCAGTACGCCGAAGGGTGCGCGGACGAGTCGAGCCACGACGGCAACCTGCAGCGCTGTCAGGTCGTCGCGGACGACTCCACCGCCTACATCTCCACCCTCGCGCCCGCCAAGGGCAAGGCCAACGAGATCGTCGCCTTCGACCTCGACAGCGGCAAGGTGGTCCGGCACATTCCCGGGATGCCGGGACGCATGGCCTGGCCGCTGCGGATGGAGGGCGGTTCGCTCGTCGTCCGGATGCAGGCGCTGATCGACGAGCCCGGCTCCCTGGCCACCGTCGCGCCGGGCGCGACCAAGGCCGTCGAGTTCCTCCGCGTTCCGCGCGCCGCCGCGCGCGCCGCGTCGCGCTACTACGCCTCTCCGGCGCTGTATCTCGACGGCCGTCTCATCCTTGTGCAGACCATCATCGCGGGCACCGACGACGAGGAACGGAAGAGGGAGACGCTGATGGCCTTCGGCAAGTGACACCGATCCCCTGCCCTCCTTCCGACACCTCAGAGGACCTCACACCATGACCCAGCCACCGCCGCCGCCGAACCAGCCGCCGGGCCCCCCGCCGAACCAGCCGCCCGGCCCGCCCCAGGGGGGCTTCGGCGCGCCCCAGGACCCCCCGCCGGGCGGGTTCGGCGCGCCCACGCCGCCGCCGGAGCAGCCCGGGTACGGATACCCGCAGCAGCCGCCCACGCAGCCGCAGCAGTACGGGTACCCGCAGCAGCCGCCGACGCAGCCGCAGCAGCAGTACGGCTACCCGCAGCAGGGACAGCAGCAGTACGGGTACCCGCAGCAGGGGCAGCCGCAGTACGGGTACCCGACCCAGCCGCAGTACCCGCAGGCGCCGATGCCCGCCGGCGGCGGCAAGAAGCTGTCCTCGCAGATGCAGATCATCATCGCCGCCGTGGTCGCGGTCGCCCTGATCGTCGGCGGCGGCATCTGGTACGCCGCCTCCGGCGACGGCGAGGAGAACCCCAGCGCCAAGGGCTCCGGTTCGACCCAGGGCCAGGGCGGGGACAAGGGCAACGGGCTCGGCGGCAACGGCAAGGAGAAGGTGCCCGCCAACACCCAGTCCAAGCTCTCCTTCCAGCTGCCGAAGCCGAAGGTCGAGGACCTCACGGACGTGACCGGCTCCTGGATCACGGACAAGGCGTTCGTGAAGACGGGCGTCAACTCGATCGTCGCCCACGACCTCGACAAGGGCACGCCGCTGTGGACGCTGCCCCTCGTGGGCCAGGTCTGCGGCTCCTCGCGCCACGTCACGGCGGACAACAAGGTGGCGATCCTCTTCGAGGGCGCCAAGCGCGTCGCGCCGAAGTTCTACCAGCCGTGCACCGAGGTCGGCGTGGTCGACCTGGCCGCCGGAAAGCTGGTGTGGTCGACGTCGGTCACCGGCGGTTCGGCCGGCGACCAGAAGGCGCGGTTCAGCGAGGTCACGTTGAGCGGCACGACCGTCGCGGCCGGAGGCACGGACGGCGGCGCCGCCTTCGACCTGGCCAACGGCAACTCCCGCTGGAAGCCGTCGGTCGACTCCAACAACTGCTACGACATGGGGTACGGCGGCGGCGCCGGCATCGTCGCCGCCCGCAAGTGCGGTTCGTACGACGCCCGTTACGTCGTCATCCAGAACCTGGACCCGATGACGGGCCGGCCGATCTCGCAGTACAAGATGCCCGCGGGCGTGGAGTACGCGGCGATCGTCTCGACCAAGCCGCTCGTCGTCGCGGCCGACGTCGGCGACACCGCCGGTGACGGCAGCGGCATCTCGGACTTCTTCTCGATCGACGAGAAGACCGGCAAGCTGAAGGCCAAGATCGCGGCGGACGCGGAGCGGTACGGGGCCCGCTGCCGCTCGACCAAGGTCGAGGCGTGCTCCAAGGTGCTCGTCGGCAACAACCGGCTCTACGTGCCGACCGAGGAGCACGAGGGCTCCACCGGGGAGTACGGCGACGAGACCAACGAGATCGTCTCCTTCGACCTGGCCACCGGGAAGACGACGTCCGACAAGGCGGACGCCGGCGACCGGTACACGCTGGTGCCGCTGCGCATGGACGGCGGCAACCTCATCGCGTACAAGGTCCCGCCGTACGACAAGGGCGGTCAGGTCGTCTCGATCGACGGCGGCACGATGAAGTCGACGGTCCTCATGGAGAACCCGTCGGACAAGTCGGTGCGGGACGCGGAGGACTCCTTCAGCGAGGACTACTCCGAGATCCTGTACGGCAACGGCCGGATGTTCATCTCGGCGCTGATGGTCAGCAAGCCGCGCGAGTCGTCCTCGACGACCCTCAAGGAGTACCTGGCGCTGGGGTTCAGCACGAACTGACCCCGTCGGGACCGTGACGGCCCGGCGCGTCGACCTGTCGACGCGCCGGGCCGTCCGCGTACCCGGGGCCGACATCGCGACAGGAGCCGCCGGAGCAAGGCGATTTCGGCCCGTGGGTGGCATTCCGTCGGAGTTCGGGAACGTATGCCCCCAGGAGCGTGTAGTTTGCCGGGTCATCGGAATGGGGCCGGGGGACGGCCCCAGGGGGGACAAGGGGTTGCTCGATGGGCGTGCGGCTCATGGTGGTCGACGACCACAGACTGCTGGCCGAGGCACTGGCCTCGGCGTTGAAACTGCGCGGGCACCGGGTGCTCGCGGCGGCCGCCCCGGTGGCGGGCGCCGCGGAGCTCGTGGTGAGCCGGGCGCCTGAGGTGTGTCTGCTCGGCACGGCCGCGCCGGCCGAGCCGGGCGTCTTCGACCCGATCGTGCGGATCAAGCGCGAGCGTCCGCAGGTGGCCGTGGTCGTGCTCGGGCCGGTGCCGTCGCCGCTCGGGATCGCGGCGGCCTTCGCGGCCGGGGCGTCGGGGTACGTCCGGCACGACGAGCGCATCGAGGGCGTCGAGCGGGCGCTGATCAAGGCGCGGGCGGGGGAGACGGCGGTGGCGCCGCAGCTCCTCCAGGGGGCCTTCGCCGAGCTGCTCAACCCGGCGGCGCAGCCGGACGACGAGGGCCAGCGGCTCCTGGGGATGCTGACGCCGAGGGAGGTCGAGGTCCTGGTCCGGGTGGCGGAGGGGGAGGACACCCGGCTCATCGCCGCGGGCATGGGCATCGCGCCGAGCACGGCGCGGACGCACGTCCAGCGGGTCCTGATGAAGCTGGGCGTCGGCTCCCGCCTGGAGGCGGCGGCGCTCGCGGCCCGGACCGGTCTGCTGGACCACGCGCCCGTGCCGGGTCCCCGAGGTGAACGCCCCTAGCGGCTCCCGGCCCGCGGAGCGGGGAGCCGCGGGGCCCGCGCCCACGACCGCGTCGCGGCAGGGTCCGCCATTGACTGCGATGTTTGGTTGTGATTCCTTGTGCGTGGTTCTGTTTGGTTCCCCGTTGAGGACGCCTTGTGAAGAAGACCGTCACCACGCTCGCCGACGGGCGGGAGCTCATCTACTACGACGCGCGGGGAGACGCCGTGCGCGACGGGGTCGACGCGAGGCCCCTCGACCCCGTCTCCTCGCGCTCCGAGATCCGGTACGACGCGCTCCTCGGGGACAACGTCGTGGTCGCCTCGCACCGGCAGGGGCGGACCTACCACCCGCCCGCCGACGAGTGCCCGCTCTGCCCCTCGGCGGACGGGCGGCGGAGCGAGATCCCGGCCACCGACTACGAGGTCGCCGTCTTCGAGAACCGCTTCCCCTCCCTCGCCGGGGACGCCGGGCGGTGCGAGGTCGTCTGCTTCACCTCCGACCACGACGCCTCCTTCGCCGACCTGACCCCCGAGCGCGCCGCACTCGTCCTCGACGCCTGGACCGACCGGACCGCCGAACTCGCCGGACGGCCGGGCGTCCGGCAGGTGTACTGCTTCGAGAACCGGGGCGCCGAGATCGGCGTCACCCTGGGCCACCCGCACGGCCAGATCTACGCCTTCCCGTTCACCACTCCGCGCACCGCCCTCCAGCTGCGCAACGCCGCCGAGCACCGGGCCCGTACCGGACGCAACCTCTTCGACGACCTCGTCGCCCGAGAACGCGCCGACGGCGTCCGGGTCGTCCTGGAGAGCGAGCACTGGATCGCCTTCGTGCCGTACGCCGCGCACTGGCCGTACGAGGTCCATCTGCACCCGACACGCCGGGTGCCCGATCTCCGGGCCCTCGACGACGCGGCGCGCACAGACTGCGCACAGGTCTATCTGGAACTGTTGAGGCGCTTCGACCGGATCTTCGGTCCGCAGGAGCCGCCCACGCCGTACATCGCCGCCTGGCACCAGGCGCCGTTCACCGGCGAGGACCGGGAGGAGTTCGGGCTGCATCTGGAGCTCTTCACCGTCCGGCGGGCGCCCGGCAGGCTGAAGTACCTCGCGGGCACCGAGTCCGGCATGGGCGCCTTCATGAACGACGTGCCGCCGGAGGCGGCGGCCGAGCGACTGCGAGAGGTGGCCGGCACGTGACGGCAGCGACATCGAGATACCTGGTGACGGGCGGTGCGGGGTATGTGGGGAGCACCGTCGCCCGGCACCTGCTGGAGGCGGGCCACGAGGTCACCGTCCTCGACGACCTCTCCACCGGCTTCGCCGAGGGCGTCCCGGCCGGCGCGGAGTTCGTCGAGGGCCGCGTCCAGGACGCCGCGAAGTGGCTCGACGGCTCGTACGACGGCGTGCTGCACTTCGCCGCCTTCTCCCAGGTCGGCGAGTCGGTCGCCGAGCCGGAGAAGTACTGGGAGAACAACGTCGGCGGAACGCTGGCCCTGCTGGCGGCCATGCGCGCGGCGGGCGTGGGCAAGCTGGTCTTCTCCTCCACCGCCGCGACCTACGGCGAGCCGGAGTCCGTCCCGGTCACCGAGGCCGCGGCGACCGCCCCGACGAGCCCCTACGGCGCCTCCAAGCTGGCCGTGGACCACATGATCGGCGGCGTGTGCGCCGCCCACGGCCTCGCCGCGGTCTCGCTGCGGTACTTCAACGTGGCCGGCGCGTACGGCGGTTGCGGCGAGCGCCACGATCCCGAGTCGCACCTGATCCCCCTCGTCCTGGAGGTCGCCCTCGGGAAGCGCGAGGCGATCAGCGTGTACGGCGACGACTACCCGACCCCCGACGGCACCTGCGTACGCGACTACATCCATGTCGCGGACCTCGCCGAGGCCCATCTGCTCGCGCTCGGCGCCATGACGCCCGGTGAGCATCTGATCTGCAACCTCGGCAACGGCAACGGCTTCTCCGTGCGGGAGGTCGTCGAGACCGTCCGCACGGTGACCGGGCGCCCCGTCCCCGAGGTGACGGCCGGGCGCCGGCCCGGCGACCCGGCGGTGCTCGTCGCCTCGGCGGAGGCCGCCCGCGAGCGGCTCGGCTGGATTCCGTCCCGCCCGGACCTGGCGGACATCGTGCGCGACGCGTGGGCGTTCGCGAGAGAGCGGGAGCGGGGACGCGGATGAGCGTGGCGGGCGAGTTCGAGGCGCTGTACGGGACGGTGCCGGAGGGCGTCTGGGCCGCCCCCGGGCGCGTCAACCTGATCGGTGAGTACACCGACTTCAACGAGGGTTTCGTGATGCCGCTGGCCCTGCCCCACCGGGCCGTGGCCGCCGTGTCACGGCGGGACGACGGGGTGCTGCGGGTGCACTCCGCCGATGTCGGGGGCGGGGTGGTCCAGCTCGGCGTCGACGCCCTCGAACCGCTCTCCGGGGCGGGCTGGGCCGCGTACCCGGCCGGAGTCGTCTGGGCGCTGCGCGAGGCGGGCCACCCGGTCACCGGGGCGGACGTCCACCTCGCCTCGACCGTCCCGACCGGCGCGGGCCTCTCGTCCTCGGCCGCCCTGGAGGTCGTCACCGCGCTCGCCCTGGACGAACTCTTCGGGCTGGGGCTGAGCCGCCCCGAGATCGCGGTCCTCGCCCAGCGCGCGGAGAACGCCTTCGTCGGCGTCCCCTGCGGGGTGATGGACCAGATGGCGTCCGCGTGCGCGGAGGAGGGCCATGTGCTCTTCCTGGACACCCGCGATCTCTCGTACCGCCAGGTGCCCTTCGACCTGGCCGCGACCGGGCTGCGTCTGCTGGTCGTGGACACCCGGGTGAAGCACGCGCTCGGGGACGGCGCGTACGCGGAACGGCGCGCCGGGTGCGAAGCCGGTGCGCGGGCGCTCGGTGTGCGCGCGCTGCGCGAAGTCCCGTACGCGCAACTGCCCGATTCTCTCGCGCGTTTGAGCGATGAATCGGTTCGTCGCTATGTCCGGCACGTCGTCTCGGACAACCACCGGGTCGAGCGGACCATCGCCCTCCTCGACGCCGGGGACGCGCGCGCGGTCGGTCCGGTCCTCACCGAGGGCCATGTCTCGCTGCGGGACGATCTGCGGGTCTCCTGCCCCGAGTTGGACCTGGCGGTCGAGGCGGCGAACGCGGCGGGCGCGCTCGGGGCCCGGATGACGGGCGGTGGTTTCGGCGGTTCGGCGATCGTGCTGGTGGAGGAGCGGACGGCGGACGCGGTGGCCGCGGCGGTGGAGAAGGCGTTCGCCGACGCCGGGTTCACCGCTCCGAGGACCTTCCCCGCGGTGCCCTCGATAGGCGCGCGGCGGCTCTGAATGCCCGGAAAGCACCCCTCGATCGTCGACTTTCGTCGTGATCGGGCACATGCGGCACGGCGGTACCGAGGTGTTCGGCCACTTCTGCGAATCGGCTTCCGCCGCGGCGCCCCGCCCGTACTCTGATGCACAGCACCGGTGGGGGCCGGTGCTGATCAGGGGGCGAGACCAGTCGGGTACGGCGCCCGGGACGGGGTAGCAGTCACTGCACGGCGGCGGCCGTGCGGTCGACGGACCCCTGTCCCCGGCGCCGTACCCGCGCCGGTCCGTTCCTCGACACTTGGGGGTGTCCGTGGGTCGTATCCGGGTTCTGGTGGTGGACGACCACCGCATCTTCGCCGAGTCGCTGGCGGCCGCGCTCGCGGCCGAGCCGGACGTCGACGTGTCCGCCGCCGGCAGCGGCCCCGCCGCCCTGCGCTGTCTGGACCGCGCGGTCGCCGAGGGGCGCCGGTACGACGTGATGCTGGTCGACGCCGACCTCGGCGCGGCGGTCGGGCCGGCGGCTTCGGTGGCGGTGGCCCGGGTCGTACCGGACCACGGAGAGGGCGTCGTCGACGGCATCTCGCTGGTCGCCGGGGTCCGTTCGGGGCAGCCGGCCGTCCGCACGGTCGTGCTCGCGGAGAAGGACGACGCCCACCGGGCCGCCCTCGCGCTGCAGGCGGGGGCCTCGGGATGGGTCGCCAAGGACTGCTCGCTGCAGCGCCTGCTGGCGGTGATCCGCGGGGTCCTGCGCGACGAGACGCATCTGCCGCCCGCCCTCCTCACCGGCGTGCTGCGGGAGCTGACGGCGGCCCGGAAGCACCGGACCGAGAGCGAACAGCTGGTGGAGTCGCTGACCCCGCGCGAGCGGGAGGTGCTGCGCTGCATGGTGGCCGGCCTGGGGCGCAAGGCCGTGGCCGAGCGGCTCTTCCTCTCCCCGCACACGGTCCGTACGCACATGCAGAACGTGCTCGGGAAGCTGGGCGTGCACTCCACGCTGGCCGCGGTCGCCCTGGCGCGCCGGGCCGGGGTCGGCCCCGCCGAACTAGCCGGGGATGTTGTCGAACGGGGCGGTCAGCTGGCGTAGCAGTCCAGCGAGTTCACCGCGCTGGGTGCGGGAGAGCTGGGCCAGGATGGCCCGCTCCTGGGCGAGCAGCCCGGCGAGGGCCTGGTCGGCGCGGTCGCGGCCCTCGGGGGTGAGGCGGACCAGCACCCCGCGCCGGTCGCTGGGGTCGGGCAGCCGCTCGACCAGGCCCTTCTTGGTGAGCCGGTCGATACGGTTGGTCATCGTGCCGGAGGTGACCAGCGTCTGGGTGAGGAGCTGGCCGGGGGAGAGCTGGTACGGGGCGCCGGCGCGGCGCAGCGACGTGAGGACGTCGAACTCCCAGGGCTCCAGCTGATGCTCGGAGAAGGCGAGCCGACGGGCGCGGTCGAGGTGGCGCGCGAGCCGTGAGACGCGGCTCAGCACCTCGAGCGGTTCCACGTCGAGGTCCGGGCGCTCACGGCGCCATGCAGCGACCAGCCGGTCGACCTCGTCCTCCATGACGATCAGTGTAGAGGGTCTGTTGACATAAAGTCTCTTGACGTCAAGATATATTCGGCTGGACTATGGGGAAGGACCGGGCCGGAACCCTGTTCCGCTTCGGCAACTCGTTCCAGCAAGGGGGCTCGAACATGTATTCCGCACCATCCTCAGCGTCCGCGGCACCGACATGGGACCCGCAGCAGTACCTCCGTCACTCCGGACACCGCGCCCGGCCCTTCCTCGACCTGCTCGCCCGAATACCGCACCTCCCCACGGGTGACCGTCCCGCCCGGATCGCCGACCTCGGCTGCGGCCCCGGCAACGTGACCGTCCTGCTCGCCGACCGCTGGCCCGACGCACACATCACCGGCTTCGACCTCTCACCGGACATGCTGGAACGGGCCGAGAAGGACTGGGCGGGCACGACGGCCGGCGGCGGCTGGCTGGACTTCCGCCGCGCCGACGCGGCCCACTGGACTCCCGACGAGCCCTATGACCTGATCGTCTCCAACGCCGCCCTCCAGTGGGTCCCCAACCACCCCGAGTCCTTCGCCCCCTGGATCGACGGCCTCAAGCCGGGCGGAACGTTCGCCTTCCAGGTCCCCGGAAACTTCACCTCGCCGAGCCACGCCCTGCTCGGCGAACTCTGCGACACCCCGCAATGGCGCGACCGCCTCCACGGAGAAGGCCGCCGATTCGTCCATGTCCTCGACGCGGCCGACTATCTCAACCGTCTTGCCGACCTCGGCTGCGAGACCGACACCTGGGAGACCACCTACTCACAACTCCTCCTCGGCGAGGACCCCGTCCTCGACTGGGTCAAGGGCACCGCCCTGCGCCCCGTACTGACCGCACTGGAAGGCGACCGGGAGGCGACGGACGCCTTCCTCGCCCAGTACCGCGACCTGCTGCGCGAGGCGTACCCGCCGGGGCCGCACGGCACGGTCTTCCCCTTCCGCCGCATCTTCGCCGTCGCCACCAAGCCGCGGTGACGGGAACGCGGTCGGCCACGCCCCGGTTACACACGGGCGCCCCGCACCTGGACGAGGTGCGGGGCGCCCGTGAACCACCGGACCGGCGCGTCAGCTCTTGCGATGCCCTATCAGCCGCGGCTTCTGCTCAAGACCGTCCAGGCCGTGCCACGCCAGGTTCACCAGATGCGCCGCGACCTCCGCCTTCTTCGGCTTCCGGACGTCCAGCCACCACTGACCCGTCAGCGCCACACTGCCCACCAGCGCCTGCGCGTACAGCGGCGCCAGCTTCGGGTCGAAACCGCGGGCCTTGAACTCCAGACCCAGGATGTCCTCGACCTGCGTGGCGATGTCGCTGATCAGCGAGGCGAACGTGCCGGTCGACTGCGCCACCGGCGAATCGCGGACCAGGATCCGGAAACCGTCCGTGTACCTCTCGATGTAGTCGAGGAGCGCGAAGGCCGCCTGCTCCAGCAGCTCGCGCGGATGCCCCGCGGTCAGCGCCCCGGTCACCATGTCCAGCAGCTGGCGCATCTCCCGGTCGACCACGACCGCGTACAGCCCCTCCTTGCCGCCGAAGTGCTCGTACACCACCGGCTTGGAGACCCCGGCCTTCGCGGCGATCTCCTCCACGGACGTGCCCTCGAACCCCTTGGCGGCGAACAGCGTCCGGCCGATGTCCAGCAGCTGCTCCCGGCGCTCCGCGCCCGTCATCCTCACCCGTCGGCCACGCCGGGGCTTGTTCTCGCTGCTGCTGGTACTGCCGTCGATCGCCACGTTCTCCATCATGCCGCGTCGACGGGCTCGCCCCGGCGTCGGGCTTCGATCCGGGCGGCGTTCGGCCAGCGCACGTCGTACGCCCAGCCCAGCTTCTCGAACCACCGGATCAGCCGGGCGCTGGAGTCGACCTGGCCCCGCAGCACCCCGTGCCGCGCCGAGGTCGGGTCCGCGTGATGCAGGTTGTGCCAGGACTCGCCGCACGACAGCACCGCCAGCCACCACACGTTGCCCGAACGGTCCCGGGACTTGAAGGGGCGCTTGCCGACCGCGTGACAGATCGAGTTGATCGACCACGTCACGTGGTGCAGCAGCGCGACCCGGACCAGCGAACCCCAGAAGAACGCGGTGAACGCACCCCACCAGGACATCGTCACCAGACCGCCGACCAGCGGCGGGATCATGAGCGACAGGATCGTCCAGAAGATGAACTGGCGCGAGATCGCCCGGAGCGCCGGGTCCTTGATCAGATCGGGCGCGTACTTGTGCTGCGGCGTGCGCTCCTCGTCGAACATCCAGCCGATGTGCGCCCACCACAGCCCCTTCATCAGGGCCGGCACCGTCTCGCCGAAACGCCACGGCGAGTGCGGGTCGCCCTCCGCGTCGGAGAACTTGTGGTGCTTGCGGTGGTCCGCCACCCAGCGCACCAGCGGACCCTCCACCGCCAGCGAGCCCATGATCGCGAGCGCGATCCGCAGCGGCCGCTTGGCCTTGAAGGAACCGTGCGTGAAGTAGCGGTGGAAACCGATCGTGATGCCGTGGCAGCCGATGTAGTACATCGTCACCAGCAGGGCCAGATCGAGCCAGGACACGCCGCCCCAGCTCCAGGCCAGCGGCACGGCCGCGACCAGGGCGATGAAGGGCACCGTGATGAACAGCAGCAGCGTGATCTGCTCGATCGATCGCTTCTTGTCCCCGCCGAGCGTGGCGAGAGGGAGGGCCTGTTCGGTTTCGAGCAACTCGGGGCTAGCGGTCATGGGTGTCCCCTGGGGATGAAGGGATGAGGATGAAACTGAGCGGAACGGGACGAAAGGCGCGCGTGGCTACGCCTCCGTAACCTACGGCGACGTAAGTATGGCAGCGCGGTGGCGCGCGGCAAGAGGGGCACAAGAGGGGCTGCGGGGAGTCCAAGGGATGGACACCTATCCTGTGTGCGTCGGACAGCGCGGTCCGCAAGCCTCCAGTTCCCTCCAGACGTGCTCAAACACTGCAAGGAGCCGCACCTGTGAGCAGTGCCGACCAGACCCCCACCGCCAGCGCCGAGCTGCGGTCCGACATCCGCCGACTGGGCGATCTCCTGGGCGAGACCCTCGTCCGGCAGGAAGGACACGACCTCCTCGACCTCGTCGAGAAGGTGCGCAGCCTCACCCGTGAGAACGGCGAGGCAGCCGCCGAGCTGCTCGGCGAGACCGACCTGGAGACCGCCACCAAGCTGGTGCGCGCCTTCTCCACGTACTTCCATCTGGCGAACGTCACCGAGCAGGTCCACCGCGGCCGCGAGATGCGCGAGAAGCGCGCCGCCGAGGGCGGGCTGCTCGCCCGCACCGCCGACATGCTCAAGGACGGCGACCCGCAGCACGTCCGCGACACCGTACGGAACCTCAACGTCCGGCCCGTCTTCACCGCGCACCCCACCGAGGCCGCCCGCCGCTCGGTCCTCAACAAGCTGCGCCGGATCGCCGCCCTCCTGGAGACCCCGGTCATCGAGGCCGACCGGCGCCGCCACGACCTGCGGCTCGCCGAGAACATCGACCTCGTCTGGCAGACCGACGAGCTCCGGGTCGTCCGCCCCGAACCCGCCGACGAGGCCCGCAACGCCATCTACTACCTCGACGAGCTGCACGCCGGCGCCGTCGGCGACGTCCTGGAGGACCTCGCCGCCGAGCTGGAGCGCGTCGGCTTCGAGCTGCCGGCCGGGACCCGCCCGCTGACCTTCGGCACCTGGATCGGCGGCGACCGTGACGGCAACCCCAACGTCACCCCCGCCGTCACCCGGGACGTGCTGATCCTCCAGCACGAGCACGGCATCACCGACGCCCTCGAGATGATCGACGAGCTGCGCGGCTTCCTCTCCAACTCCATCCGCTACGCGGGCGCGACGGAGGAACTGCTCACCTCCCTCCAGGCCGACCTGGAGCGGCTGCCGGAGATCAGCCCCCGCTACAAGCGCCTCAACGCGGAGGAGCCGTACCGGCTCAAGGCCACCTGCATCCGCCAGAAGCTCCTCAACACCCGCGAGCGTCTCGCCCACGGCACCCCGCACCAGGACGGCCGCGACTACCTCGGCACCGCCGAGCTGGTCCACGACCTCGCCCTGATCCAGACCTCGCTGCGCGAGCACCGCGGCGCCCTGTTCGCCGACGGCCGGATGGACCGCACCATCCGCACCCTGTCCGCCTTCGGCCTCCAGCTCGCCACCATGGACGTCCGCGAGCACGCCGACGCCCACCACCACGCCCTCGGCCAGCTCTTCGACCGGCTCGGCGAGGAGTCCTGGCGGTACGCCGACATGCCCCGCGACTACCGGCAGAAGCTGCTCGCCAAGGAGCTGCGCTCCCGCCGCCCGCTGGCACCCACCCCTGCCCCGCTGGACGCCGCCGGCGAGAAGACCCTCGGCGTCTTCCACACCGTCAAGGAAGCCTTCGAGCGCTTCGGCCCCGAGGTCATCGAGTCGTACATCATCTCGATGTGCCAGGGCGCCGACGACGTCTTCGCGGCCACCGTCCTCGCCCGCGAGGCCGGACTGCTCGACCTGCACGCCGGCTGGGCCAAGATCGGCATCGTGCCGCTCCTGGAGACCACCGACGAGCTCAAGGCCGCCGACGTCATCCTCAACGACATGCTGGCCGACCCCTCCTACCGCCGCCTCGTCTCGCTCCGCGGCGACGTCCAGGAGGTCATGCTCGGCTACTCCGACTCCTCCAAGTTCGGCGGCATCACCACCTCGCAGTGGGAGATCCACCGCGCCCAGCGCCGACTGCGCGACGTCGCCCACCGCTACGGCGTACGGCTCCGGCTCTTCCACGGCCGCGGCGGCACCGTCGGCCGCGGCGGCGGCCCCTCGCACGACGCGATCCTCGCCCAGCCCTGGGGCACCCTGGAGGGCGAGATCAAGGTGACCGAGCAGGGCGAGGTCATCTCCGACAAGTACCTCATCCCGTCCCTGGCCCGGGAGAACCTCGAACTGACCGTCGCCGCCACGCTGCAGGCGTCCGCCCTGCACACCGCGCCGCGCCAGTCCGACGAGTCCCTGGCCCGCTGGGACGCGGCCATGGACACCGTCTCCGAGGCCGCCCACACCGCGTACCGCAAGCTCGTCGAGGACCCCGGCCTGCCGGCGTACTTCCTCGCCTCCACCCCTGTCGACCAGCTCGCCGACCTGCACCTGGGCTCACGGCCCGCGCGCCGCCCCGGCTCCGGCGTCTCCCTCGACGGACTCCGCGCCATCCCGTGGGTGTTCGGCTGGACCCAGTCCCGCCAGATCGTCCCCGGCTGGTTCGGCGTCGGCTCCGGCCTCAAGGCCCTCCGCGAAGCGGGCCTCGACCCGGTCCTCGGCGAGATGTACGAGCGCTGGCACTTCTTCCGCAACTTCCTCTCCAACGTCGAGATGACGCTGGCGAAGACCGACCTGCGGATCGCCCGGCACTACGTCGACACCCTCGTCCCCGACGAGCTCAAGCACGTCTTCTCCGCCATCGAGGAGGAGCACGCGCTCACCGTCGCCGAGGTCCTGAAGGTGACGGGCGGCAAGGAGCTGCTCGACTCCAACCCGGTGCTCCAGCAGACCTTCGCCATCCGCGACGCCTACCTGGACCCGATCTCCTACCTGCAGGTCGCCCTGCTGGCCCGTCAGCGCGCCGCCGCCGAGCGGGGCGAGGACCCGGACCCGCTGCTCTCCCGGGCCCTGCTGCTCACGGTGAACGGCGTCGCGGCGGGTCTGCGCAACACCGGCTGACCCACCGCGCGTACGACAGTGCCCCCGCCGGAACCTCCGGCGGGGGCACGTCGCGTACGGGATCAGTGCTGCTGGGCCTTGCGGCGGCGCGTCACCATGAACGCACCGGCGCCCGCGAGGGCGACGGCGGCGGCGGCGATGATGCCGACGGGGGCGCTGGAACCGGTCTCGGCCAGGTCACCACCGGTGGCGGCGCTCGTCGAGGCGGACGGCGTCGCCCCGGCGGAAGCGGAGTCCGTCGCGGACGGCGTCGCGGAGGTGCCCGGGGTGCCGGACGTGGCCGACTCGCTCGGGGTCTCCGACGGGGTACCGGAGGGGGTACCGGACGGGGAGGTCGAGGTCGACGGGGTGCCCGTCGGCGTCGGCTCGGTGGTGGACGGGCAGGTGTGGGACAGGTTGAACCACTCCTTCTTGAACTTGCCCTTGACCTCGGCCGTCGCCGAGATCAGCTTGGCGCCCGGCTCGGAGCTCACGTAGGCGTGCTTGTCGGACGGCGGGCCGAAGACCGTGATGGTCTGGACGCCGCCCGGCTGGAACTCCACCGTCAGCTTGGTGAAGACGGCGTTCTCGCCCTTGCCGCTGCCCGGAAGCACGAAGTGCCAGCCGTCCTTGGTGGCGGGGATGTCCGCGCAGGTCTTCTCCTGCGTGCCGAACTCGTCGGCGGTCAGCGGAAGGTCCTTGGCCTGGTGCAGGGGAAGGACCTGCGGGCTGTCACTGGCCGACGCCGCCGGGGCCAGCACGAGGGAGCCCGCCACGGCCGCGACCAGCGCGCCGGCGGGAATGAGGGATCGTCGCATGTGCAGTCGTCCATCTGGGAGATGAGAGGGATGCCGTGGGGGGCAGCGAGGGCAGCCTAACGGTCCCTTTAAGCCATCCTTAACCCATGGCTTGATAACAATCCCGCCAACCCCTCCCGTTATGGGTCACAACGCGAAGAACGTCCCCACCAGCAGCAGTCCACCCGCCCCCGCCAGGGACCAGGCCGTACGCGTCAGCCGCAGCCCGCCCCCCACGAGCGGCGCCGCGAGCAACAGCGCACCGCCCAACGGCAGCCAGGCGTGCAGACCGCCGCCCCACCCCGTCCGTACGGCCTCCGCCGTGCCGGGCTTCACCACCACCGGAACCGTCTGGCCCTTGTCCACCGCCACCGAGCGGTCGATCGTCAGCGTGCTGTGCGAAGAAGGCGGACCATCCGGGACATAACGGCCGCTGCACGTCTCGTCGTTGCAGCCGGTCACCGTCAACGTGCCGTGCTCACGGCCCTTGGAGAGCAGGATGTGCTGCGCCGAACCCCAGGACGACCACGCTCCCGCGACGAGGAGCAACAGGGCGACCAGGGCCATGGCGGCGTTACGGGCGTGCGTCATGACCCGCGATCGTACAGTCGTACCACTCCGGCCGGACGGTCAGGAGTTGTACGCCGACTGCGCCCGCTCCAGACCCTCCGCCACCAGGCACTCGACGGAGTCCGCCGCCCGGTCGACGAAGTAGTCGAGCTCCTTGCGCTCCGACGACGAGAAGTCCTTCAACACGAAGTCCGCCACCTGCATCCGGCCCGGCGGACGACCGATACCGAACCGCACCCGGTGGTACTCGGCACTCATCGCCTTCGTCATCGACTTCAGACCGTTGTGGCCGTTGTCGCCACCACCGATCTTCAGCCGCAGCACCCCGTAGTCGATGTCCAACTCGTCATGGACCGCCACGACATGCGCCGTCGGCACCTTGTAGAAATCGCGCAGCGCCGTCACCGGACCGCCCGACAGATTCATGTACGACATCGGCTTCGCGAGGATCACCCGGCGGTTGGCGGGCCCGGGAGGACCCATACGGCCCTCGACCACCTGCGCCTGCGCCTTCTGCGCCCGCTTGAACTTCCCGCCGATGCGCTCCGCGAGCAGGTCCACGACCATGAAGCCCACATTGTGGCGGTTCGCGGCGTACTCGGGGCCCGGATTGCCCAGACCGACGATCAGCCAGGGGGCGTTCGCGTCGTCCGTCATCGTGGGACGTCTCCTCGTCTGCGTGTCTACGGGGCGGTGAACAGGGGAACGGGGTGGCGGGCCGCAGCCCACCACCCCGTCCGCGTCAAGCAGAGCCTACGGCTCAGGCCTCGGCACCCTCGGCCTCGGCACCCTCGCCCTCGGCCTCACCCTCGGCGGCCGGCTCCTCGGCCTGCGCGGCCAGAACCTGCAGGACGACGGCGTCGGCGTCGGTCACCAGGGCCGCGCCCTTCGGGAGCACGATGTCCTTGGCGAGGATGGAGGCACCGGCCTCCAGGCCCTCCACGGAGACCGTGACGGCCTCGGGGATGTGGGTGGCCTCGGCCTCGACGGAGAGCGTGTTCAGCACGTGCTCCAGCAGGTTGCCACCGGCGGCCAGCTCGCCCTCGGCCTGGACCGGAACCTCGACCGTGACCTTCTCGCCACGCTTGACCAGGAGCAGGTCGACGTGGACCAGGAAGCCCTTGATGGCGTCACGCTGGACGGCCTTCGGGATCGCCAGCTCGCTCTTGCCGTCCACGTCCAGGGCCAGCAGGACGTTCGGGGTACGCAGGGCGAGCAGCAGCTCGTGGCCCGGAAGCGTCACGTGGACCGGCTCGGTGCCGTGACCGTAGAGAACGCCGGGAACCTTGTTGTCGCGACGGATCGAACGGGCGGCACCCTTGCCGAACTCGGAACGAACCTCGGCGGAGATCTTCACCTCGGACATATGCACTCCTCGTAAGCAGAAACAGAACGGTGGCTACCCGGCCACGACTGGCCTGCTACGAAGAGCGCGTCGATAACGGACCGCCGCACCTCACCGGTACGGCCTCCCTCGCCGAGCAACTACGGCAGTCTACTCGCCCCACGCCGACCCACCCAATTGGATCACCCCGACGACCCCACCGACCCCGCCGGCACCCTGCCTATCCTTGCCGATCATGGACCTGCTGCTGCACCTGCGGTACTTCCGGACCGTCGCCGAAGAACAGCACTTCGGACGCGCCGCCGAACGCCTGCACCTGGCCCAGCCCTCCCTCTCCCAACGCATCCGACGCCTCGAACACGAACTCGGCGTCCGCCTCCTCGACCGCACCAGCCGCGGCACCACCCTCACCCCCGCGGGCCGCCTCGTCCTCACCGAAGCCGAACACCTCCTCACCGCCGCCGACCGGCTCACCACCGCCGTCGCCCGCCTCCGCGACGGCCGGGCGGGCACCCTCCGCGCCGCCGTCCCACCCCGCCTCGGCGCCGCCGCCGTCGGTGCCCTCCTCATCACCTACCGCGACCGCTCCCCAGGCGCCCCACTCGACCTCCGCGAACTCCCCACCACCGAACAGACCGCCGAACTCACCGCCGGCACCCTCGACGTCGGCGTCGTCCGCCACCCCTGCCCCGCCCCCGGCCTCACCTTCGGCCCCCTCCTCCACCAACCCCTCGGCGTCCTCCTCCCCGACACCGACCCCCTCGCCACCCTCACCGACATCCCCACCGCCGCCCTCACCGGCCGCGACCTCGTCCTCTTCCCCCGCGCCGAAGCCCCCGCCCTCCACGACGAAACCCTCACCACCTGCGCCCGGCACGGCTGCACCCCCGCCACCGTCCACGAAGCCACCGGCCCCGACCTCACCCGCGGACTCGTCCTCTCCGGAGACGCCGTCTCCCTCGAACCCCGCACCCCCACCGAACCCGGCACCGTCTGGCGCCCCCTCCGCGACAACCCCGTCACCTGGCGCACCTCCGCCGCCTGGCCCGAAGGCCGCGACCAACCCGCCGTACGCCTCTTCGCCGACACCGCCCACCAGACCCTCCGCGACCACGCGGACATGACCACCGACACCCCCACCGGCGCAGCCGCCAGAATCGTCTTCCCCCGCCCCGCATCGGAGTTCCCCCTGTGACCCCCACCGCCCGCACCCGCATCACCAGGGCCTTCACCGACGCGGGCGTCACCGGACGACTCCACGCCACCGACATCGACACCGGCGCCACCCTCACCCTCGACGCCGACCTCGACACCCCCACCGCCAGCGTCCACAAGCTCTGCGTCATCGCCGCCCTCTACCGACACGCCGCCCACGGCCACCTCGACCTGCGCCAACCCGTCGACATCCCCGCCGAAGGCCGCTCACCCGGCGCCACCGGCCTCGCCACCATGCGCGACACCGCCCGCCTCTCCCTGCGCGACCTCGCCACCCTCGCCGTCGCCCTCAGCGACAACACCGCCGCCGACCTCCTCATCGACGCCATCGGCCTCGACACCGTCAACCGCACCATGACCGACCTCGGCCTCCACCGGACCATCGCCGTCCACACCATGCGCGAGCTCTACGCCACCCTCCACGACGACGCCCACGGCACACCCGCCGCCCTCACCGACCCCACCGTCGTCACCCGCCTCCGCGCCCTCGACCCCACCCGCACCAACCGCTCCACGGCCCGCGAGATCGCCACCCTCCTCGCCGCCATCTGGCGCGACGAGGTCTGCACCGGCACACACGCGCAGGAACTCCGCGACGTCCTCGGACTCCAGGCATGGAGCCACCGCCTCGCCGCCGGCTTCCCCTTCGACGACGTCCGCGTCAGCGGCAAGACCGGCTCCCTGCCCACCCTGCGCCACGAGGCAGGAGTCGTCGAATACCCCGACGGCGGCCGCTACGCCGTCGCCGTCTTCACCCGGTCCGCCGCCACCACCGTGACCCTCCCGGCGGCCGACCGGGCCATCGGCACGGCGGCACGCATCGCCGTGGACGCACTCAGGGCATCAGGGCAGGAGGGCGCGAGGGAGTGAGCGGGTGAGGGGATGAGGGCATGAGGGCGGAGGAGATCACGAACGCATGAGAAAGGCCCGCCCCCCGAAGGGAAGCGGGCCTCACTCGGACCATCCGGAGCGCTGCTCAGTGCTCCTCGAACAGGCTCGTCACCGAGCCGTCCTCGAACACCTCACGCACGGCACGCGCGATCGTCGGAGCGATCGACAGAACCGTGATCTTGTCGAGCTCCAGCGAGCTCGGGACCGGCAGCGTGTCCGTGAACACGAACTCGCTCACCTTGGAGTTCTTCAGACGATCGGCGGCCGGCCCGGACAGGATGCCGTGCGTCGCCGTCACGATGACGTCCTCCGCACCGTGCGCGAAGAGCGCGTCGGCGGCGGCACAGATCGTGCCACCCGTGTCCACCATGTCGTCCACCAGGACACAGACACGGCCACGGACGTCACCCACGACCTCGTGGACCGTCACCTGGTTGGCGACGTCCTTGTCACGACGCTTGTGCACGATCGCCAGCGGCGCGTCCAGCCGGTCGCACCAACGGTCCGCCACTCGCACACGACCCGCGTCGGGGGAGACGATCGTCAGCTTCGAACGGTCGACCTTGTTGCCCACGTAGTCCGCCAGGACCGGGAGAGCCGACAGGTGGTCCACCGGACCGTCGAAGAAGCCCTGGATCTGGTCCGTGTGCAGGTCGACCGTGAGAATGCGGTCCGCACCCGACGTCTTCAGCAGATCAGCGACCAGACGGGCCGAGATCGGCTCACGACCACGGTGCTTCTTGTCCTGACGGGCATAGCCGTACGACGGGATGATCACGGTGATGCTCCGAGCGGAAGCCCGCTTCAGCGCATCGATCATGATCAACTGCTCCATGATCCACTTGTTGATCGGAGCCGTGTGGCTCTGGATCAGGAAGCAGTCCGCGCCACGCGCCGACTCCTGGAAACGGACGTAGATCTCACCGTTCGCGAAGTCGAAAGCCTTGGTCGGCACGAGACCGACACCGAGCTGGTGCGCGACCTCCTCGGCCAGCTCGGGGTGGGCGCGGCCGGAGAAGAGCATCAGCTTCTTCTCGCCGGTCGTCTTGATCCCGGTCACAGCACTGTCTCCTCAGACGTGTTCTCTGGTCGCGACCACCGCGCTCCCGTGCGGGTGAGCGAGCCAGCCGAATTTATGTGCACGTATCACGGTACGCCGAGTTCGACGTACCCGTTTCCGGTCAGCCTTCGCCGGCGGGACCCTCGGCAGCCGCCTGAGCGGCCTGCGCGGCAGCACTGCCGGGCCGCTTCCGGGCCACCCAACCCTCGATATTCCGCTGCTGGCCCCGGGCGACAGCGAGCGCACCCGACGGCACATCCTTCGTGATGACCGACCCCGCCGCGGTGTAGGCACCGTCCCCGATGGTGACGGGAGCCACAAACATGTTGTCCGAACCCGTCTTGCAGTGAGACCCCACCGTCGTGTGGTGCTTCGCCTCACCGTCGTAGTTCACGAAGACGCTCGCCGCGCCGATGTTCGTGTACTCACCGATCGTCGCATCGCCCACGTACGACAGATGGGGGACCTTCGTACCCTCACCGATCGTCGCGTTCTTCATCTCCACGTACGTACCGGCCTTCGCCTTCACACCCAGGTTCGTACCCGGACGCAGATACGCGTACGGCCCCACGGAAGCGCCCTCGCCGATCACGGCGGAATCGGCGACCGTGTTGTCCACCCGAGCGCCCTTGCCGACCCTCGTGTCCTTCAACCGCGAGTTCGGACCCACCTCGGCGTCCTCGCCGACGTGCGTCGCACCCAGCAGCTGCGTACCCGGGTGGATCACGGCATCCGGCTCGAACGTCACCATCACGTCGACCAGCACCGACGACGGATCCACCACCGTCACACCGGCCGTCATCGCCCGCTCCAGCAGACGCCGGTTCAGCAGCGCACGGGCCTCGGCGAGCTGCACCCGGTTGTTGATCCCGAGAATCTCGCGATGATCACCCGCCACCGACGCACCCACCCGGTGACCCGCCTCACGCAGGATCGACAGCACATCGGTGAGGTACTCCTCACCCTGGCTGTTGTCCGTCCGGACCTTGCCCAGAGCGTCCGCGAGCAGCGCGCCGTCGAACGCGAACACGCCGGAGTTGATCTCCTTGATCGCGCGCTGCTCCTCGGAGGCGTCCTTGTGCTCGACGATCGCGGTGACGGCACCGGAGGCGTCCCGGACGATGCGCCCGTAACCGGTGGAGTCCGGCACCTCGGCGGTCAGCACGGTCACGGCGTTGCCGTCGGCGGCGTGCGTGGAGGCGAGCGCCCGCAGGGTCTCCCCGGACAGCAGCGGTGTGTCGCCGCAGACGACCACGACGGTCCCCTCGGGGGCCCGGCCCAGCTCCTCGAGGCCCATGCGGACGGCGTGACCGGTGCCGTTCTGCTCGTGCTGCACGGCGGTACGGGTCCCGGCGTAGTGCGCGTCGAGATGCGCGGTGACCTGCTCACGGGCGTGCCCGACGACCACGACGAGGTGCTCGGGCTCCAGCTCCCGCGCGGCGGACACGACGTGCCCGACGAGGGAGCGTCCGGCGATTTCGTGCAGGACCTTGGGGGTCTTCGACTTCATGCGGGTGCCCTCACCCGCTGCGAGGACGACGACGGCGGCCGGGCGGTTGGCGCTCACGGGAATGCCCTTCGGCTTCGGGTGGTGGACAACCGCAGGATACCGGGGGGTTTCGGAGCGGAAATGAGTGCGGGTCCTGACCGCGGAGGTCAGGACCCGAACGTCGGTCTTGTGCGCTGTTGCTCCCCCGCAAGGATTCGAACCTTGTCCTGCTGGTACCAAAAACCAGTGTGCTGCCAGTTACACCACGGGGGACAGCGCCTCAGACCATACCGGAGACCCGACCGCGTGCGGCATTGATCCCGGCCCACCATCCTTCGATGCGGCAGTACAGCTCAGCGCTCCCCGCGACGTCGATGACCAGGCAACCCCGATATTCCTCCCCGACGTTCTTGCGGACGGTCTTGGCGTTGTGTTTCTTGAGGGTCGTTCGCCGGAGAGTGGTGGTATCGATGCCGATGAGTTCGGCCCAGTACCGCTCCGCGCCCTGAACGTCGGCCGACTCGTGGATCATCACCCTGTAGCCGATGCGCTTCGCGTCGACGCCGAGCAGCTGGAGCCAGGCTCGGAAGGTGCGGATCATGTCCGGGTCACTGTTGACGAAGATCACCCGTTCCCGGCGGGCGTACGACTTGCTCTTCTGGCCTTCGGCCCAGTAGAGCCCGACTCCGATCAGGAAGAGTTCGCGCTCCGACAGTTCGCCGATCTCGAGCTGGGCGGTCTGTCTGACTGCCTTCCGCTCCTCATCCTGCGTGTGACGGAGCTTCTTGAGCCCCGCGTGCATCAAGGCGCGCTGCTCCTCGGGCGTGTACCGGGGCTCCGGCTTCGGCAGGTCCCGGACCCAGAGTGAGATCGAGCTCTTCGAGCAGCCCAGCTCCAGCTGGATCCGGTCGTAGGTCATGCCCTGGAGGCGCAGCTCGCGCGCCCGGGCCCGGAGGTCGTCCTTGGCGTTCGGGCGCTTCGTCCACTCCGGAGGCGGCTCGCCTTCCAGGAGCCGGTTCAGGATGTCGTTGTTGTCGACGCGCAGGCGGTCCCGGATCTGGCGTCGGCTGAGGCCCTCGCGGCGTAGGGCGACGGCCCGCTCGCGCAGGTTCTCGAAGTCCGTGTACCGGCTCGTCTCGGATGTCATACGAACACAGTCGTCCCGGAATGCGAGCATCCGGGTCGAAAGCGTGCGCGATTCATTAGTTCGAGGGACGGGTGTGTGTGCGCCGTTGACGTGCGGCGGTTCCGGGTGCGGCCGTCTCCGGAAAATGACTCGCGCTCGCCCGTACGCTGGAGGGCATGACCACAACGGGGGCGCATCAGGAGACGGCGGCTTCGGCTGCCCGGGGCTGGTGGTGGTGGGAGAGACGGCGTGGCGCGGTGCTCGATGTCGGGCTGGCCGTGGTGTCCGCGCTGGAGTGCGGGCTGGAGGGGGTCGGCTTCGCCGACAAGGCGGGGCTGCCGGTGCCCGTGGGGGTGCTGTTCGGGCTGATGGTCGGTTCCGTGCTGCTCGTGCGGCGGCGGTGGCCGATCGCGGTGGTGCTGGTCTCGGTCGCCGTCACGCCGGCCGAGATGGGCTATCTGATGGGGATCGTGGGGCTCTATTCGCTCGCGGCCTCCGAGGTGCCCCGGCGGATCACGGCGGCGCTCGCCGGTATGTCGACGGCCGCGGTGTTCGTCGTGACGGTGGTGCGGGTGCGTCAGGACGTCGCGCAGGCGGATGTCGGCCAGCCGGACTTCGATCCGAGTGGGTGGTACGTCCCGACGGTCGCGTTGTTCATGACGTTGGGGCTCAACGCGCCGCCGGTGCTCTTCGGGCTCTACATAGGGGCGCGGCGTCGGCTCATGGAGAGTCTGCGGGAGCGGGCCGACAGTCTGGAGCAGGAGTTGTCGTTGCTCGCCGATCGGGCGGAGCAGCGGGCTCAGTGGGCGCGGCAGGAGGAGCGGACGCGGATCGCCCGGGAGATGCATGACGTGGTGGCGCATCGGGTGTCGCTGATGGTGGTGCATGCGGCGGCGTTGCAGGCGGTCGCGTTGAAGGATCCGCAGAAGGCGGTGAAGAACGCGGCGCTGGTCGGTGACATGGGCCGGCAGGCGTTGACGGAGTTGCGCGAGATGTTGGGTGTGCTGCGGGAGGACGCGGCTCCGGTGGTGGCGTCTCCGGTGCCGTTGGCGGCGGTGGGGCGCGCGGCCGCCGCGGCGGCGGAGGCGGCTTCGGAGGACGGTCCGTGTCTGGACGCTCTGGAGGATCTGGTCGAGCAGTCGCGGTTGGCGGGTGTGGTCGTGGAGCTGACGGTGCTGGGTGAGGTGCGGGTGTACGGGGCGGAGGTCGAGCGGACCGCGTACCGGGTGGTGCAGGAGGCGTTGACCAATGTCCACAAGCACGCGGCCGGCGCGAAGGTCGTGGTGCGGCTGGCGCATCGGGACGCGGAGGTCGCGATGCAGGTGGAGAACGGCCCGTCGGACGCGGGGGCGGCCGATGCGCATCTGCCGAGTGGGGGGAACGGTCTGGTCGGCATGCGGGAGCGCGTGAGTCGGCTGGGTGGTGTGTTCGTGTCGGGTCCGACGGACGCGGGTGGTTTCCGGGTGTCGGCGGTGCTGCCGGTGGGGGAGCCGGTGGCGTAGTCGGTTCTCCGGTGCCGGTTCTCCGATGCCGCTTCTTCGGTGAGGGTTCTCCGGTGTCGCTTCTTCGGTGTCGGATCCGTCACGTGGGGTGTGGATATCGAGGTCTGGATATCGGATCCAATATTCAATATCCGGTATCCCGGATCCGGCATCCGGAGATCCGGCTGCGTTGACGGGGCGGTCGGGGGCCTGGCGGCTCAGCCCGTGACCAGGCGGGCCGGCTGTGTCCCGGTGATGAGTGTCGACAGTGCCGCGTCGATGTCCTGGCCGAGGAACCAGTCTCCCGTGTGGTCCAGGCTGTACACCCGGCCCTCCTGGTCGATGGCGAGTACGGCCTGGTGTTCGCCTTCCTCTCCGAGCGGGGCGATCTCGGTGTCGAGGGCGCGTCCGAGGTCGGCGAGGGTGCGGGCGAGGTGGAGGCCGGCGAGGGGGTCGAAGCGTACGGTCGCCGGGGCGATCTGGCGGCCGCTGCCGGGTGAGGTGACGCTGAGGTCGCCGAATTCGGCCCATGCTTCGACGGCGGCCGGGAAGACGTGGTGGCGGTGGCCGCCGGGGGAGACGTGGGCGCGGAGGGTGTCGGCCCATTGTTCGGCGAGTTTGATGTCCCAGCGGCCGGGCTGCCAGCCCGCTTCGCGGAGGGCGGCGTCGACGTTGACCGGGAACCGGGTGGTGCTCAGGTGGTCGGGCATGGGGGTGCGGTCAGCCGTTCTCGACAGTCGAGGTGGGGTCGACGGGGCGTACCCCGAAGTGGGCGAGCATCGCGGTGCAGGAGCGGCAGGGGGCGGCGTAGCTGCCGTGCAGCGGGTCGCCGGCCTCGCGGATGCGGCGTGCGGTCAGTTTGGAGTGTTTGAGGGAGCGGCGGGCTTCGCTGTGGGTGAGGGGTTTGCGTTGGGCGCGCTTGGAGCGGCCGGTCTCGGTGGCGCTGAGGTGGCGGGAGAGCAGGATCGCTTCGGGGCAGCGCCCGGTGAACCGTTCGCGTTGTCCGCTGGTGAGGGTGTCGAGGAAGTCCTGGACGAGGGCGTGCAGGACGGGCGGCTGGTCGCCGCGGCCCGCGGTGCAGGTAAGGGTTTCGCCGCGTACGGAGAGCGCGGCGCCGACGGTGGGGAGGATGCCGTCGCGGCGGAAGCGCAGTAACGGGGCGCGGGTGGGTTCGGTGCTGCTCCAGTTGAGGCGTGGGTCACCCTGAGTGGGCGTTTGTGCTGCGTGCATGGTGCTTTTCTTCCCCTCCTCAACTCCCCCGAGTTGCGGGAACAGACTGCCAAATGGGACGCCTCATGTGGAAGCGGGGTACACAAACGGGGCGTCGGTGTGTCGGAACTATCGCCGGTGTGTCATCCGCCCGTGACACTTGGTCACGGGCTGTGGCGGTGGCTGTATCGGGCCGGGTCGTGGGCTTGTGGCAGCGCATAGGCTGTGCGGAATCAGCCAGTAGCCAGCGCAGGGGGCAACCGCCATGACGACAGGTCGGCTCGGGAATGCCGCGCCGCCGAACGCGGCGTACGCCGGGCAGGTCGTGCACTTCCCGGATCCGGTTCGTGCTTCCCGTCACCCTAGAGGGGTGCGGGTCGATGAGCGGGGTTATCCGGATTTTTCTCCGTACGCCAGGGCTGCGGCGGAGATCGCCGATCCGCCCGAGGGCTTCGGTGTCGACGAGTTGCGGCTGACGGACTACGTGTCGGCGAACGCGGCTCTGGCGGCGACCGGCCATGAGTTGTGGGGGACCATCCCGGCCGTGGCGACTCCGCACGGCTGGACCTGGCATCACGTGGCGGGTGGTCGGCGGATGGAGCTCGTACCGGTCGAGGTGAAGGCGTTGTTGCGTCACCACGGCGGGGTGGCGACGGCTGCCGTCGATCACGACAAGCGGGGTACGCGTCCGTTGCAGGAGACGCGGCCCGCGCACTTCGGGCTGCCGAAGGGTGCGGTGTCGGTGACCGAGCAGCAACTGCTCGGTGTGGAGGAGGATCTGGGCTATCGCCTGCCGGGGGCGTATCGCGCGTTCCTGAAGGCGGCGGGCGGGTGCGCGCCGGTGGGTGCGGCGCTCGACGCGGAGCTCGGTCTTCTGGTGGACCAGCCGTTCTTCACGGTGCGCGAGGAGGCGGGGGTCAATGACCTCGTCTATGTCAACAAGTGTCTGCGTGACCACCTGACGAAGGACTATCTGGGGGTCGCGTTCGTGCAGGGCGGGATCCTCGCGGTGAAGGTGCGGGGCGAGGGCATCGGGTCGGTGTGGTTCTGCGCGTACGACGACGCGCGGGATCAGGACGGCTGGAGCGTGAGTGAGCGCGTGGAGCGGTTGCTGCTGCCGTGCGGCGAGGATTTCGACGCGTTCCTGCAGCGGCTGGCCGGCAATCCGCCGGAGCTGGAGACGGTGGCGAACCTGATGGTGGACGGCGGCTTCGCGCGCGCCGTGCCCGTGGTCCCGGTGGGGGAGTGAGCTGGCTGTGGTGACGTTCGCGCAGGCGCAGGAGCGCGCCGAGGAATGGATCAACGGTGATGTGCCGGCGTACCAGCAGCGTGAGGTGCGGGTGCGTGAGTTCGAGCTGGGCTTCGTCGTGTGGGCGGAGGACCGTGAGGACGGCCCGACGTCGGACGGTGGCCGGCAGCGGCTGGTCATCGCGCGGGACAGCGGCGATGTGACGTTGTGGCCGGGGTTGCCGGTGGGCGAGGTGATCCGGCGGTACGAGGAGGAGTACGGGGCTTCGGAGGGCGCGGACGCGGGTGCCGCGGCGCCGGCGCCGCCGGAGCGGATCGATCTGAACGCGACGTCGTTCCTGCTGAGTCCGCCGGAGTGGCTGCAGGACGCGGCGGACAAGATCGGGCTGCCGTCGGCGCCGAAGGGGCCGAACGCGTCGCAGGCGGGCGGTGGTTCGTCGTCCGCGGAGGGAACGGACGGGGTCGGGTCGGCGACGGCGCCTGCTTCCGGGGCCGCTTCCGAGCCGGTGTCTGCTTCGGCGGGTGCTTCGGCGGGGCGTCCGGTGGAGTACGAGCCGACGGCGTCGGACGGGGTGCCGGCGAGCAGCCCGTGGGCGGACGCGAATGCGAGCTCGGGTGGTGCGCAGGGTTCGGTGCCGCTGCCGGCGACGGTCTTCGCCCCGCCGCTCTCGGGTGCGGACGACGAGGACACGCCGCCTCCGGTGGTGGGTGCGGATGCCCCGACGGCCTTGATGTCGGGTGGCAGTGCGTTGCCGCGGACGGCGATCGCCACGCCGGCCCTGGACCCGCATGCCCCGCCGCCGGCGGGTGAGGGGGTGCCGGGTGGTCCCGGTGCGTCGTCGGGCCCGGGTGGTCCGGCTTCGGCGGGTGGTTCCGGTGTGCCTTCGGCTCCGGGTGGTCCGGGTTCGATCGGCGGTCCTGCGCCGTCCGGCGGCCCCGCGGCTCCTGGTGTGCCTCCGGCTCCCGGTGTGCCCGGTGGTACGCCCGCTCCCGGTGTTCCTTCGCCCGCGCCCGCGGACATCGCGGATGCCGCGACCAGCAAGGCCGCGGTGTCTCCGCGGGGTGCGCGGGGGAGTGGCGCGAACCCGCCTCCGCCGCCGCAGGCGCCGGGTGTGCCGGGCGCGCCCGCGGGCGGCTACGTGCCGACGCAGCTGGTGGCGCAGCTCGGGCCGGACGGGCCTCAGCCTCCTGGGCCGCCCACGCCTCCGCAGCCCGTGCACCAGGCCGCGACGATGCTGGCGCATCCGAGTCAGGGTGGGCCTGGAGCGCCGCCTCCGCCCGCGCCTCCGGGTGCGCCCGGTGGGTCCGACGGCGCGGGTGTCGCGCACGCGGCGACGATGCTGGCGCACCCCGGGCCCGGTGGGCTCGTCGCCCCGCCGGGGCCTCCCGGCGCTCCCGGTACTCCGCCGGGGCCGCCCGGACCTCCCGGTGCTCCCGGTGCTCCTGGTACTCCGCCCGGTGGTGTGCACCACGCGGCGACGATGCTGGCGCAGCCCGGTCCCGGCGGTCCGCCGGGACCGCCGGTGCCGCCGCCGTCCGCGCCGGGCACCCCGCCTCCGGCGTACGGGTACCCGCAGCAGCCCACCGGTCAGCCGACCGTGGGGCCCGGCTATCAGGCCGTGTTGCGGTATCGGGCGCCCGACGGCTCCGAGGCGCAGATCATCCGGCGGTCCGCTCCGGGTACTCCGCACCCGGAGTGGCAGATCCTGCACGAGCTGCGTGCCATGAACGTGCCGCCGCAGCAGGTGCTGGAGCTGCACACGGAGCTGGAGTCGTGTGAGCTGCCGGGTGGTTACTGCGCGCGGATGATCCGGGAGACCTGGCCGCAGGCGCGGATCACGAACATCGCGCCGTACGGCAGGGATCACGCGGGCCGTCAGCAGGGGATGCAGCAACTCCTCACTCACCAGGGCGAGTTGCATCAGGTGGCGGACGGTCCGGCGCGTCCGGCGCCGGTCCGTGCTCCGCTGCCGCAGGTGCAGCCGACTCCGCCGATTCCGCCGGACGGGGTCGCGCAGGAGCTGGCCGGTGCCTTCGGCCCGGGTATCTGCCGGTTCGACCAGCGGGCGGTGTCCCGGCAGGGTGTGCCGGAGGTCGTGGCGCTGACGCTCGTGTGGGCGGGTCTGCCGGCGGACTTCGGGCCGTTCTTCTGGGCGCAGCCGGCCCAGCCGGTGGTGCCGACGCTGGCGGAGCTGGCCGCGCAGCGGCAGGTCCAGCCGGCGTCGGACGCGGGTTCGTACCTGGTGGTCGGCTCGGACTTCGGTCGGGCGATCTGTGTGCAGTACGGGACCGCGCACATCGTCGCCGTACCGGTCGAGGCCGGTCCGGGTGGGCAGCCGGTGCCGCCGCAGTTCGTGAACAGCGGGCTGCCGGAGTTCACCCGTTCCCTGGCGCTGCTCGGCCGGATGTGGCGGCTGCGGTTCGGGCTCAACCCCGAGCAGGCGGGCCGCTGGACGGTCGACTTCCAGGCGCAGCTGGCGATGCTGGACCCGGCGGCGCTGGCGTCGCCGGAGAACTGGTGGTCGGTGCTCCTGGAGCAGATGTGGGACGGGCTGCTGTAGGGCGGCCTCCGGCGGTCCCGGGCCGTTCGTGACCGAAGGCGCTCGACGTGTGCGACACGTCGGGCGCCTTTTGTCGTGCCTGATGGCGCATCCTGGAATGCGAGCAATTCTGTCCATTGCAGGCATTACGGAAAGGTCGTCAGGGATGAGTTTCGCCGTCGTACGCGGTCGCGGTCGCGGCTACCGCCCGAAGCAGGTCGACCGCCGTCTCGCCGCGCTCTCCGACGAACGCGACGCCGCCTGGGAGCGGGCGGCCCGGCTGACCGTGCTCGCCAGGGAGATGGGGGAGGAGGCGGACCGGCTGCGCGCGGAGGTCGACGCGCTGGTCCCGCAGCGGTACGAGTCGCTGGGCGAACGGGCGCTCCAGCTGCTGGAGCTCGCCGAGGCCGAGGACGAGAGTCTGGTGCGGGCCGCCGAGTCGGAGGCGCGGGCGCTCGCGGAGGAGGCGGAGGAGGCGGCCCGGTCCGCGGCCGAGGCGGCCGGGGCGCACGCGGAGGGGGTGCGGGCGGAGGCGGAGGCCGTGGCCGCGGCGGCCCTCGACGC
Source organism: Streptomyces sp. NPDC047971 (assembly GCF_040653355.1). Lineage (NCBI taxonomy): Bacteria > Bacillati > Actinomycetota > Actinomycetes > Kitasatosporales > Streptomycetaceae > Streptomyces > Streptomyces sp. NPDC047971. Next base: position 21,392 of record NZ_JBEZNW010000017.1, on the reverse strand, counting down.
GGCGGGCGAGGAGGCCGAGGCGGCGCGGTCGGCGGCCCGTCGCTCGGCGGAGGGTCAGCGGGCCGAGGCGCGGGAGGCGTTCGAGGAGGCGGCGCGCGGGGCGGCGGCGCTCCTGTCGTCGCAGCGGGAGGAGCAGGCGGCGGTACGGGAGGAGGCCGAGCGGGTCGCGGAGGCTCGGGCGGCCGAGCTGGACGCCCGCCACACGGAGCTGCTCACCGCCGCGGAGGCGCGTCTCGCGGAGGCCCGGCGCGCGCTCGCCGCGACGGAGGAACAGGCCCGGCACGGCCAGGAGGACGCGGAGGCGCGGGCGGAGGAACGGGTGGCGCAGGCCCGGTCACGGCGGGAGCGGATCGAGCGGGCGACGGAGCGGGTGCTGGGCGAGCACGCCGAGGCGAGGGAGGAGATCCACGCCCAGATGGACCACATCCGCACCTCCCTGGCGACCCTGACGGGCCGTCCGCCCCAGAACGCGGCGCCGGAGGACGGTGGTGAGCCCGGGGGCGCGGCGGCCGAGGGCCCTGGCCAGTCACGGGGCGCGGCGGCCGAGGGCGGTGGCGTGTCGCGGGGCGCGGCGGCCGAGGGCGGTGAGCCCGGGGGCGCGGCGGGGGACGGGGCGGGGCCCCGGGAGGGTGGGGGGAGTGCGCCGGAGGGCCGTGACGGCGGCGACTGAGGGGCCGGTGCCCCGTCGGCCTCACGCCTCCCCCGGCCGCTCCTCCTCCCCCAGGATCGGGAAGCGGCGCGGGGCCAGGACCAGCAGCACCAGCAGGGCCAGAGCGGCGGCGCCCGCCGCACCCAGGTACACGTAGTCGACGGCCGCGTCGATCGCGCGGCGGAGCGTGTCGTCCGCGGCGGCGAGGCGGGGCGCGAGGCTGTCCAGGTTCTGCCCCGAGCCGAGGCGGGCGGCCAGGACGCCGTTGGCGATCGCGCCGAAGAGGGCGGCGCCCACGCTCTGGCCGACCTGACGGCAGAAGAGGACGGACGCCGTCGTCGTCCCGCGCTCCTCGTACGGCACCGTCGACTGGACGCCGACGATCAGCGGGAGCTGGAAGAAGCCGAGCGCGCCGCCGAGCAGCAGCATCAGCAGGGCCGGCTGCCACGGTTCCCCGGGGAAGGGGAGGAAGGGGAAGGCGAGCAGCACGAGGAGCGCGAGGGTGATGCCGATGATCGCGGTGCGGCGGAAGCCGATCCGGTTGTAGACCCGGTTGGACAGGGCGGCGGTGACCGGCCAGCTGAGGGTCATCGCGGAGAGGACGAAGCCGGCGGCCATGGAGCCGAGGCCGAGGACGGCCTGGGCGTAGGTGGGCAGGAAGACGGTGGGGGCGACCATCACCAGGCCGAGCGCGCCGAGGGCGAGGTTGACCGCGGCGATGGTGCGGCGGCGCCAGATCCAGCCAGGGATGATCGGTTCGGCGGCCCGCCGTTCCACGAGGACGGTCACCGCGGCGAGGACGAGGGCGCCGGCGAAGAGGCCGAGGGAGGGCGCGGACAGCCACGGCCAGGCGACGCCGCCCTGGACGAGCGCGGTGAGGAGCAGGGTCCCGGTCGCGAAGACGGCCAGGGCGCCGGCCCAGTCGACGGAGACCTTCCGGGGCGTCCTGCCGGGCGCCCGCTCCGGCTCCACCAGGTACCTGCCGATCAGCCAGAGGGCCAGCAGGCCCACGGGCAGGTTCAGCAGGAAGATCCAGCGCCAGTCGCCGTACCCCGCGAGGAGTCCGCCCGCGGCGGGTCCGGCCACCGAGGCGGTGGCCCATACCGAGGAGAGCTTCGCCTGGATCTTCGGGCGTTCCTTCAGCGGGTAGAGGTCGGCGGCGATCGTCTGGATCGTGCCCTGGAGCGCGCCGCCGCCGAGGCCCTGGACGACGCGGAACGCGATGAGCGAGCCCATGTTCCAGGCCGACGCGCACAGCAGGGAGCCGACGAGGAAGATGACGGTGCCGGCGACGAGGACGGGCTTGCGGCCGAAGGTGTCGCAGAGCTTGCCGTACACCGGCAGCGTCACGGTCACGGCGAGCAGGTAGCCGGAGAACAGCCAGGAGAAGACGGAGAGGCCGCCGAGGTCGCCCACGATCTGGGGCACGGCGGTCGAGACCACTGTGCCGTCGAGCGCGGTCAGGCCCATCACCAGCATGAGCGCCGCGACGACGGGTCCGCGTCCGCGCGGCGTGGTGGCCGAAGGCGTGACCTGCCGCGTCGTCGTCCTGCTCACCAGGGAATCCCCTCTCCACGTGCCGACCCGCCCGTCGCCGCGCCCGCCGGCCCCGCCGGCACCGACCTGAATGGGTCGTACATCTAATCCGCTCGGCTCAGCCTCTCACTCGATCCACGGGTGGAGAACCCCTAGGGGGGCCTCCCCCATAGAGGGCAGGGCCCGTTCGTCCCGGCGGAGGACGAGGAGGAGCCCTGTCCGTCTTTAGCTTGGTCTTACGGAAAACCCCAGGGCGAAGAGTGCGACGAGCACCAGTGACCGGCCTCCCCGGCGCCCCGGAGACTCGACATGAGCCCCACTCGACCTACGCGTTCCGACGCAACACCCATCTTGAGGAGACATACCGTGACTTCGGCTGTGACCGTCCCCCAGCGCGGGGACACTGGAGGGAGCACGGCCGTCGCCGCGCGGGCGCGGCAGGTCGTCAAGGCGTACGGAGCGGGCGAGACGAGGGTCGTCGCGCTCGACCACGTCGACGTGGACATCGCCCGCGGGCAGTTCACCGCGATCATGGGCCCCTCGGGCTCCGGCAAGTCGACCCTGATGCACTGCCTCGCCGGTCTCGACACCGTCACCAGCGGCCAGATCTTCCTGGACGACACCGAGATCACCGGGCTGAAGGACAAGCGGCTGACGCAGCTGCGGCGCGACCGGATCGGCTTCATCTTCCAGGCGTTCAACCTGCTGCCGACCCTCAACGCGCTGGAGAACATCACGCTGCCGATGGACATCGCCGGCCGCCGCGCGGACCAGCAGTGGCTCGACCGCGTCGTCTCCACCGTCGGTCTCGCCGAACGCCTCAAGCACCGCCCCAACCAGCTCTCCGGCGGTCAGCAGCAGCGTGTGGCCGTGGCCCGCGCGCTCGCCGCCCGGCCCGAGATCATCTTCGGTGACGAGCCGACCGGAAACCTCGACTCCCGCGCCGGGGCCGAGGTGCTGGGCTTCCTGCGGCAGTCGGTCGACGAGCTCGGCCAGACCATCGTGATGGTCACCCACGACCCCGTCGCCGCCAGCCACGCCGACCGCGTCCTGTACCTCGCGGACGGCCGGATCGTCGACGAGATGTTCCGGCCCACCGCCGACGCCGTGCTCGACCGCATGAAGGACTTCGACGCGCGCGGGCGGACGTCATGACCGTGCTCAAGACCTCGCTGCGCAACTTCTTCGCGCACAAGGGCCGCATGGCGCTCTCCGCCATCGCCGTCCTGCTCTCCGTCGCGTTCGTGAGCGGCACGCTGGTGTTCACGGACACCATGAACACCACCTTCGACAAGCTCTTCGCCTCGACCGCCTCCGACGTCACCCTCAGCCCCAAGGACGCGGCGGTCGACGACGAGACCCCGCAGACCGGCCGCCCCGAGACGCTGCCCGCCTCGCTCGTGGAGCGGGTCCGCGGGGCCGAGGGCGTCAAGGCCGCCCAGGGTTCGGTCATCTCCCTCAGCGTGACCGTCGTCGACTCCCGGAACAACAACCTCGGGCCCACCAGCGGCGCCCCCACCATCGCCGTCAACTGGAGCTCCAACGAACTGCGTTCGGTGGACGTCGCCTCCGGCCACGAGCCGCGCGGCCCCACCGAGGTCATGGTCGACGCCGGCACCGCCGAGAAGCACAAGCTGAAGATCGGCGACGAACTGCGCACCATCGCCGTCACCGGCGACTTCAAGGCGAAGATCTCCGGCATCGTCGAGTTCAAGGTCACCAACCCCGGTGCCACCGTCGTCTACTTCGACACCGCCACCGCGCAGCGGGAACTCCTCGGCAAGGAGGGCCTGTTCACCCAGATCACGGCCGACGCCGCGCCCGGGGTCAGCGACGAGAGGCTGAAGAGCAACATCGCCGCCGCGGTCGGCGGAGGCTACACGCTCCAGACGGCGGCCGAGGTCGCCGACGCGGGCCGCGAGGACGTCGCCGGATTCCTCGACGTCATGAAGTACGCGATGCTCGGCTTCGCCGGAATCGCCTTCCTCGTCGGCATCTTCCTCATCGTCAACACCTTCTCCATGCTGGTCGCCCAGCGCACCCGGGAGATCGGCCTGATGCGGGCCATCGGCTCCAGCCGCAAGCAGGTCAACCGCTCCGTCCTCGTCGAGGCGGTCCTCCTCGGCGTCGTGGGCTCGATCGCCGGTGTCGCGGCCGGTGTCGGACTCGCCGTCGGCCTGATGGAGCTCATGTCCTCCATGGGCATGGAGCTGTCCACCGAGGACCTGACCGTGAAGTGGACGACGCCCGCCGTCGGCCTCCTCCTCGGCATCGTCGTCACCGTCCTCGCCGCGTACATCCCGGCCCGCCGGGCCGGCAAGGTCTCCCCGATGGCCGCCCTGCGGGACGCCGGCACCCCGGCCGACGGCAAGGCCGGCCTGGTGCGGGGCGGTATCGGCCTGCTCCTCACGCTGGGCGGCGCGGCCGCGCTGTGGACCGCCACCCAGGCGGAGAAGGCATCGGCCGGCTCCCTCTGGCTCGGCCTCGGCATCGTCCTCTCGCTCCTCGGCTTCATCGTCGTCGGCCCGCTCCTCGCGGGCGGTGTCGTCCGTGTCCTCGGCGCGATCGTCCTGCGGGTCTTCGGCCCCGTCGGGCGGATGGCCGAGCGCAACGCGCTGCGCAACCCGCGCCGTACGGGCGCCACCGGCGCCGCCCTGATGATCGGGCTCGCGCTCGTCGCCTGCCTGTCGGTGGTCGGCTCGTCCATGGTCGCCTCCGCCACCGAGGAACTGGACCGCTCGGTCGGCGCGGACTTCATCATCCAGTCCGCCAACGGCCAGCCGGTCATGCCGCAGGCCCAGACCGCCGTGGAGAAGACGCCCGGACTGAGCCACGTCACCGAGTACACCTGGGTCGAGGCGACCATCACCGACCCGCGCGGCAAGCCCGTGGAGAAGGGGCTGGTCGCCGCCGAGCCGACCTACGCGCAGGACCTGCGGCGCGACACGGTCGCCGGCGAGCTCTCGGCCGCGTACGGCACGAACGCCATGTCGGTGGGCAGCGACTACGCCACCGAACACGGGGTGAAGGTCGGCGACGAGCTGACCGTCGCCTTCAAGGGCGGCGACACCGCCAAGCTGAAGGTCGCGGCGATCACCTCGGACGAGAACAACGTCGACAAGGGCGTGATGTACACCAACGTCACCACCGCGGCGCGGAACCTGTCCGCGGACAAGCTCCCCAAGAGCATGATCATGTTCGCGACGGCGGAGGACGGCAAGGAGAAGGAGGCGTACGCGGCCCTCAAGGACTCGCTCGCCGCCTACCCGCAGTACAAGGTGCAGAACCAGGCCGACTACAAGCAGGACCTGAAGGACCAGGTCGGCCAGCTGCTCAACATCGTGTACGGACTGCTCGCCCTCGCGATCATCGTCGCCGTGCTCGGCGTGGTGAACACGCTCGCGCTGTCGGTGGTCGAGCGGACCCGGGAGATCGGCCTGATGCGGGCCATCGGCCTCTCGCGCCGCCAGCTGCGCCGCATGATCCGCCTGGAGTCGGTGGTCATCGCCCTCTTCGGCGCCCTGCTCGGCCTCGCCCTGGGCATGGGCTGGGGCACGGCGGCCCAGAAGCTGCTGGCCCTGGAGGGCCTGGGGGTCCTGGAGATCCCGTGGCCGACGATCCTGACGGTCTTCATCGGCTCGGCGTTCGTGGGCCTCTTCGCGGCGCTGGTCCCGGCGTTCCGCGCGGGCCGGATGAACGTCCTGAACGCGATCGCGACGGAGTAGATCGCGGGACGCGCCGCCCCGGGGAGACCGCGCGGTCCCGAGGGAGTCACGGGGGTGCCCCCACGGGCTGTCCGGCCCCCGGTGGACCACGTCCACCGGGGGCCGCAGCCGTGACCGGGCGGGCAGGACCGGCGCGTCCCGAGCGCGCCGGGCCGCGGCCCGAGGGGCGGGGCGCGGGCCGGCCGAGGGGAGGGCCGCGGCCCCTCGGCCGGGCCCCGGGCGGCCGGATCCCGCCGCTTCACCCCCCGGGGCCCGGCCCTTCGGCCGCGCCGGTGTCCCACCCACGTCGTAGGCTGGGGTCACCCCCGGCCGCCGCGCCGGGACCACCCGGCCCGTTCGACGTGTCGGGCTGTTCGCGTTGCCCGCCCCCGTAGTCCGAACCCGGGATGGAAGTCCATGAGCCTGCACGGTCTGCTCGACCTCGTCGCCAAGGACGCGGCCCTCGCCGAGGCGGTGAAGGCCGCCGCCGACGGCAACCGCATGCACGTGGATCTGGTCGGCCCCCCGGCCGCGCGCCCGTTCGCCGTGGCCGCGCTCGCCCGCGAGGCGGGCCGGACCGTCCTCGCCGTCACCGCGACCGGCCGGGAGGCCGAGGACCTGGCCGCCGCCCTGCGCAGCCTCCTCGACCCGGACACGGTCGTCGACTACCCGTCCTGGGAGACGCTGCCGCACGAGCGGCTCTCGCCCCGCTCCGACACCGTCGGCCGCCGCCTCGCCGTGCTGCGCCGCCTCGCCCACCCGTCGGCGGACGACCCGGCCGCCGGCCCGGTCTCCGTCGTCGTCGCACCCGTACGTTCCGTGCTCCAGCCGCAGGTCAAGGGTCTCGGCGACCTGGAGCCCGTCTCCCTGCGCACCGGGCAGACCGCGGACCTGAACGAGATCGTGGAGGGCCTGGCCGCCGCCGCGTACTCCCGCGTCGAGCTGGTCGAGAAGCGCGGCGAGTTCGCCGTGCGCGGCGGCATCCTGGACGTCTTCCCGCCGACCGAGGAGCACCCGCTCCGGATCGAGTTCTGGGGCGACGACGTCGAGGAGATCCGGTACTTCAAGGTCGCCGACCAGCGCTCCCTCGAAGTCGCCGAACACGGCCTGTGGGCGCCGCCCTGCCGCGAGCTGCTCCTCACCGACGAGGTGAGGCGGCGCGCCGCCGCCCTCGCCGAGGAGCACCCCGAGCTGGGCGAGCTGCTGGGCAAGATCGCCGAGGGCATCGCCGTCGAGGGCATGGAGTCCCTGGCGCCCGTCCTCGTCGACGACATGGAGCTGCTGCTCGACGTCCTGCCCGCGGGCGCGATGGCCGTCGTCTGCGACCCCGAGCGGGTCCGCACGCGCGCCGCCGACCTCGTCGCGACCTCGCAGGAGTTCCTCCAGGCGTCCTGGGCGGCCACCGCCGGTGGCGGCGAGGCCCCGATCGACGTCGGCGCGGCGTCCCTGTGGGGGATCGCGGACGTACGGGACCGGGCGCGCGAGCTCGGCACGATGTGGTGGTCGGTATCCCCGTTCGCGGCGGACGAGACGCTGGACACCGACACGGTGAAGCTGGGCATGCACGCCCCGGAGACGTACCGCGGCGACACGGCACGGGCGCTCGCCGACACCAAGGGCTGGCTGGCCGACGGCTGGCGCACGGTCTACGTCACCGAGGCGCACGGCCCGGCGACCCGCACGGTCGAGGTCCTCGGCGGCGAGGGCATCGCGGCCCGGCTCGACGCGGACCTGGCCGAGGTCACCCCGTCCGTCGTCCACGTGGCGACCGGCTCGATCGACTTCGGATTCGTCGACCCGGCGCTCAAGCTGGCCGTGCTCACCGAGACCGACCTGTCCGGACAGAAGGCGGCCGGCAAGGACGGCCAGCGGATGCCGGCCAAGCGGCGCAAGACGATCGACCCGCTGACCCTGGAGGTCGGCGACTACATCGTCCACGAGCAGCACGGCGTCGGCCGGTACATCGAGATGGTCCAGCGGACCGTGCAGGGCGCCACCCGCGAGTACCTCCTCGTCGAGTACGCCCCGGCCAAGCGGGGCCAGCCCGGCGACCGCCTCTACATCCCCACCGACCAGCTGGAGCAGGTCACCAAGTACGTCGGCGGGGAGGCGCCCACCCTGCACCGGCTCGGCGGCGCGGACTGGACGAAGACGAAGGCCCGGGCGAAGAAGGCGGTCAAGGAGATCGCCGCCGACCTGATCAAGCTCTACAGCGCCCGGATGGCGGCCCCCGGCCACGCCTTCGGCCCCGACACCCCCTGGCAGCGGGAGCTGGAGGACGCCTTCCCGTACGCGGAGACGCCCGACCAGCTGTCCACCATCGCCGAGGTGAAGGAGGACATGGAGAAGACGGTCCCGATGGACCGCCTGATCTGCGGCGACGTCGGCTACGGCAAGACGGAGATCGCGGTCCGCGCGGCCTTCAAGGCGGTCCAGGACGGCAAGCAGGTCGCGGTCCTGGTCCCCACCACGCTCCTCGTGCAGCAGCACTTCGGCACGTTCTCGGAGCGGTACTCGCAGTTCCCGGTGAACGTCCGCCCGCTGAGCCGCTTCCAGACCGAGACCGAGTCGAAGGCGACGCTGGAGGGTCTCAAGGACGGCGCCGTCGACATCGTCATCGGCACGCACCGCCTCTTCTCCTCCGAGACCACGTTCAGGGACCTGGGCCTGGTCATCGTCGACGAGGAGCAGCGCTTCGGCGTCGAGCACAAGGAGCAGCTGAAGAAGCTCCGCGCCAACGTCGACGTCCTGACGATGTCCGCCACCCCCATCCCCCGTACGCTGGAGATGGCGGTCACCGGCATCCGCGAGATGTCGACGATCACCACCCCGCCGGAGGAGCGGCACCCGGTCCTCACCTTCGTCGGCCCGTACGAGGAGAAGCAGATCGGCGCCGCGATCCGCCGTGAACTGCTGCGCGAGGGACAGGTCTTCTACATCCACAACCGGGTCGAGTCGATCGACCGGGCCGCGGCGCGGCTGCGGGAGATCGTGCCGGAGGCGCGGATCGCGACCGCCCACGGCCAGATGTCGGAACAGGCCCTGGAGCAGGTCGTGGTCGACTTCTGGGAGAAGAAGTTCGACGTCCTGGTCTCCACGACGATCGTCGAGTCCGGCATCGACATCTCCAACGCCAACACGCTCATCGTCGAGCGCGGCGACAACTTCGGCCTGTCGCAGCTGCACCAGTTGCGCGGCCGTGTCGGCCGTGGCCGCGAGCGCGGCTACGCGTACTTCCTGTACCCGCCGGAGAAGCCGCTCACCGAGACGGCGCACGAGCGGCTGGCGACGATCGCCCAGCACACCGAGATGGGCGCGGGCATGTACGTGGCGATGAAGGACCTGGAGATCCGGGGCGCGGGCAATCTGCTCGGCGGCGAGCAGTCCGGTCACATCGCCGGCGTCGGCTTCGACCTGTACGTACGGATGGTGGGCGAGGCGGTCGCCGACTACCGCGCCTCTCTGGAGGGCGGGGTGGAGGAGGAGCCGCCGCTGGAGGTCAAGATCGAGCTGCCGGTCGACGCGCACGTCCCGCACGACTACGCGCCGGGCGAGCGCCTGCGGCTCCAGGCGTACCGTGCGATCGCCTCCGCCACCACGGAGGAGGACGTCAAGGCGGTACGGGAGGAGCTCACCGACCGCTACGGCAAGCTGCCCGAGCCGGTGGAGAACCTGCTCCTGGTCGCCGGTCTGCGGATGCTGGCCCGTGCCTGCGGCGTCGGCGAGATCGTCCTCCAGGGCCCGAACATCCGCTTCGCGCCGGTGGAGTTGCGGGAGTCGCAGGAGCTGCGGCTGAAGCGGCTCTACCCGCGGACGGTGATCAAGCCGGCCGTCCACCAGATCCTGGTGCCGCGCCCGACGAGCGGGAAGATCGGCGGGAAGCCGGTGGTCGGCCGCGAACTGCTGGCGTGGACCGGTGAGTTCCTGACGACGATCCTGGGGTCGTAGGGAAGGTCCGGGGCCGGCCGGGACCGGCCCCGGTGCCTCACAGTGCGTCGAGGTCGAGCGCATCGGCCATCGCCCGGTACCCGGCGTCGCCCGGGTGGAGGTGGTCGCCCGAGTCGTAGGCGGGGAGCATGCGGTCGGGGTCGGACGGGTCGGCGACGGCGCGGTCGAAGTCGGCCACGGCGTCGTACGCGCCGGAGGTGCGGACCCAGTGGTTGAAGGCGTCCCGCTTGGCCTCGACGGCCGGGGTGTCGTAGAAGGAGCCCTTGACCGGGGTGAGGGTCGCTCCGACGACCTTGATGCCCCGGGCGTGGGCCTGTCGGATCAGCGTGCGGTGGCCGGCGATCAGGCGCTCGACGGAGACCTCGGGGGTGGGGGCGACGACGCCGCGCGGGAGGCTGCCGCCGAAGTCGTTGATGCCTTCGAGGAGGATGACCGTCCGGACGTTCGGCTCGGTCAGGACGTCCTCCTTGAACCGTGCGATGCCCTTCTCGCCGGCCCAGACCGTGTCGTTGGTGACCTGGTTGCCGCCGATGCCGTGGTTGAGGACGCTCCGCGGCTTCCCGGCGGCGGCGAAGCGTTCGGCCAGCTCGTCGGGGTAGCGGTTGTTCACCCCGGGGCCCGAGCCGACGCCGTCGGTGATGGAGTCGCCGAACGTCACGATGCCGTCCCGTCGGGCGGGAGCGCCGCCGCCGACCTCGACGCCGGTGAGGTAGTACCAGGAGCCGCTGGTCTCCTCGAACGCGGTCCCGTCGCGATCGGAGCGGTGGTCGCCGTCCGCGCGGTAGCTGGTGGCGGAGGCGAAGTGGTGGAAGGTGGCCGGGCCGGTGGGCGCGGCCAGGTAGAGGGTGACCGTCACCGACTCCAGCGCCCGCACCGGGAACGGCACGCCGTCGCTGTGGGCCGTGCCGCCGGCGGGGATCGTCACGGAGCGGTCCGCGCCGAAGGACAGCTGCCGGACCGAACCGGCCTTCACCGAGGCGCCCTTGTCCGTGCGGGCCACGGTCGCTCCGGTGATCCGCAGCGGTGTCGTGCCGTAGCGGTTGGAGAGCTCGATACGGGCCTTGGTGCCGCCGGTGGTGACGCGGACGACCTGGCGGACCGTGTGGTTCGCGAAGCCCTGCTGGGACCAGTTGGGGCCGAAGGGGGCGGTCGCGGCCTGTGGGGAGGTGGCCCAGGCGCCGCGCCACGCGCCGTCGTGCCGCTTCTCGCCCGCGGTGGCGCCGCTGAGCGGAACGGCGGTCAGGACGGCGGCGGTCAAGGCGGCGACGGTCGTGAGGCGGGCGGTCGCGAGGCGTGCGGACGGCAGGGGGGCCTTCGTGGTCTTCGTCGTCATGTACGTGACCAAGTGGAGCCGGGCTCCGCTTATTCCTGGGGCGGCCGTACGGGTTCGGGTGCGAACAGCAGGCCGGCGACGGTCCGGAAGACCTCCTCCGGGTCCTGGTCGCCGATCGGGCCCGCGAGGTTGTGGGAGAGCAGCAGGGTCGCGAAGCCGTGGGCCAGCGACCAGGCGGCGACGCCCGCGAGTCGCGGGTCGGGGCCGCGGCCGTCGGCGGGCACGCTCGCGATGCCCGACCGGAGGCCGGCGCCGGCCCGGTCCTTGGCGGCGAGCAGCTCCGGATCGTCGGGCCGGTGCAGATCGGGCTGGAACATCACCTGGAAGTGCGCCGGATGCTCGGCGGCGAAGCGCACGTACCGCACCCCGGCGTCCCGCAGGTCGTCGGCCTCGGCGAGGGCGGCCGCGAGCAGGTCGAAGCCCTCGGTCGCGACGGCCGTGAGCAGTCCCGCGCGGTCCTTGAAGTGGTGGGCCGGGGCCGCGTGCGAGACGCCCGCGCGGCGGGCCAGATCGCGCAGGCTCAGGGCGGACGGGCCCTCGGTCGCGATGACGTCGAGGGCGGCGGTCAGGATCGCCTGCCGCAGGTCGCCGTGGTGGTAGGTGCTCCGACTGCTCATGGACAGCAGCCTACGCAGGATCTAGGCATTGACAAGTTCGCGGCGGCGGAGGCAATCTAGTCAATGTCAAGATGAGTGGGGCGGCGGAGGAGGCGGACATGGGTACGGAGATCGGAACGGCGGCCGAGCGCACGGTGGAGCCCGGACGCGTACGGCAGATGTGGCATCTGCTCGAACCGCTGCACGCGCTGCTCTACTACGCCCCCGAGGCGGTCGAGGAGGCCCGGGCGCTCGGTTACGAGGTCGGGGAGCGCTGGCCCGGCTACTTCGCGTGGCGCGCCGCGCCCCTCGGGCCGGCCGGGGCGGAGCGGGTCGGCTCCGCGTTCTACAGCTTCAGCCCGGAGATGGTGGCCCGGTACGTGCCCGGGGTCTGGCGGACCGCGACGCCGTCCGACGTGCTGGACGCCCGGCTGCGCGCGGTCGACCGCGCCTACCGGGCCCTCCTCGGCCCCACGGCAGTCGAAGGGCCCGACCTCGACGAGGCGGCCGCGCTCGCCCGGCGGGCCGCCGACGCCGCCGTGACGGCCGGCCGCCCGCTCGCCGCCGCCAACGCCGAGCTGCCCTGGCCCGAGGCCCCGCACCTCGTCCTCTGGCAGGCGGCGACCATCCTGCGCGAGCACCGCGGGGACGGCCACCTGGTCGCCCTCCTCGCCGCCGGCCTCGACCCGGTCGAGGCCCTGGTCTCCTTCGCCGCCGTCGGGGCCGCGTCCGAGCAGACCTTCGCGAGCCGGGGCTGGAGCGCGCGGGCCTGGTCGGCGGCGCGCGACCGACTGACCGCCCGCGGCCTCCTCGCCGCCGACGGTTCGGTCACCGACGCCGGGCGCGCGCTGCGCGCGCGGGTGGAACTGCGCACGGACGAACTGGCCGCCGCCCCCTGGGCCGCCCTCGGCCCCGAGTCGACCGCCAGACTCGCCGAACTGCTCGGCGGCCCCTGGCTGGCCGTCATCGGCTCGGGGCTGCTGCCAGGTGAGAACACTCTGGGAATCGGCAGGATCTGACGGCGCGGGGCTGTCCGCGCCGGCCGGCACGGCCGCGGCCGTGGGGTGCGCGAAGGCGCCCCACGGCCGCACGGAAGAGAAGGAGGAGTCAGGTCGGAGGCTGGTCCTGCCCCCGCTGCTTGTCGATGTACTCCTGCGCCTTCTGCTGACCCTGGTCGACCTTTGCGGCGTGCTTCCCGCCGGTCTTCTGGTCGATCATGTCTCCGCCGCGTTCGACGGCCTGATCGGCCTTGTCCGGATGCTGGCCCATCATGCCCTTGAGCTTGTCCATGATCCCCATGACGTGTGTGACTCCTTAGTAAGGGGACAAACCACTCATTCGACGCTACGCGTCCCCTCTCGATCCCGCGCGCCGAACGGCTCAGTGGTCTGGACCGCGAAGGGCCTGGCTAGGATCCCCGCGTGCCCAGGTACCCGAAGTCCCTTCCCCTCACCGCACTTGCCGCCGCGGCCCTCCTGGCCGCCGGCTGCACGGCCGACCCCGGGGCCCCCGGCGGGCCCGCCGCGCCGGACGGACGGGCGGTCAGCCCGCTGGAGAATCCGGACGGGACCAAGCCGGGACTCGCACCCGTGTCGACGGACGCGGACGAGGCCGCGGCCCGCAAACTCATCGAGGCGCTGTCCACGAAGGGCCGGGGGCCGAAGACGGGATACGACCGGGACGAGTTCGGTCATGCCTGGATCGACACGGCGGACGGGGTGCCGCTGGCGAGGAACGGCTGCGACACCCGGAACGACCTGCTGCGCCGCGATGCCCAGAACCTCCGCTTCCGGTCCGGCTCCGACTGCGTGGTCGTCGCGATGACGCTGCACGACCCGTACACCGGGACGACCATCGAGTGGCGCAAGTCGAAGGCCGCGGAGGTGCAGATAGATCACGTGGTGCCGCTGTCGTACAGCTGGCAGATGGGCTCCTCGCGCTGGCCGGTGAGCAAGCGCAAGCAGTTCGCCAACGACGCGCTGAATCTGATCCCCGTCCAGGGGCGGGCCAACTCCGCCAAGAGCGACGCGGGCCCCGCGTCCTGGCTGCCGCCCGACAAGGGGATCAGGTGCGCCTACGCCGTCCGCTTCGCCCAGGTCGCCGCGAAGTACGCGATGCCGGTGACCGCGCCGGACAAGAGGACGATGCTGCGCCAGTGCGGCGGCTGACCGGGCACGGGCCGCACCAGCGCGGGTCACCACCGCACCCGGGGAGTCCGACGCGGCGGCGTCAGTCCACCGGTCCGCCGGCGACGTAGATCACCTGCCCGGAGACGAACCCCGCGTCCGGGCTCACCAGGAAGGACACCGTGTGGGCGATGTCCTCCGGCTCGCCGACCCGCCCGACCGGGATGGACCGCGCGGCGCTGCTCCGGAACTCCTCGAAATCGCGGCCCAGCCGCCGGGCCGACGCCCGGGTCATGTCGCTGACGACGAACCCCGGCGCGATGGCGTTGGCCGTGATGCCGTGCCGCCCGAGCTGGAGGGCGAGCGACTTGGTGAAGCCGATCAGACCGGCCTTCGCGCTGCCGTAGTCCACGCGGGCGGCGTCGCCGACCGCGGAGATGCTGGACATGTTCACGATGCGCCCCCAGCCGGCCGCGATCATGTGCGGACAGACGGCCCGGGTCACGAGGAACGGGCCCCGCAGATTGACGCCCGTCACCGTGTCCCACTGCCGCGTCGTCATCTCGACGAGCTCCGCGCGGGGACCGATCCCGGCGTTGTTGACCAGCACCGTCGGCGGCCCCAGCTCGGCGGCGATCCGGGCGACGGCACTCGCCACCGCGGCCTCGTCGGAGACGTCCGCCGCGACCGCCGTCGCGGATCCACCGGCGCCGACGACGGCCTCGACGGTGTCCGCGCAGTCCGCCTCGTCCAGGTCCACCACACCGACCGCGAACCCCTCGCGGGCCAGCCGTCGGGCCACGGCGGCCCCGATACCCCGTGCCGCACCGGTGACGATCGCCGTACGCCGCCCATCAGTTGTGTGTGTCATGGGCACAGTCCACGGCATCGATGAGACGGCTCCCATCGATGTAGCGTATGGCTCAATGATCAGCTTCGAGCTCGGCGTCGAGGATCTGGCGGACACCCGGTTCGCCGTCTCGCCCCTGCACGAGACGGTGGTCAGCCTGCGCGTACTGCAGGACCCGGGACTGTCCGTGCTGCACCTCCCGTGGCGCAGGTCCGTACTCGCCCGCCTCGAAGCCCTCGACACCGGCCTGTTGATGTCCCTGGTCTCGCGCAGGCGCACCCTGCCCGACTTCCTGACCCCCCGGCCCGCCGTCTTCGCCCCGGCCTTCGAGGAGGAACTGGCCGTGGTCCGCCGGACCGACCCCCGGACGGTGCGCCGCGATCTGCCGGCCACCCACGCGCCGGACCCGCTTCCGGAACCCCTGCGCGAGGCCGCCGCCGCCGAGGACGGGCCCGTCGTCGCCCTGCGCGACCGCATCTGCGAACTCCTGCGGACGTACTGGGAGATCGCCGTCGAACCGATCTGGCCACGGATACGCCTGCTCCTGGAAGCCGACATGACGTACCGGGCGCGGCAGCTCGCCGTCGGCGGCGCCCGCCTGCTGTTCGCGGACATGCACCCCAACCTGCGCTGGCACGACGGCGTCCTGCACATCGACAAGATGATCGGCCGGCACCGTGTCGCCGCGTCCGGTCGCGGACTGCTCTTCGTGCCCTCGGTGTTCGCGCACAAGCCCGCGCCTCCGCTCAGCCCCGAGGAACCGCCGGTGCTCTCCTATCCGAGCCGAGGCGTGGCGACGCTGTGGAACGCGCCCCCCACCCCGGACGCGACCGCCCTGGTGGCGCTCCTCGGCGCCCCCAAGGCCCGGCTCCTGGCCCTCCTCGCCGAGCCGCTGGCCACGATCGAGATCGCCCGCCGCCTCAGGGTCACCCCGAGCGCCGTGTCCCAGCACCTGCGCGTGCTGCACGCCACGGGACTCCTCGCCCGTGCCCGCGCCGGGCGCCAGGTGCTCTACCGGCGGAGCGACCTCGGCGACCGGCTGGCCGCCGCGCACCAGGGGCACGACGGCACGGCGCCGTAAATCGGTTGGGACGCCGGCGAACGATCATTAACCTGCGCCCTCATGGAGCTGAACATAACGACCCTCGCCGAACGCCCCGAGCTCGAAGCTCCGATGTGGGGGATGAAGGACCTCTGGCCGGAGTTCGTGATGTACGACCCCGTCGGCTGGTCCCACTTCGGGCGGATCGTCGCCGAACTGCCCGAGTACGTCCTCGTCGCCACCGACTCTGAGGGCCGGCTGGTCGCCCGCGCGCTCAGCGTCCCCTTCCAGCTCCGTGCCGAGGGCCGCGGCGACCTGCCCGCCACCGGCTGGGACCAGGTGCTGCTCTGGGCCTTCTCCGACCGGCGGCAGGGGCGTACCCCCGACACCGTCAGCGCGATCGAGGTCACCGTCGACACGAGCGCGCTCGGTCAGGGGATCTCGGCGAGGATGCTGGAGGCCATGCGGGACAACGCCCGCCGCCTCGGCTTCTCCGAGGTCGTCGCCCCGGTCCGTCCCAACGGCAAGCACCTGGAGGCCGCCGCCTCCATCCACGAGTACGCCTTCCGCACCCGCGAGTCCGACGGTCTGCCGTACGACCCGTGGCTGCGCGTCCATGTCCGCGCGGGCGCCACGATCGAGGCCGTCGCGCCCGCCTCGATGACGATCGGCGGCTCCGTCGAGCAGTGGCGCGCGTGGACGGGCCTGCCGTTCGACACGGACGGCCCGGTCGAGGTCGAGGGCGCGCTCGTCCCCGTCCACTGCGAGGCCGCACGCGGTTACGCCGTCTACGTCGAGCCCAACGTGTGGGTCCGCCACCGGCTGTGAACCCGGGCGGCGCCGCCCCGGGGGAGACGTACGGGGGCGCGGGATGTACCGTACGGCGTCCCCGTCGTACGTCCCCGAGAGGTCATCGACCGTGAAGCAAGCCGTCGCCTCCGAGATAGCGGCCCCTCCGAGCACCGGGTCCGCCCTCCCGGGCGTTCCCGCGCGCGTGGCGCTCGCGGTCGTTCCGCTGCTGAGCCTCGGAGTGCTGGGTCTCGTGCCCTCCCTCGTCCTCGCCCTGCGCCGGGGAACCCGGGGCGACTGGCTGGCGGCGGTCGCGTTCACGGCCCTGTCGGTCGGCTGGTGGTTCCAGGTCGCGCTGACTCCCGAGGGCACGGAGGGCGCCCAGTTCGCGCTGGACGTCCTGCTGCTGGGCGGATCCACGCTCGCGGCGACGGCGCACTGCCTCGCCGTCCGGCCCACCGCCCCTCTCGCCGCTCAGCCCGCCGCCGAGCCCGCGGCGCCGTCCGGGGAGCCCGCGGCCCCGGCGGGCGGGCAGCCCGCCACCAGCCTCGTGAAGACGACGGGCGAGAACGCGTGAAGACCAGGCGCACCTGGCGCAATTCGGCCAAGAAGTCCGATTCCGCCGCCACTTCCCTCCTCCCGCGGCTGCTCTCCGCGGCCGCCGGCTCGCTGCGCGGCCGTACCGGCTGGACGGTGGCGAGCGTCGCCGTCCTCGTGCTCGGCCTCCTGGGCGTCTGGCTCTTCGTCGGCGGGAAGCAGGACGGTCCGCCCGACGCGCGGGCCCGCCAGTACAAGGACTTCGACGCCTGCCTCCTCACCGGCGAGAAGGGCATCGTGACCGGAGCACCGGCCGCCCCCGTCTGGGAGGGGATGCAGGAGGCGTCCGGGGACACCCGGGTCCGGGTCACGTTCGTGCCGGTGATGGGGGAGCAGTCCGAGGGCAACGCGCGCCCGTTCTTCAACGGGCTGATGCAGCGTCAGTGCGACGTGGTCCTGGCGTCCGGCGCCCCGCAGGTGAAGGTCACCGAGGAAGGTGTCCAGAAGTACCCGAAGGTCCGGTTCGTTGTCGTCGACGGTTCGAAGAGCGCCGGGAATGTCACGCTCGTGCCCTCCGGTCCGGGGCTCAAAAGTGCTGTAGCGGACGCTGTCAGACAGGCCGTCAGGAGTGCCGGACTCTAGCCGTCACCCGCAGGTTCCGACCCCCGTGCAACGATTCCGTAAAGCGCTCGATTGCAAGTGGAACTGGTGTGCGCACTTAGGGCAGGCTCGCGAAGCTCTGTAAGCATCGTGTAAATAGAGGCTCGCCCATGCGCATACGTTGGGTCCGTGGCTCTCAGCTGTCTCCACCGGGTCGTTCCGGTCGACGACGACGGCTGAGGGCTACGGCTCTTTTCGTCCTGACCTTCTTCTCCTGCATGTTGACCACCGAGACAGCGATGGCCATGGGGGCCACGCTGACTCCGATACGCATGCCCGAACTCTCCCTCTCGGGCCTGTGGAAGTGGGCCAACGAGAATCCGCTCGACACCCCTGACCAGGAGGGCGGTACCGCCCGCGGCAAGGGGCACCACGCCTCGTCCGATGCCACCAGCGCCGAAGGCGACGCGGGCCGCAAGCCCGGCAAGGGCAAGGGTGAACTCGACCCGTTCGAGCGGCACACCGACAAGCCCGAACGGGCCAGGAGCGGCTCCGCCCCCGGCGGCGCGAAGAGCTTCGACATCCGCACCAGCAAGCGCGACGCGACGAAGTCCACGGCCACCTCGGACTTCTACGTCAACGCCGACGGTTCCACCACGGTCCGGCACTTCAGCGGCCGGACCAATTTCAAGGCCGCGGACGGCACCTGGAAGCCGATCGACACCCGGCTGACCGAGGACGGCGACGGCCGGCTCCAGCAGCGCGCCAACTCGCTCGACGTCGAGTTCGCGGCGGACGCGGCCGACCAGCAGCTCGCCTCCGTCGACTTCGGCGCGGGCCGCTCCCTCGGCTACGCGCTGCGCGGCGCCTCCCGGGCCGAGCCCACCGTGGGCGCCGACGGCTCGGTGACGTACGCGGCCGTGCTGCCCGACACCGACGTGGAACTCGTGCCGCTGGCCGAGGGCTTCAAGGAGAACATCGTCCTGCGCTCCCCGCAGGCGGCGAACTCCTGGACCTTCCCGCTGGACGTGAAGGGGCTCACCCCCCGCATCGCCGCCGACGGCGACGTCGAGTTCACCGACGCGAACGGAACGGTCACCGCGACCATCCCGCACGCGTACATGGAGGACTCGAAGATCGACCCGCGTTCGGGTGACGCCGCCCAGTCGCGCGCCGTCACCTACGAACTGGCCACCGTGGACGGCAGGCCCGCGCTGCGGATGACCGCGGACCGTGGCTGGCTGGACGCCCCCGAGCGGGTCTACCCGGTGACCGTCGACCCGACGGTCACCGCGTCCAACTCCACGTACACGCAGAACACCATCCCCGGTGACCACTCCACAGAGACCCAGATCAAGGTCGGGTCGTACGACTCCGGGACCAACAAGGCGAACTCCTTCCTGCAGTTCTCCTCGCTGGGCACCACGCTCGCGGGCAAGCGGGTCACCGCCGCCACCCTGAACGTGTACGCGCTGTGGTCCTCGACCTGCGAACCGCGGTCGTTCACGGTCCACCCGGTGACCCAGTCCTGGACCCCGTCCGGCGTCACCGGCTACCCCGGCCCTTCGTACGGTTCCGCGATGGGCACGGCCACGCCCGCGCCCGGCGCCTCCTGCTCCAACGGCTCCGGCTCGGCGAGCGTCGGCGTGAAGATGCCGGTCTCGCTGTCGACCACCTGGTTCAACCAGGTCGCCGGCGGCGGTGCCAACTACGGTCTCGCGCTCACCGCGCCCACCAGCAACATGTTCCACTGGAAGAAGTTCCACTCGGACAACTCGGCGACGGCCGGCTTCCGTCCGGCACTGGAGCTGACCTATACGGCCAACACGGCGCCGCAGGTCAACGCCCAGTACCCGCCGGAGAACTTCCAGGCCAACACCCTGCAGCCGGAGCTGCTCGTCTACGCGAGCGACGCCGACAAGGGGCCGAGCCCGCTGTCGTACACCTTCGAGGTCTACGACGCCGACAGCGGAAGCAGCACGCCCGTCGCCACCTCCGCCGCGCTCACCAAGGGCAGCTGGAAGATCCCCGCGGGCAAGCTCAAGTGGAGCAAGAACTACGAGTGGCTCGTGGGCGTCAGCGACGGCACGACGGAGGTCGTCGAGTCGGGCCGCTTCACGACAGCGGTGCCGCAGCCGCCGGTGACCTCGGGCCTGTCGATGAACACCGACGGGCACGAGTTCGACCCCTCGGACGGCAACTACACCACCGAGGACACCGACGCCGACGTGGAGGTGATCGGCCCGTCCCTGGAGATCGACCGCTCCTACAACAGCCTCGACCCACGGGTGGACAGCGCCTTCGGCGCCGGCTGGTCGACGGTCGTCGACATGAAGGCGGCCGAGGTCAAGGACCCCGCCGGCACGGTCACCAGCGTGGTGATCACGTACCCCGGTGGTGAGCAGGTCGCGTTCGGCCGCAACAGCGACGGCACCTTCGTACCGCCGCTGGGCCGCTACGCGCGTCTGGAGGCGGTGACGACGCCGGCCGTCGGCTACCAGCTGACGGACAAGGACTTCACCGCCTACTCCTTCACGCAGGCGACCACCAAGGCGGGCGTCTACGCGATCTCCAGCATCAAGGACTTCGCCGGCCGCACCGAGACGTTCGCGTACGACGCGAACAAGCGGCTGACGAAGATCACGAACACGACGTCCAAGCGGTCGCTGACCCTCGCCTGGTTCCAGCCGGCCGGAGCGACCTCCTGGCACGTCCAGACGGTCGCCACCGACCCGTCCACCGCGGGCGACTCCGCCACGGCCCAGACCTGGCAGTACGGCTACACGGCCGACCAGCTGACCAAGGTCTGTCCGCCGGCGGACTGGACCAAGTGCACGACGTACACGTACGCCACCGGCAACCACTACCGCACCACGGTCCTCGACGCCGACCCGTTCGCCTACTGGCGCCTCGGTGAGACGTCCGGCACCGTGGCCGCCGACGCGATCGACGCCAACCAGGGCCAGTACAACGGCACGTACAAGAACGTGACCCTGGGCGGCTCGTCCGTGCTCGCCGGCTCGACGCAGAAGACGGCCACCTTCAACGGCACGACCTCGTACGTCGAGATGCCCAGCGCCCCCGGCGCGACGCCCTCGTACACGTCGGTGTCGCTGTGGTTCAAGACGACCACGGCCGGCGGTGTCCTCTTCTACTACGGCGACAAGCCGCTGAGCGACCCCGATCCGGTCGCCAACACCACCAAGAACACCCCCGCGGTCTACGTCGGCATGGACGGCAAGCTGCGCGGGTGCCTCGCCATGTCGCCCGGCTGCATGTCGACGATCACGTCCACCGCGACCGTCACCGACGGCCAGTGGCACAACGCCGTCCTCACCGGTATGGCCACCAGCCAGACCCTGTACCTCGACGGCGTCTCGCAGGGCTCCCTCAGCGGCACCATCAACGACTGGGCGCAGCCCTACATCAGCCTCGGCGCCGGTGTGAACACCGACGGCTGGCCGTCGATGAACCCGAACGACAAGCTCGGGCACTTCACGGGACAGATGGCCGAGGTCGCCGTCTACTCCGAGCCGCTTCCCGCCTCCGTGATCTCCACGCAGTACCAGGCCGCGAAGCGGTCCGCCGGTCTGTTGCAGTCGATCACGACGCCGAACGGCAAGACCCAGGCGTCGGTGGTCTACGGCACGACCGATGACCGTGTCCTGCAGGCCACGGACGG
>NZ_JBEZNW010000016.1:0-164363 GCF_040653355.1 Streptomyces sp. NPDC047971 | reverse complement strand
CTCTTTTTTTTTTCTGCGCCGCGCTTTATCTTCTCTCGCGCTTACCGCCGGGGGGGGTGGGGGGGGGGGGGGTGGTGGGCGGGGGGGGGGGGGGGGGGCGCGCCCCCCCCCCCCCCCCCCCCTCTCTCTACCGCTTCGGGCTCCGGCCCCGGAATCTCTTCCGCTTCGGGCTCCGGCCCCGGAATCGGGTCCCACTCCTCTTTCCGCGTCGGGCCCCGCCCGGGAACCGGGTTCGACTCCGCCGTTGCTAAGTTAGTGATTGAGTACTAACTTAGTCACATGGTCAGGATGAGTGCGGAGGAGCGGCGCGAGAGCGTCATCCGCGCGGCGATGAGCGAGTTCGCCCGCGGCGGGTACTACGGCACGTCCACCGAGGCGATCGCCAAGCGCGTCGGTGTCTCGCAGCCGTACCTCTTCCGGCTCTTCCCGAGCAAGAAGGCCATCTTCCTGGCCGCCTCCGAGCGTTGCCTCAGTGACACGATCCGCGTCTTCGAGGAGGCCGCGGAGGGGCTGTCCGGCGAGGAGGCCCTGCATGCCATGGCCAACGCGTACACCCGGATCATCGCCGAGCAGCCCGACCGGCTGCTGATGCAGATGCAGGTGTACGTCGCCGTCGCCGCCGCCGAGGCGACCGGTGACCACGAGTTCGGCGAGGCCGTGCGGGCCGGCTGGATGGGGCTCTGGGAGACCGTCCACCTCGCGCTCGGCGCGGACGTCGGCGAGACCACGACCTTCCTGGCGTACGGGATGCTCGTCAACACCCTCGTCGCCATGGGCTTCCCGCCCGAGCACCGGGTCTGGGAGGGGTTCTACCCCTCCGCCCGCCGCCTCGGCCGTCTGGAGAAGTAGCGCCCGCCGGTACCCCGTGTGCCGGTGGCGTCCGTACGGGTTTCCATGGTCGTGAAAGTTAGTCATCAATAACTAACCTGAGATCTGAGGGGCAGCAATGAACCAGCCAGCAGCCCGCCGCGGTTCCACCGCCTGGGCCCTCGTCATCACCAGCGTCGCCGGCTTCATGGCGGCTCTCGACAACCTCGTCGTCACCACCGCCCTGCCGTCGATCCGTGAGGACCTCGGAGGAGCCCTGCACGACCTCGAATGGACGGTGAGCGCCTACACCCTCACCTTCGCCGTCCTGCTGATGTTCGGCGCGGCCCTCGGCGACCGTTTCGGCCGGCGCCGGCTCTTCGGCGTCGGGGTCGCCGTCTTCACCGCCGCCTCCGCCGCGGCCGCGCTCGCCCCCGGCATCGACGCGCTGATCGCCGCGCGCGCCGTCCAGGGCGTCGGAGCCGCGATCATGATGCCGCTCACCCTCACCCTGCTCACCGCGGCCGTCCCGGCCGCCAAGCGGGGTATGGCGTTCGGCATCTGGGGCGCCGTCAACGGTCTCGCCGTCGCCGCGGGCCCGCTCATCGGCGGCACCCTCACCGAGCACATCTCCTGGCAGTGGATCTTCTGGCTGAACGTCCCGCTCGGCCTCGCCCTGCTGCCGCTCGCACGGCTGCGGCTCGCCGAGTCGTACGGCACCGGAGCCCGCCTCGACGCCGTCGGCACGCTCCTCGCCAGCGGCGGCCTGTTCGGCATCGTGTACGGGCTGATCCGGGGGCCGATCGACGGCTGGACCTCCCTGACCGTCCTCCTCGGCCTGATCGGCGGCGCCGCGCTCCTCGGCGGCTTCGTCCACCACGGCATCCGCGGCAAGGCGCCGATGCTGCCGATGCGGCTCTTCCGCGACCGTGCCTTCTCCGGGATCAACGCGGCCAGCCTGCTGATGTTCCTCGGCATGTTCGGCTCGATCTTCCTGCTCAGCCAGTACATGCAGGGCGTGCTCGGCTACTCGCCGACCGAGGCGGGTCTGCGGATGCTGCCCTGGACCGGCATGCCGATGATCGTCGCCCCGCTCGCGGGCGCCCTCTCCGACCGGATCGGCGGCCGCCCGGTCGTCGCCGCGGGCCTCGCCCTCCAGGCGATCGGCCTCGCCTGGTTCGCGCTCGTCCTGAGCCCCGACGCCTCGTACGCCGTCCAGCTCCCCGCGCTGGTCGTGAGCGGCGTCGGCATGGCGCTGTACTTCGCTCCGGCCGCCAACATCGTCATGTCCAGCGTCCGCCCCTCGGAGCAGGGCATCGCGTCCGGCGCCAACAACGCCCTGCGCGAGGTCGGCGGAGCGCTGGGCGTCGCGGTGATGGCCTCGATCTTCGCCGCGCAGGGCGGGTACGAGTCCGGCCAGAGCTTCGTCGACGGCCTGGTCCCGGCGCTGTGGGTCGGATCGGGCGCGGTGGCCCTGGGGGCCGTGGCCTCCCTCGTCATCCCTCGGCGCCGGGCGGTGCCGGCCCCTCCGGCGAAGGACCCCGAGAAGCTCCCGGTCGCAGCGGTGTGACGGCCCTGGCGGGCCCGCCGGGACCGGGCCGCCGCCCCTGTCCCCACGGGGCCGGGCCGGCGGCCCGGCCCCCGTCGCCCGGGCGACGAGCCCGTACTCTTGAGCGCGTGCAGGAACTCCACGACGCCCCCCTCGCCCCCCTGACCACCTTCCGGCTCGGCGGTCCCGCGGCCCGGCTCGTCACGGCCACGACCGACGACGAGGTGATCGCCGCCGTCCGCGAGGCCGACGCCACCGGCACCCCGCTGCTGGTCATCGGCGGCGGATCCAACCTGGTCATCGGCGACAAGGGCTTCGACGGCACCGCGCTGCGCATCGCGACCGAGGGCTTCGCCCTCGACGGCACGACGCTGGAGCTGGCGGCGGGCGAGGTCTGGACGGACGCCGTGGCACGGACCGTCGAGGCCGGGCTCGCCGGGATCGAGTGCCTGGCCGGGATCCCCGGTTCCGCGGGCGCCACCCCGATCCAGAACGTCGGCGCGTACGGCCAGGAGGTCTCCGCCACCATCACCGAGGTCGTCGCCTACGACCGCAGGGCCGACGAGACGGTCACCCTCACCAACGCCGAGTGCGCCTTCTCGTACCGCCACAGCCGGTTCAAGGGCGACCCGGACCGCTACGTCGTCCTGCGCGTCCGCTTCGAGCTGGAGGACGCGGCGGGGCTCTCCGCTCCGATCAAGTACGCCGAGACCGCCCGCGCCCTCGGCGTCGAGGCGGGTGACCGCGTCCCGCTCGCGCAGGCCCGGGAGACCGTCCTCAGGCTGCGGGCCGGGAAGGGCATGGTCCTGGACGCCGACGACCACGACACCTGGTCGGCCGGCTCCTTCTTCACCAACCCGATCCTGACCGCGGGGGAGTACGAGACCTTCCTCGCCCGGGTGACCGTGCGGCTCGGCGCCGACGTGACCCCGCCGGCGTTCCCCGCGGGGGCCGACGGCGCGGTCAAGACCTCGGCCGCCTGGCTGATCGACAAGGCCGGGTTCACCAAGGGGTACGGCTCCGGCCCCGCCCGTATCTCCACCAAGCACACCCTCGCGCTCACCAACCGCGGCGAGGCCACCACCGAGGACCTCCTCGCGCTCGCCCGCGAGGTCGTCGCCGGCGTCCGGGACGTCTTCGGGATCACGCTCGTCAACGAGCCGGTGACGGTCGGCGTCAGCATCTGAGCGGACGACCCCGGGGCGGGCCCGCCGGACGCGGCCGGTCCGGGCGGCGGGGGATGCGCACCCGCGCGTGGAGGGCCGGTGCGACGGCCGTCCGGGCGCCGGTCAGTAGGCGAGCCCCACGCCCTGCTTCACCGTCGCCGGGTCGTCGACCATCGCCAGCATGGCGTGGGCGACGTCGGCGCGGGCCAGGGAGCGGCCGCGGGGCGGATTGCCGCCGACGACCGAGCGGTAGCGGCCGGTGAGCGGTCCGTCGGTCAGCTTGGGCGGGCGTACGGACGTCCAGTCCGTGGCGCTCGCCGCCAGGTCGCGTTCCATCGCGCGCAGGTCGTCGTAGACGCCCTTCAGGACGGAGTTGACGATCGCGAGCACCGTCCGGTCGAAGACGGTCTGTCCGTCCGGGGTGGGGCCGAGCGGGGCGGCGCTGACCACCAGCAGGCGCCGGACGCCCTCCGCGTCCATGGCGGTCAGGACCGAGCGGGTCAGCCCGGCGGCGACGCCGGCGTCCGCGCGGCTGCGCGCGCCGAGCCCGGAGAGCACCGCGTCCCTGCCCGCGACGGCCGGACGCAGGGTGTCGGGGGCGGTGAGGTCCGCCCGGTGGACCGTCAGGCGCTCACCGGTGACCGTGAAGCGCGCCGGATCCCGCACCACCGCCGTGACCTCGTGGCCCGAGGCCAGCCCCTGGCGGACGATCTCCCGACCGATGCCGCCGGTCGCACCGAAGACCGTGAGCTTCATGGCACCTCCTGCTTGAGGGTGGGTGAGTGTTCACTCACCCCTAGAGTGAGTGTGTACTCACCCTTGCGTCAAGCCAGTTGGAGCAGGAGCGGCCATGGAACAGAAGCCCACGCGTGAACGGATCCTCGACGCGGCACACGAGCTGTGGACCACCGTGGGCCTCGCCCGTACGACCACGAAGGAGATCGCCCGGGGCGCCGGCTGCTCGGAGGCGGCGCTCTACAAGTACTTCGCGGGCAAGGAGGAACTCTTCGTCGCCGTCCTCGGCGAGCGCCTCCCCGAACTGGCGCCGCTCCTCGAATCGCTCACCGCCGCACCGGGCCGGCGCACCGTGCAGGAGAACCTCACGGAGATCGCCCGCCGGGCCGCGCTCTTCTACGCCGAGAGCTTCCCGATCGCCGCCTCCCTGTACGCCGAGACCCGGCTCAAGGCCCGCCACGACGCGTCGATGCGGCGACTCGACGCGGGTCCGCACCGGCCCCTGGAGAGCCTCGACGCGTATCTGCGGGCGGAGCAGGAGGCGGGACGCATCGACGCCGGCGCCGACACGTTCGCGGCGGCGTCCCTGCTGCTCGGCGCCTGCTCGCAGCGCGCCTTCGCCTACGACGCGAAGGTGGGCAAGCAGCCGCCGCAGGACCTCGACACCTTCGCGGCGTCGATCGCCCGGACCCTGGTGGCCGGGATCGCCGTACGGAAATGACGTTGCGGCCGCCCCCGGGCCCCGGACACGCTGACCGCATGCGTCTCAAGTGCCGCGAATTCAGGCTCCGCACGGGGTCGCGCCCGTACCGCGTCGTCCAGCCCTGGCACCCGCTCCGGCACACCACGCTCAACGACCCGCTCGGCGAGCGCTGGGGCTACCTCCTCGGCGACCACGACGGGCTCTCCCGGCTCGCCGCGCTCTTCTCCTTCGCCGCCTTCTCCCGGCACACGATCGTCCACGTGCCGCTGCGCGAGAGTCTCCCCAGGAGCTTCGCCCCCGGAACACCCGTCGATCTCGTCCTCGCCCACGGCACACCCGGCCTGCGCCCCTCCGCCTGGCCGGACCTCCGCGCCCGGCTCCGCACGGGCGGCACCCCGCTGACCATCCGTACGGACGAGGCCCGCACCGCCGCGCACGCGGCCGCCTGGCAGACGGAGTGGGAACGGCGTCACTGGCGGGCGAGCGAATGGCTCCGCCCCGCGGTCCACGCCCGCACGCTCTTCCTCCTCGGCGGTCGCGACGTCTTCTCCGCCGCCGCCACCACCTTCGAGGCCGCGGCCGGCTTCGGTCCGCTGCACAGGCGCGCCCGCCAGGGCCACGACGCCCTGACCGGCTCGCTCACCCCGCTCCTGGAACCGAGCTCCGACGGCCGGTGGGACCGCGCCGAACTCGACATCGGCTTCCAGGCCCACCCGCCCCTGCACCGCTTCACACCGCCGGGGCGGCCAGCCAGTCGTCGACACCGGACAGGAGCTTCCGGCTGACGTCCTCCGGAGCCGCCGAGGCGCGGATCGACTGCCGGGCCAGCTCGGCCAGTTCCGCGTCCGTGAAGCCGTGGTGGCGACGGGCGATCTCGTACTGCGCGGCGAGACGCGAACCGAAGAGCAGCGGGTCGTCCGCGCCCAGCGCCATCGGGACCCCCGCCTCGAAGAGCGTGCGCAGCGGCACGTCCTCGTGCTTCTCGTAGACACCGAGGGCCACGTTGGACGCCGGGCAGACCTCGCAGGTCACGCCCCTCTCGGCGAGCTTGCGCAGCACCCGCGGGTCCTCCGCCGCCCGCACCCCGTGGCCCACCCGGGCCGCCCGGAGGTCGTCGAGGCAGTCCCGTACGGACGACGGGCCCGTCAGCTCCCCGCCGTGCGGGGCCGCCAGCAGACCGCCCTCACGGGCGATCGCGAAGGCGCGGTCGAAGTCGCGGGCCATGCCCCGGCGCTCGTCGTTGGAGAGCCCGAACCCGACCACGCCCCGGTCCGCGTACCGGACCGCGAGCCGCGCAAGCGTGCGCGCCTCCAGGGGGTGCTTCATCCGGTTCGCGGCCACCAGGACCCGCATCCCGAGCCCGGTCTCGCGCGCGGCCGCGTCGACCGCGTCCAGGATGACCTCCATGGCCGGGATCAGACCCCCGAGCAGCGGGGCGTACGACGTCGGGTCGACCTGGATCTCCAGCCACCCCGAACCGTCCCGCACGTCCTCCTGGGCGGCCTCGCGGACCAGCCGCTGGATGTCCTCGGGCTCCCGCAGGCAGGACCGGGCGATGTCGTACAGGCGCTGGAACCGGAACCAGCCGCGCTCGTCGGTCGCCCGCAGCTTGGGCGGTGTGCCGCTGCTCAGCGCCTCCGGAAGGTGGACGCCGTACTTGTCGGCCAGTTCCAGGAGGGTCGTGGGCCGCATCGAACCCGTGAAGTGCAGGTGCAGATGGGCCTTGGGCAGCAGGTTGATGTCACGGAAGGCGTGCTCGGAAACGTGCTCCATTGAAGGATCTTGCCGCACCCGAATGGACGAATACAGCCCCTTTCCCCGATCGGGACCTTGCTAGAACGCAAAAACGGGCCCCGGTTCCGGAGAACCAGGGGCCCGTCGGCCGTGAACGTCACGGTGGACTCAGTCGCGCGCCTCGGCCAGCAGCTTCTGCATCCGGGAGACGCCCTCCACCAGGTCCTCGTCACCCAGCGCGTACGAGAGCCGCAGGTAGCCGGGGGTGCCGAAGGCCTCACCGGGGACGACCGCGACCTCGGCCTCGTCCAGGATCAGCGCGGCGAGCTCGACCGAGTTCTGCGGGCGCTTGCCGCGGATCTCCTTGCCGAGCAGCGCCTTCACCGACGGGTACACGTAGAACGCGCCCTCCGGGGTCGGGCACAGCACGCCCTCGATCTCGTTGAGCATCCGCACGATCGTCTGGCGGCGCCGGTCGAAGGCGCGGCCCATCTCGGCGACGGCGTCCAGGTCGCCCTCGACGGCGGCGAGCGCGGCCACCTGCGCCACGTTGCTCACGTTGGACGTGGCGTGCGACTGCAGGTTGGTCGCGGCCTTCACGACGTCCTTCGGGCCGATGATCCACCCCACGCGCCAGCCGGTCATCGCGTACGTCTTCGCGACACCGTTGACGACGATGCACTTGTCGCGCAGCTCCGGCATGACCGACGGCAGGGAGACCGCGGAAGCGCCGCCGTAGACCAGGTGCTCGTAGATCTCGTCCGTCAGGACCCACAGACCGTGCTCGACGGCCCAGCGGCCGATCGCCTCGGTCTCGGCCTCGCTGTAGACGGCGCCGGTCGGGTTGGACGGGGAGACGAAGAGGACGACCTTGGTCTTCTCCGTGCGCGCCGCCTCCAGCTGCTCCACCGAGACGCGGTAGCCGGTGGTCTCGTCGGCGACGACCTCGACCGGGACACCGCCCGCGAGCCGGATCGACTCGGGGTACGTCGTCCAGTACGGGGCCGGGACGATGACCTCGTCGCCCGGGTCGAGGATCGCGGCGAACGCCTCGTAGATGGCCTGCTTGCCGCCGTTGGTCACCAGAACCTGGGAGGCGTCGATCTCGTAGCCGGAGTCGCGCAGCGTCTTGGCGGCGATCGCGGCCTTCAGCTCCGGCAGACCACCCGCCGGCGTGTAGCGGTGGTACTTCGGGTTCTTGCACGCCTCGACGGCGGCGTCGACGATGTAGTCCGGGGTCGGGAAGTCGGGCTCACCCGCGCCGAAACCGATCACCGGGCGCCCGGCGGCCTTGAGGGCCTTGGCCTTGGCGTCGACGGCGAGGGTCGCGGACTCGGAGATCGCACCGATGCGGGCGGAGACCCGGCGCTCGGTCGGAGGAGTAGCAGCGCTCATACGGCCCATGGTCCCAGACCGTCTTCCCGCCCGGCACACAGGTTTCAGGGAGCGGACAGGAACGGTCAATCCTGGTCGTACGAGGGTCCGCGAGGGCTCCCACGTGCTTTCTGTTCGACGCGGCGCCCATGAACACGTACACTCACTGCTCGTTGGCCCTCACCGACCACGTCTCACGATGCGGTAGGTTGGGGGAGCCACAAAGGGTCGTAGCTCAATTGGTAGAGCACCGGTCTCCAAAACCGGCGGTTGGGGGTTCAAGTCCCTCCGGCCCTGCTACACACACCGCCAGGATGTGTGCGCATGTACGTACTTCAATGCACCGCCGTGCGGATCCACCCGGCACGGCACTGCCATGACCCGGGATCAGGTGAGTAGCGTGACGGACGCCGTGGGCTCCATCGACATGCCTGATGCCGAGGACGAGGCGCCGGACTCGAAGAAGAAGGCCCGTAAGGGCGGCAAGCGCGGAAAGAAGGGCCCTCTGGGCCGCCTCGCGCTCTTCTACCGCCAGATCGTCGCGGAGCTTCGCAAGGTCGTCTGGCCCACTCGCAGCCAGCTGACGACGTACACCACGGTAGTGATTGTCTTCGTTGTCATCATGATCGGCCTTGTGACCGTGATTGACTATGGCTTCCAGGAAGCAGTCAAGTACGTCTTCGGCTGACTTCTTGTTCCACCCCATCTGTATCCAGGAAGAAGCAGCCACCGTGTCTGACCCGAACCTGAACGAGTCCGTTTCCGAGGACGAGCTCGACATCCTCGAGGCGGCCGACGAGGACCAGGCTGAGGCTGCTGACGCCGCTGCGGGCGAGGCTGCCGAAGAGGCCGCCCTGACCATCGAGGACGACTCCGAGGTCGAGGACGACTCCGAGGTCGAGGCGGACGAGGACGTCGAGGACGAGTCCGGCGAGGACACCGACGTCGAGGCCGAGGTCGAGGAGATCGAGGAGGCCGACGAGGAGCCCGCCGCTCCGGTCGACCCCATCCAGGCCCTCCGTGACGAACTCCGCGGCCTGCCCGGCGAGTGGTACGTCATCCACACCTACGCGGGCTACGAGAAGCGCGTGAAGGCCAACCTCGAACAGCGCGCCGTCTCGCTGAACGTCGAGGAGTTCATCTACCAGGCCGAGGTCCCCGAGGAAGAGATCGTCCAGATCAAGAACGGCGAGCGCAAGAACGTCCGGCAGAACAAGCTGCCCGGTTACGTTCTCGTCCGCATGGATCTGACGAACGAGTCCTGGGGCGTCGTCCGCAACACCCCCGGCGTCACCGGCTTCGTGGGCAACGCCTACGACCCGTACCCGCTGACCCTGGACGAGATCGTCAAGATGCTCGCCCCCGAGGCCGAGGAGAAGGCCGCCCGCGAGGCCGCCGAGGCCGAGGGCAAGCCGGCTCCGGCCCGCAAGGTCACCGTCGAGGTCCTGGACTTCGAGGTCGGCGACTCGGTCACCGTCACCGACGGCCCCTTCGCCACCCTCCAGGCCACGATCAACGAGATCAACGCCGACTCGAAGAAGGTCAAGGGCCTCGTCGAGATCTTCGGTCGCGAGACCCCGGTCGAGCTCAGCTTCGACCAGATCCAGAAGAACTGACCCTCACAGGTTTCCGACCAGGTCAGAGTGGCTCTCGTAGCCGCTCTGACCTGCTCGGTTTTTAGCCGCACTGCTATACCCGTTATCGTGGTGCGGTATGCCTCCATCCGGATGACCGGATGGCGGGCTGAACACTCTCACTAGGACCCGGAGAGAGCAATGCCTCCCAAGAAGAAGAAGGTCACGGGGCTTATCAAGCTCCAGATCAACGCTGGTGCGGCCAACCCGGCCCCGCCGGTCGGTCCCGCGCTGGGCCAGCACGGCGTCAACATCATGGAGTTCTGCAAGGCCTACAACGCCGCGACCGAGTCGCAGCGTGGCATGGTCGTGCCGGTGGAGATCACGGTCTACGAGGACCGCACCTTCACCTTCATCACCAAGACTCCGCCGGCCGCCAAGCTGATCCTCAAGGCCGCGGGTGTGGACAAGGGCTCCGGCGAGCCGCACAAGACCAAGGTCGCCAAGCTCACGGCCGCCCAGGTCCGCGAGATCGCCACGGTCAAGCTCCCCGACCTGAACGCCAACGACCTCGACGCCGCGTCGAAGATCATCGCCGGCACCGCCCGCTCCATGGGCATCACGGTCGAGGGCTGATCACCCCCCTCGTGACCTCAGTGGTAGGGCCGGCGCGGCCCGCACCACGACTCCATACCTGAACCAACAGGAGCAGAAGTGAAGCGCAGCAAGGCTCTCCGCAGCGCGGACGCCAAGGTCGACCGGGAGCGGAACTACGCCCCCCTCGAGGCCGTCCGTCTCGCCAAGGACACCGCCACCACCAAGTTCGACGGCACCGTCGAGGTCGCCTTCCGCCTGGGCGTCGACCCGCGCAAGGCCGACCAGATGGTCCGTGGCACCGTGAACCTCCCGCACGGCACCGGTAAGACCGCCCGGGTCCTGGTCTTCGCGACCGGTGACCGTGCCGAGGCCGCAGTTGCCGCTGGCGCCGACATCGTCGGTTCCGACGAGCTCATCGACGAGATCTCCAAGGGCAACCGCCTGAACGAGTTCGACGCCGTCGTCGCCACCCCGGACCTCATGGGCAAGGTCGGCCGCCTCGGCCGCGTCCTCGGCCCGCGTGGTCTCATGCCGAACCCGAAGACCGGCACCGTCACCCCCGATGTCGCGAAGGCTGTCAACGACATCAAGGGCGGCAAGATCGAGTTCCGCGTCGACAAGCACTCGAACCTGCACTTCATCATCGGCAAGGTCTCCTTCGACGAGACGAAGCTGGTCGAGAACTACGCCGCGGCTCTGGAGGAGATCCTCCGTCTGAAGCCGTCCGCCGCCAAGGGCCGCTACATCAAGAAGGCGACCCTGACGACGACGATGGGCCCCGGCATCCCGCTGGACTCCAACCGCACCCGCAACCTCCTCGTCGAGGAGGACCCGGCCGCGGTCTGAGCCCATCAGGCTCGCTGAAGTGGTCAACCGGCCCCCTGTCCCTCCTCGGAGGGGCGGGGGGCCGGTTTTTCGTGCGACACCGTCAGACCCCTGGGTTACCGTTCAGTTCGTACGACGAACGGAAGCAAGGGGTGGGGACTCGATGGGCATGACCGCATGGAAGCGCGCGGGCGTCTCGCTGACGGCGGTGGCCGTCATCGCCGGTGTCGCGGGCTGTCAGGACGGCGAGGAGGCCAAGAAGCCCGCCGCACAGGCCCCGGCGACGGCGAAGGCGGAGCCGCAGCTCCAGACCCACGACGCCGCCACGAAGGTCATCGAGGCCGCCTACAAGAAGACCTCGGACGCCAAGTCCGCGAAGCTCCGGATGACCATCACGATGCCGGCCGCCATGGACGGCGGCGGCACGATGGAGATGACCGGTGTCCAGGGCTGGAACCCGGGGGCCATGGACATCACCATGAAGGGCTCGCTGGTACAGGCCGGCGACCCGGACGCCCCCGAGCAGATGCGCATGATCATGCTCGGTGAGGCCATGTACATGGACGTGGGCGCCGAGCGGGCCGCCGAGATGGACGGCAAGCGCTGGATGAAGGTCGACCTCAAGGGACAGAAGGGCCAGGACGGCCTCGGCGGCCTGCAGAGCAGCGTCAACCAGGACCCGGCCCAGCAGCTCGCCCTGCTCCTGGAGTCCCCGAACCTCAAGCACCTGGGCGCCGAGAAGATCAACGGCGTCCAGGCCCAGCACTACAAGGGCACCCTCAGCTTCGAGCAGATGCTGGACTCCAACAAGGCGAAGTCCGCGACCCTCTCGAAGCAGGAGCGCGAGAAGCTCGTCGCCAACGTCGAGAAGATCGGCATGAAGGGGTACGACACCGAGGTCTGGGTCGACGAGGCGGGCTATCCGGTCCGCATGGTCGTCGGCATGACCACGGCCGTGGGGACGGTGCACATGAACGCCGACTACACCGACTACGGCCCCAAGGCGGTCGTCAAGGCGCCGCCGGCCAAGGACACGTACGACCTCTCCGAGATGCTGAAGGGCCTCGGCGACAGCTGATCCGTACGGGCGGATTTGCTCCCCGCCCCGACCGTCGCGTACTCTTCCACAGAAGCCAAAGACCGCTGGTCGTTGCCGTGCTCTCGCAAGAGGGTCCGGTGGCCGAAGGTTCGCTGATATGCGGACGGCCCGCGCAGGTGATTCGTGGAAGAGTTCCCGGTTCGTTTCGATCCGGTCGAGCTGAGCCCCGTGCGCCTGCGCCGGGGCGTTTCTCTTTGTTCAGCCCCTTCTGAGCGGTCCTCATCACCCGGAAGGAGGCCGACGCTCTATGGCAAGGCCCGACAAGGCTGCCGCGGTAGCCGAGCTGGAGGACAAGTTCCGCAGCTCGAACGCCGTCGTGCTGACCTCGTACACGGGGCTCACCGTGGCGCAGCTCAAGACGCTGCGTCGTTCGCTCGGTGAGAACGCCCAGTACGCCGTGGTGAAGAACACGCTGACCAAGATTGCGGCCAACCAGGCCGGGATCGCGTCGCTCGACGACCAGCTCGCTGGTTCGACCGCGGCCGCCTTCGTCACCGGTGACCCGGTGGAGTCGGCGAAGGCTCTGCGTGACTTCGCCAAGGACAACCCGAACCTCGTCATCAAGGGCGGTGTCCTTGATGGCAAGGCGCTGACCGCCGACGAGTTCAAGAAGCTTGCGGACCTCGAGTCCCGCGAGGTTCTGCTCAGCAAGCTGGCCGGCGCGTTCAAGGGCAAGCAGTCCCAGACTGCCTCGCTGCTCCAGGCGCTGCCGTCGAAGTTCGTCCGCACCGCGGAGGCGCTTCGCGTCAAGCTCGCCGAGCAGGGCGGTGCCGAGTAATTCGGCTCGCGCAATGATCGCCGTCCACTAGGACGACGGTCGCAGCGGGCCGAACGTACGCCCGCCTACATGTACATCCGGCACCTGCCGAATTAGTGGAAGGACGCCATCATGGCGAAGCTGTCCCAGGACGACCTGCTCGCGCAGTTCGAGGAGATGACCCTCATCGAGCTCTCCGAGTTCGTGAAGGCCTTCGAGGAGAAGTTCGACGTCACCGCCGCCGCGGCCGTCGCCGTTGCCGGCCCCGCCCAGGGTGGCGCTGCCCCCGAGGCCGCCGAGGAGCAGGACGAGTTCGACGTCATCCTCGAGGGTGCGGGCGACAAGAAGATCCAGGTCATCAAGGTCGTGCGTGAGCTCACCTCCCTGGGCCTGAAGGAGGCCAAGGACCTCGTCGACGGCACCCCGAAGCCGGTCCTCGAGAAGGTCGCCAAGGAGGCCGCGGAGAAGGCTGCCGAGTCCCTCAAGGCCGCCGGCGCCTCCGTCACGGTCAAGTAAGACCCTGCGGGTCTCCTGACTCGCTCAGGCGCCTCTCAGGCGCCTTCGAAGGGCGATCACCCATCCGGGTGGTCGCCCTTCGGCGTACCCGGGAAGGGCGTGGCGGGGGTCGTGCGAGCCCCGCGGAGCGGAGTATGGTGATCTTCGCCGTGCGCCCCCGGTGACCGGGGGGCCTTGACGAACCGCACGCAGCGCGCAATTCTCAGGACGCGTCGTCACAACGATCCGTATCCGAGGCATGGATCGACGGCGGAACGGGCAGTATCGAGGTGCGCCGCACGGCGCGAGGTACCGCGGAGTTGAGAACAACGAGGGTCGCGAAAAACTCGCCCTGGACATCAGTGGGCCAAGTGGCTACACTGACCCTTTGCGCTGCCTGTTAGCTGCCCCCTGCCCGTCACCAGGGGCATACCCTCGCGACAGCATTGTCGGCAGACCTGACCTGACCTGGGCGTTTGGCCCCATCAGGAATCGTCTGTCCCCGTGCGTCGCTGGGGACCGGTACGCGCGTAGTGAGTCCGAGCCCTCGGAAGGACCCCCTCTTGGCCGCCTCGCGCAACGCCTCGACCAATACGAACAACGGCGCCAGCACCGCCCCGCTGCGCATCTCCTTTGCAAAGATCAAGGAGCCCCTCGAGGTTCCGAACCTCCTCGCGCTGCAGACCGAGAGCTTTGACTGGCTGCTCGGCAACGCCGCCTGGAAGGCTCGCGTCGAGGCAGCTCTCGAGTCGGGACAGGACGTCCCCAGGAAGTCGGGTCTGGAGGAGATCTTCGAGGAGATCTCCCCGATCGAGGACTTCTCCGGGTCGATGTCGCTGACCTTCCGCGACCACCGCTTCGAGCCCCCGAAGAACTCGATCGACGAGTGCAAGGACCGTGACTTCACGTACGGCGCCCCGCTCTTCGTCACCGCCGAGTTCACCAACAACGAGACCGGCGAGATCAAGTCCCAGACGGTCTTCATGGGCGACTTCCCGCTCATGACGAACAAGGGCACCTTCGTCATCAACGGCACCGAGCGTGTCGTCGTCTCGCAGCTCGTCCGTTCCCCGGGCGTCTACTTCGACTCCTCGATCGACAAGACGTCCGACAAGGACATCTTCTCGGCCAAGATCATCCCGTCCCGGGGTGCCTGGCTGGAGATGGAGATCGACAAGCGCGACATGGTCGGTGTCCGCATCGACCGCAAGCGCAAGCAGTCCGTGACCGTCCTCCTGAAGGCCCTCGGCTGGACCACCGAGCAGATCCTGCAGGAGTTCGGCGAGTACGAGTCCATGCGCGCCACCCTGGAGAAGGACCACACCCAGGGCCAGGACGACGCGCTGCTCGACATCTACCGCAAGCTCCGTCCGGGCGAGCCGCCGACCCGCGAGGCCGCTCAGACGCTGCTCGAGAACCTCTACTTCAACCCGAAGCGCTACGACCTCGCGAAGGTCGGCCGCTACAAGGTGAACAAGAAGCTCGGCGCGGACGAGCCGCTGGACGCCGGTGTCCTGACCACCGACGACGTCATCGCCACGATCAAGTACCTCGTGAAGCTCCACGCGGGCGAGACCGAGACGATCGGCGAGTCCGGCCGCGAGATCGTCGTCGAGACCGACGACATCGACCACTTCGGCAACCGTCGTCTGCGCAACGTCGGCGAGCTCATCCAGAACCAGGTCCGTACGGGTCTGGCTCGTATGGAGCGCGTCGTGCGCGAGCGCATGACCACCCAGGACGTCGAGGCGATCACGCCGCAGACCCTGATCAACATCCGGCCGGTCGTCGCCTCCATCAAGGAGTTCTTCGGCACCAGCCAGCTGTCGCAGTTCATGGACCAGAACAACCCGCTGTCGGGTCTGACGCACAAGCGTCGTCTCTCGGCGCTGGGTCCCGGTGGTCTGTCCCGTGAGCGGGCCGGCTTCGAGGTCCGAGACGTGCACCCGTCCCACTACGGACGCATGTGCCCGATCGAGACCCCCGAAGGCCCGAACATCGGTCTGATCGGTTCGCTCGCCTCGTACGGCCGCGTCAACGCGTTCGGCTTCATCGAGACGCCGTACCGCAAGGTCGTCGAGGGCCAGGTCACCGACGAGGTCGACTACATCACCGCCGACGAGGAGGACCGCTTCGTCATCGCCCAGGCGAACGCGACCCTGAACGACGAGCTCCGCTTCACCGAGCCGCGCGTTCTGGTCCGCCGCCGTGGTGGCGAGGTCGACTACGTCCCGCCGGCCGAGGTCGACTACATGGACGTCTCGCCGCGCCAGATGGTGTCGGTCGCGACGGCCATGATCCCCTTCCTCGAGCACGACGACGCCAACCGTGCCCTCATGGGCGCGAACATGATGCGTCAGGCGGTGCCGCTGATTAAGTCGGAGGCCCCGCTCGTCGGCACCGGCATGGAGTACCGCTGCGCCACCGACGCCGGTGACGTGCCGAAGGCCGACAAGGACGGTGTCGTCCAGGAGGTCTCGGCCGACTACATCACCGTCGCCAACGACGACGGCACGTACACCACGTACCGGATGGCCAAGTTCTCCCGCTCGAACCAGGGCACCTCGGTCAACCAGAAGGTCGTCGTCTCCGAGGGCGACCGGGTCATCGAGGGCCAGGTCCTCGCCGACGGTCCGGCCACCGAGAACGGTGAGATGGCGCTCGGCAAGAACCTGCTCGTGGCGTTCATGCCGTGGGAGGGTCACAACTACGAGGACGCGATCATCCTGTCGCAGCGCCTCGTGCAGGACGACGTCCTCTCCTCGATCCACATCGAGGAGCACGAGGTCGACGCCCGTGACACCAAGCTCGGCCCGGAGGAGATCACCCGGGACATCCCGAACGTCTCCGAGGAGGTCCTCGCCGACCTCGACGAGCGCGGCATCATCCGTATCGGTGCCGAGGTCGTCGCCGGCGACATCCTCGTCGGCAAGGTCACGCCCAAGGGTGAGACCGAGCTGACCCCGGAGGAGCGCCTGCTCCGCGCGATCTTCGGTGAGAAGGCGCGTGAGGTCCGTGACACCTCGCTGAAGGTGCCGCACGGCGAGACCGGCAAGGTCATCGGCGTCCGCGTCTTCGACCGCGAGGAGGGCGACGAGCTTCCCCCGGGCGTGAACCAGCTGGTCCGCGTCTACGTCGCCCAGAAGCGCAAGATCACCGATGGTGACAAGCTCGCCGGCCGTCACGGCAACAAGGGTGTCATCTCCAAGATCCTTCCGATCGAGGACATGCCCTTCCTCGAGGACGGCACCCCGGTCGACATCATCCTCAACCCGCTGGGTGTCCCGTCCCGAATGAACCCGGGACAGGTCCTGGAGATCCACCTCGGCTGGCTCGCCAGCCGCGGCTGGGACGTCTCCGGTCTCGCGGACGACTGGGCGCAGCGCCTGCAGGCCATCGGCGCCGACCAGGTCGCCCCGGGCACCAACGTCGCCACCCCCGTCTTCGACGGTGCGCGTGAGGACGAGCTCGCGGGTCTGCTCCAGCACACGATCCCGAACCGCGACGGCGAGCGCATGGTGCTCCCCTCCGGCAAGGCGCGTCTGTTCGACGGCCGCTCCGGCGAGCCGTTCCCGGACCCGATCTCGGTCGGGTACATGTACATCCTCAAGCTCCACCACCTGGTCGACGACAAGCTGCACGCCCGGTCGACCGGTCCGTACTCGATGATCACCCAGCAGCCGCTGGGTGGTAAGGCCCAGTTCGGTGGCCAGCGCTTCGGTGAGATGGAGGTGTGGGCGCTGGAGGCTTACGGCGCCGCGTACGCCCTCCAGGAGCTGCTGACGATCAAGTCCGACGACGTGACCGGCCGCGTGAAGGTCTACGAGGCCATCGTCAAGGGCGAGAACATCCCTGAGCCCGGCATCCCCGAGTCCTTCAAGGTGCTCATCAAGGAGATGCAGTCCCTGTGCCTCAACGTGGAGGTGCTGTCCTCGGACGGCATGTCCATCGAGATGCGCGACACCGACGAGGACGTCTTCCGCGCAGCGGAGGAGCTCGGTATCGACCTGTCCCGGCGCGAGCCGAGCAGCGTCGAAGAGGTCTGACGGGAGTCCGGTACGGGGACTCGGTGCATTCCGCTGAGTCCCCGGCCGGCCCCAGGACCCCCGTTTCAGACCCCAAGACTTACAACCCTGAGAGGGATTGACGCATAGTGCTCGACGTCAACTTCTTCGATGAGCTCCGGATCGGTCTGGCCACCGCTGACGACATCCGTCAGTGGAGCCACGGCGAGGTCAAGAAGCCCGAGACCATCAACTACCGCACCCTGAAGCCCGAAAAGGACGGACTCTTCTGCGAGAAGATCTTCGGTCCGACCCGGGACTGGGAGTGCTACTGCGGCAAGTACAAGCGTGTCCGCTTCAAGGGCATCATCTGTGAGCGGTGTGGCGTCGAGGTCACCCGCGCCAAGGTGCGCCGTGAGCGGATGGGCCACATCGAGCTCGCCGCCCCCGTCACCCACATCTGGTACTTCAAGGGCGTCCCGTCGCGCCTCGGATACCTGCTCGACCTCGCGCCGAAGGACCTCGAGAAGGTCATCTACTTCGCCGCGTACATGATCACGTTCGTCGACGACGAGCGTCGCACGCGTGACCTGCCCTCGCTGGAGGCGCACGTCTCCGTCGAGCGTCAGCAGATCGAGAACCGCCGCGACGCCGACCTCGAGGCCCGCGCCAAGAAGCTCGAGACCGACCTGGCCGAGCTGGAGGCCGAGGGCGCCAAGGCCGACGTGCGCCGCAAGGTGCGCGAGGGCGCCGAGCGTGAGATGAAGCAGCTGCGCGACCGCGCGCAGCGCGAGATCGACCGCCTCGACGAGGTCTGGAACCGCTTCAAGAACCTCAAGGTCCAGGACCTGGAGGGCGACGAGCTCCTCTACCGCGAGCTGCGTGACCGCTTCGGCACGTACTTCGACGGTTCGATGGGTGCCGCGGCGCTGCAGAAGCGCCTGGAGTCCTTCGACCTGGAGGAGGAGGCCGAGCGCCTCCGCGAGATCATCCGTACCGGCAAGGGCCAGAAGAAGACCCGTGCGCTCAAGCGCCTCAAGGTCGTCTCCGCGTTCCTGCAGACCGCGAACAGCCCCAAGGGCATGGTTCTCGACTGCGTGCCGGTGATCCCGCCGGACCTGCGTCCGATGGTGCAGCTGGACGGTGGCCGCTTCGCGACCTCCGACCTGAACGACCTGTACCGCCGTGTGATCAACCGCAACAACCGTCTGAAGCGTCTGCTCGACCTCGGTGCCCCCGAGATCATCGTGAACAACGAGAAGCGGATGCTCCAGGAGGCGGTCGACGCCCTCTTCGACAACGGCCGTCGTGGTCGCCCGGTCACGGGCCCCGGCAACCGTCCGCTGAAGTCCCTCAGCGACATGCTGAAGGGTAAGCAGGGTCGATTCCGTCAGAACCTGCTCGGTAAGCGTGTGGACTACTCCGCGCGTTCCGTCATCGTCGTCGGTCCGCAGCTGAAGCTGCACCAGTGCGGTCTGCCCAAGGCCATGGCGCTGGAGCTCTTCAAGCCGTTCGTGATGAAGCGCCTGGTCGACCTGAACCACGCGCAGAACATCAAGAGCGCCAAGCGGATGGTCGAGCGCGGCCGCACGGTCGTGTACGACGTCCTCGAAGAGGTCATCGCCGAGCACCCGGTTC
This sequence comes from Streptomyces sp. NPDC047971, assembly GCF_040653355.1. Classification (NCBI taxonomy): domain Bacteria; kingdom Bacillati; phylum Actinomycetota; class Actinomycetes; order Kitasatosporales; family Streptomycetaceae; genus Streptomyces; species Streptomyces sp. NPDC047971. The sequence goes on along the minus strand of NZ_JBEZNW010000016.1, from coordinate 145,306 downwards.
TGCTGAACCGTGCGCCCACGCTGCACCGCCTCGGCATCCAGGCCTTCGAGCCGCAGCTGGTCGAGGGCAAGGCCATCCAGATCCACCCGCTCGTCTGCACCGCGTTCAACGCGGACTTCGACGGTGACCAGATGGCCGTCCACCTGCCGCTCTCCGCGGAGGCGCAGGCCGAGGCCCGCATCCTGATGCTGTCCTCGAACAACATCCTCAAGCCGGCCGACGGCCGTCCGGTCACGATGCCGACCCAGGACATGGTCCTCGGTCTGTTCTTCCTGACCACCGACGGTGAGCTCCGTGACACCAAGGGCGAGGGCCGCGCGTTCGGCTCCACGGCCGAGGCGATCATGGCGTTCGACGCCGGCGAGCTCGCGCTGCAGTCGCAGATCGACATCCGCTTCCCGATCGGCACCGTTCCGCCGCGCGGCTGGGTCCCCCCGGTCGCCGAGGAGGGCGAGCCGGAGTGGCAGCAGGGTGACTCGTTCCGCCTGCGCACCTCGCTGGGCCGCGCGCTCTTCAACGAGCTGCTGCCCGAGGACTACCCGTTCGTCGACTACTCGGTCGGCAAGAAGCAGCTCTCCGAGATCGTCAACGACCTCGCCGAGCGCTACCCCAAGGTCATCGTGGCGGCGACGCTCGACAACCTGAAGGCGGCGGGCTTCTACTGGGCGACCCGTTCCGGCGTCACCGTGGCCATCTCGGACGTCGTCGTCCCCGAGGCCAAGAAGGCGATCGTCAAGGGCTGGGAAGAGCAGGACGAGAAGGTCCAGAAGCAGTACGAGCGCGGTCTCATCACCAAGGAAGAGCGCACTCAGGAGCTCATCAACATCTGGACCAAGGCGACCAACGAGGTCGCCGAGGCGATGAACGAGAACTTCCCCAAGACGAACCCCATCTTCATGATGGTTGACTCGGGTGCCCGAGGAAACATGATGCAGATGCGTCAGATCGCCGGTATGCGTGGTCTGGTGTCGAACGCCAAGAACGAGACGATCCCGCGTCCCATCAAGGCGTCCTTCCGTGAGGGTCTCTCCGTCCTCGAGTACTTCATCTCGACGCACGGTGCCCGTAAGGGTCTGGCCGACACCGCCCTGCGTACCGCCGACTCGGGTTACCTGACCCGTCGTCTGGTGGACGTCTCGCAGGACGTCATCATCCGCGAGGAGGACTGCGGCACCGAGCGCGGCCTGAAGCTGCGGATCGCCGAGAGGGGTGCCGACGGCATCCTGCGGAAGACGGACGACGTCGAGACCTCCGTGTACGCGCGGATGCTCGCCGAGGACGTCGTCGTGGACGGCAAGGTCATCGCGCCGGCCAACGTCGACCTGGGTGACGTGCTCATCGACGCCCTCGTGGGCGCCGGCGTGGAGGAGGTCAAGACCCGCTCGGTCCTGACCTGTGAGTCCGCCGTCGGCACCTGTGCCTTCTGCTACGGCCGTTCGCTGGCCACCGGCAAGCTGGTCGACATCGGTGAGGCGGTCGGCATCATCGCCGCCCAGTCCATCGGTGAGCCCGGTACCCAGCTGACGATGCGTACCTTCCACACCGGTGGTGTGGCCGGTGACGACATCACCCAGGGTCTGCCCCGTGTCGTCGAGCTCTTCGAGGCTCGTCAGCCCAAGGGTGTCGCCCCGATCTCGGAGGCGGCCGGCCGCGTCCGCATCGAGGAGACCGAGAAGACCAAGAAGATCGTCGTCACCCCGGACGACGGCAGCGACGAGACGGCGTTCCCGATCTCGAAGCGTGCCCGTCTGCTGGTGGGCGAGGGCGACCACGTCGAGGTGGGCCAGAAGCTCACCGTGGGTGCCACCAACCCGCACGACGTGCTGCGGATCCTCGGTCAGCGCGCGGTCCAGGTCCACCTGGTCGGCGAGGTCCAGAAGGTCTACAACTCGCAGGGTGTGTCGATCCACGACAAGCACATCGAGATCATCATCCGGCAGATGCTGCGCCGCGTGACGATCATCGAGTCCGGCGACGCGGAGCTGCTGCCGGGCGAGCTCGTCGAGCGCTCGAAGTTCGAGACCGAGAACCGTCGTGTGGTCACCGAGGGCGGTCACCCCGCCTCCGGCCGTCCGCAGCTGATGGGTATCACCAAGGCCTCGCTGGCGACGGAGTCCTGGCTGTCGGCCGCCTCCTTCCAGGAGACGACCCGAGTGCTGACGGACGCGGCGATCAACGCCAAGTCCGACAGCCTCATCGGCCTCAAGGAGAACGTCATCATCGGTAAGCTCATCCCGGCCGGTACGGGTCTGTCCCGCTACCGCAACATCCGGGTCGAGCCGACCGAGGAGGCCAAGGCCGCGATGTACTCGGCCGTCGGCTACGACGACATCGACTACTCGCCGTTCGGCACCGGCTCCGGCCAGGCCGTTCCGCTGGAGGACTACGACTACGGTCCGTACAACCAGTAAGTAGGGCGAACCGAAGGGCGGCACCCCGACACCGGGGTGCCGCCCTTCGGCATGTCGCGCTCCGGGGGCGCAGAGCGGTACGGGTGGCGCGCTGGGGGGCATCCGGGGCATGGGCGGTCCCTCACGTGCCGTACGGGACTCTGAGGGCCTTCCAGGGCATGGCGCGGGCTCCGGCTCGCGCTCGGGTACGGCCGCGGTTGAGGGTCGGGTTCGCGCGCGGGCCTCGGAGGGGGCCCCGACGTGCCCGCAGCGGGACCTCTCCGGTCGTCCGCCGCCCCCGGGCGCCCGGTCGACGGGGCATTTGTTTTGACCGGAGTCCATGCGGTAGGTACGCTCAGACCTTGTGCCTGGGGTGTGCCTGGGCTCCTGTGCGTGTCATCAGCCGCACGGTGAGTTCATCAACGGCCACCGCAATCTGCGCCTTTTCCGCTGACGGCGGAGGTCCGCAGTATTCGACACACCCGACCGCGTGGGTCGGTGATGGGTTCCAGGTTAGTTTTACGACGGCACACAGAAACCGGAGAAGTAGTGCCTACGATCCAGCAGCTGGTCCGGAAGGGCCGGCAGGACAAGGTCGAGAAGAACAAGACGCCCGCACTCGAGGGTTCTCCTCAGCGTCGCGGCGTCTGCACGCGTGTGTTCACGACCACCCCGAAGAAGCCGAACTCGGCCCTCCGTAAGGTCGCGCGTGTGCGTCTGACCTCGGGCATCGAGGTCACGGCCTACATCCCGGGTGAGGGTCACAACCTGCAGGAGCACTCCATCGTGCTCGTGCGCGGTGGCCGTGTGAAGGACCTGCCGGGTGTTCGTTACAAGATCATCCGCGGTTCCCTCGACACGCAGGGCGTCAAGAACCGTAAGCAGGCTCGCAGCCGCTACGGCGCCAAGAAGGAGAAGTAAGAATGCCTCGTAAGGGCCCCGCCCCGAAGCGCCCGGTCATCATCGACCCGGTCTACAGCTCTCCTCTTGTCACCTCGCTGATCAACAAGATCCTGCTGGACGGCAAGCGTTCCACCGCCGAGCGCATCGTCTACGGCGCCATGGAAGGCCTCCGCGAGAAGACCGGCAACGACCCGGTCATCACGCTGAAGCGCGCGCTCGAGAACGTCAAGCCGTCCCTCGAGGTCAAGTCCCGCCGTGTCGGTGGCGCTACCTACCAGGTGCCGATCGAGGTCAAGCCCGGTCGCGCCTCCACCCTCGCTCTGCGCTGGCTCGTGGGTTACTCCCGCGCCCGCCGCGAGAAGACCATGACCGAGCGCCTCATGAACGAGCTCCTCGACGCCTCCAACGGCCTCGGTGCTTCGGTCAAGAAGCGTGAGGACACGCACAAGATGGCCGAGTCCAACAAGGCCTTCGCGCACTACCGCTGGTAGTCGCAACCCACATCGAGACCGAGAGAAGACTGAGCCGATATGGCTACCACTTCGCTTGACCTTGCCAAGGTGCGCAACATCGGCATCATGGCTCACATCGACGCGGGCAAGACGACCACCACCGAGCGGATCCTGTTCTACACCGGCGTCTCGTACAAGATCGGTGAAGTCCACGACGGCGCTGCCACGATGGACTGGATGGAGCAGGAGCAGGAGCGCGGCATCACCATCACGTCCGCCGCGACGACCTGCCACTGGCCGCTCGAGGACGTCGACCACACCATCAACATCATCGACACCCCGGGCCACGTCGACTTCACCGTCGAGGTGGAGCGTTCGCTCCGCGTGCTCGACGGTGCCGTGACGGTGTTCGACGGCGTCGCCGGTGTCGAGCCCCAGTCCGAGACTGTCTGGCGTCAGGCGGACCGCTACGGCGTTCCGCGTATCTGCTTCGTCAACAAGCTCGACCGCACGGGTGCCGAGTTCCACCGCTGCGTCGACATGATCGTGGACCGCCTCGGCGCCGTCCCGATCGTCATGCAGCTCCCCATCGGTTCCGAGATGGACTTCCAGGGTGTCGTGGACCTCGTCCGCATGAAGGCTCTGGTCTGGTCCGCCGAGGCGACCAAGGGCGAGATGTACGACGTCGTCGACATCCCGGCCACGCACACCGAGGCCGCTGAAGAGTGGCGCGGCAAGCTGGTCGAGACCGTCGCCGAGAACGACGAAGAGATCATGGAGCTCTTCCTCGAGGGCCAGGAGCCCACCGAGGAGCAGCTGTACGCCGCGATCCGTCGTATCACCATTGCCTCCGGCAAGGGTGGCGGCGAGAAGACGATCACCCCCGTCTTCTGTGGCACCGCCTTCAAGAACAAGGGCGTTCAGCCCCTGCTCGACGCGGTCGTCCGCTACCTGCCGTCCCCCCTGGACGTCGAGGCCATCGAGGGCCACGACGTCAAGGACGCCGAGGTCGTCGTGAAGCGCAAGCCTTCCGAGGACGAGCCGCTCTCCGCGCTCGCCTTCAAGATCGCGAGCGACCCGCACCTCGGCAAGCTCACCTTCGTCCGGATCTACTCCGGTCGCCTGGAGGCCGGCACCTCGGTGCTGAACTCCGTCAAGGGCAAGAAGGAGCGCATCGGCAAGATCTACCGTATGCACGCGAACAAGCGTGAGGAGATCGACTCGGTGGGCGCCGGCGACATCGTCGCCGTCATGGGCCTGAAGCAGACCACCACCGGTGAGACGCTGTGCGACGAGAAGAACCCGGTCATCCTGGAGTCCATGGACTTCCCGGCGCCGGTCATCCAGGTCGCGATCGAGCCCAAGTCCAAGGGTGACCAGGAGAAGCTGGGTGTCGCCATCCAGCGTCTCGCGGAGGAGGACCCCTCCTTCCAGGTCCACTCTGACGAGGAGACCGGCCAGACCATCATCGGTGGTATGGGCGAGCTTCACCTCGACATCCTCGTCGACCGTATGCGTCGCGAGTTCAAGGTCGAGGCGAACGTCGGCAAGCCGCAGGTCGCGTACCGCGAGACGATCCGCAAGGCCGTCGAGCGCGTGGACTTCACCCACAAGAAGCAGACCGGTGGTACCGGTCAGTTCGCCAAGGTGCAGATCGCGATCGAGCCCATCGAGGGCGGCGACGCCTCGTACGAGTTCGTGAACAAGGTCACCGGTGGCCGCATCCCGAAGGAGTACATCCCTTCGGTCGACGCGGGTGCGCAGGAGGCCATGCAGTTCGGCATCCTGGCCGGCTACGAGATGACTGGCGTCCGCGTCATCCTTCTCGACGGTGCCTACCACGAGGTCGACTCCTCCGAGCTCGCGTTCAAGATCGCCGGTTCGCAGGCCTTCAAGGAGGCCGCGCGCAAGGCTTCCCCCGTCATCCTTGAGCCGATGATGGCCGTTGAGGTCGTCACGCCCGAGGACTACATGGGTGAGGTCATCGGCGACATCAACTCCCGCCGTGGCCAGATCCAGGCCATGGAGGAGCGCAGCGGCGCTCGCGTCGTGAAGGGCCTCGTGCCCCTCTCGGAGATGTTCGGCTACGTCGGAGACCTCCGCAGCAAGACCTCGGGTCGCGCAAGCTACTCGATGCAGTTCGACTCCTACGCCGAGGTTCCCCGGAACGTCGCCGAGGAGATCATCGCGAAGGCCAAGGGCGAGTAACTCACCCGAGTGCACGCTTTAGGCTTGACACCAGTCGCCGGGGCTTCGTCCCCCGAAACCCGAGGGATCGGGCTCCGGCGCCTGGCATCCCAGCAAAGATCACCTGGCGCCGATGAAGCAAGGCGTTCAGAACCACTCCAGGAGGACCCCAGTGGCGAAGGCGAAGTTCGAGCGGACTAAGCCGCACGTCAACATCGGCACCATCGGTCACATTGACCACGGTAAGACGACCCTCACGGCCGCCATTACCAAGGTGCTGCACGACGCGTACCCGGACCTGAACGAGGCCTCGGCCTTCGACCAGATCGACAAGGCTCCCGAGGAGCGCCAGCGCGGTATCACCATCTCCATCGCGCACGTCGAGTACCAGACCGAGTCGCGTCACTACGCCCACGTCGACTGCCCCGGTCACGCGGACTACATCAAGAACATGATCACGGGTGCCGCGCAGATGGACGGCGCCATCCTCGTGGTCGCCGCCACCGACGGCCCGATGCCGCAGACCAAGGAGCACGTGCTCCTGGCCCGCCAGGTCGGCGTTCCGTACATCGTCGTCGCCCTGAACAAGGCCGACATGGTGGACGACGAGGAGATCCTGGAGCTCGTCGAGCTCGAGGTCCGTGAGCTCCTCTCCGAGTACGAGTTCCCGGGCGACGACCTGCCGGTCGTCAAGGTCTCGGCGCTCAAGGCGCTCGAGGGCGACAAGGAGTGGGGCCAGTCGGTCCTGAACCTGATGGCCGCCGTCGACGAGGCGATCCCGCAGCCCGAGCGTGACGTCGACAAGCCGTTCCTGATGCCGATCGAGGACGTCTTCACGATCACCGGTCGTGGCACCGTCGTCACCGGTCGTATCGAGCGTGGTGTCCTCAAGGTCAACGAGACCGTCGACATCGTCGGTATCAAGACCGAGAAGGTCACCACCACGGTCACCGGCATCGAGATGTTCCGCAAGCTGCTCGACGAGGGCCAGGCCGGTGAGAACGTCGGTCTGCTCCTCCGTGGCATCAAGCGCGAGGACGTCGAGCGCGGCCAGGTCATCATCAAGCCCGGTTCGGTCACGCCGCACACCGAGTTCGAGGCCCAGGCCTACATCCTGTCGAAGGACGAGGGTGGCCGTCACACCCCGTTCTTCAACAACTACCGCCCGCAGTTCTACTTCCGTACCACGGACGTGACCGGCGTCGTGACCCTCCCCGAGGGCACCGAGATGGTCATGCCGGGCGACAACACCTCCATGACCGTCGAGCTGATCCAGCCCGTCGCCATGGAGGAGGGCCTGAAGTTCGCCATCCGTGAGGGTGGTCGGACCGTGGGCGCCGGCCAGGTCGTCAAGATCAACAAGTAATTGTCGATCGTTTGACCTGTGCCGCTCCTGACGGAGCGTCATAAGAGGGCCCCCGGGCCGCCGTTCGCGGCGGACCGGGGGCCCTCGTCGTTTCCCGCCAGTGCCCGCTACTCCGAGGCGGCGGCCCGGTCCGCCGGGCGCCACACCCACGGGTGGGCGTCCGCGCCCAAGCCCACGGCCAGCGGGCCGTCCGCGTCGAGCCGCAGCGCCGCCGCCTGGACGGGCGCCGTCCCCTGCGTACGGGTCCAGAGCCGGCCGCCCCGCCGCAGCTGGATCCGGCCGCGCAGGTCCCGGCCGAGCAGCACGTGCCCGGCCCCGTCGGCCGCCGCGGCCACCGGGCCGTACCCGTCGAAGGACGCGTTCCCCCGCCCGGACAGCAGCTCCTTCGCCGCGGGCTCGCGGTAGTACACCTCCAGCGCGCCGGTTCCGGCGCCCGGGACGGCGGCGACGGGATCGCCCGCGCCGGGGAGCGGGGCGACCTCCACGCCGTCGATCCAGTGCCGGACGGACCCCCGGCCCGCGGCGAGCAGATGGACGCGTCCGGCGCTGTCGACGACGGCGTCCAGGCCGTCCTGGACCGCGTCGGCGTCGGTGCCGGTCCCGGGCAGGCGCCGCCACGACGACCAGCTCCCGTCGGCGGCCCGCACGCGCGTCGACACACCCTTGTCGGCGTCCCGTACGAAGAGATGGACCCGGCCGTCGGGAGCCGTCACGGCCACCGGCACACCGATCCGGCGCCCCCGGTCGTCGCCCCGCTCCGGATTGCCGAGTCCACGCCACGCGAGGAACGGGCCGCCGGGGGAGCGCTGCTCCAGGAGGACGACCTCCCGCCTGTTCGCGCCGCCGTGGCCGTCGAAGGCGGCGAACCGTACGCCGAAGAGGAGCACCCGGCCGTCGGGCAGGGTGGCGGAACCCAGCGCGGGCGCGAGCGGCCCGCCACCGAGGTCCTCCGGGGCGCCCCACAGACCGGAGCCCCGCTCCGTCTCCCGCCAGCGGACGGCACGCAGCCCCAGCACCCCGTAGGCGTCGAGCCGCTCACCCGGGCGCGCCACGACGGCCGGCCCCGTGCCCGGCCAGCGGTGGTGGGTGGCCCGCACCCAGCCCTTCGTGTTGGTGAGGGGACGGTCCCCGCCCACGCCGTAGTCCCCGCAGCCCGACGGATTGCCGCACCGCCACGACGGATCGCCGCCGTACGGGACGAGATGCGCGGCCTTCTCCGCCAGGACCTGGGGCGGGAGGTTCTTCGGCCAGTGGCGGTTGTAGTAGCCGCGGAACGCGGTCGCGACGAACGCCGGTATCGCCCCCGGGCCCTGCTGCGCCTCGGCCACCCAGCGGATCAGCGCCGCCCAGGAGAAGCAGGCGACGGCCGTGTGATCGCCGTGGTCGGAGTAGCCGGGCTGCTCGCTGTCGCGCTTGCGGGTGGCCTCGGCCGAGACCTGGATGTCGGGGTCCGGGTCCAGGGTCTGGACGACGGTCGGCCGGTAGCGGTCGAGGAGTCCGACGAGGACGTCGATCAGCTGGTCGTGGTCGTAGGTGTCCGACCGGTCGACGGGGGAGCCCGCGGAGAGGTGTGTACGCAGTTCGAGCGCGCGGTCGTGCCACAGGGCGGGCACCGCCATGTACCGCCGCGTGGTGTGCATCGGCAGATTGAGGAAGATCAGTTCGACCCGGCGGCCGTCGTGCACGAGCGTGTCGATCTCGGCCCGCCGCCCGCCGCGGAGGGTGATGACGGCCCGCTGCCAGGGCGTGAACGCGTCGAGTCCGAGAAGCGTCGCGTACGCCTGGCGCAGGCCCTGGTGGCGGGCGGAGGAGTAGGCGGCCCTGTCCGGGGGAGCGTCGGGCATCCCCGCGACGCGATTGCGGCCCGTGTGCTCACCCGCGGTGACATAGACGGAGACCAGGGGGACACCGGCGTCGAGCATCCGCTGCGTGTCCGGATTCATGAAGTACAGGTCGTCGTCCGGGTGTGCGGCGAACTGCAGGAGCTGCGCGCGGCGCGTACTGGCGATCGGCATCCCGGGAGCGGGGTCGGCGGTGGGCCCGGTGCGGCGCGGAGCGGGTACGGAGCACCCGGCGAGCGAGCCCGCGACGGTTGCCGTACCGAGAGCCACGGCGGCCGCGAGAACACCGCGTCGCCGGGGCAGGCCGCCCGTAGCGGGCCTGGATATGTCGTCCACCGCTGCTTCCCCCGTGCCGCCCACCGGTCCGTACCGGTCCCTGAAAGTCCCCTGAAACGGCGGACGGCCAGGTCGGGGCCGAGATCCGCGACTTACAAGACGGTTCGGCGGCACGAGGGGTTGTGCGCGAACGGGCATTCGTGAGTCGAACAACAGGGTCGGCATCGGGTGTGTCCGAGGGCTGTGAGACGCTCCGCTGCGCACGATGCGCGGGGCCGACGTCTGTCATGGCCCCGATGAACCAGGGGTGGGGTACATGAGCTGGGACAACAACGGCCGGAGCGGTGCGTCGCGGGCCGTCTCCGGGGCTTTCGGGATCGTGGTCGTCGCCGGCCTCGCGGTCCTCGTGGTGAGACCGGAGCTGATGCCGTGGCGCGCGAGCGGTGACACGCAGCCGCTCGCGGCGGAGACCGCGCGGCCGTCCGCCGCGCCGTCCGAGGAGGTGTTCCCGGACCGGCCGACGCTGCGCGAGCCGTTCAAGGGCTCACCGGCGCTCCGCTGGGCCGACGGAGCCGCGGGGATCGAGACGCCGCGGGCCACGGCGGTGGGCTGGATGTCGAAGGACGAGGTCGCGGCCGCGCTGAGGACGACGAAGGACTTCCTCGTCGCCGCCAACCTCGACCCGGCCGTGATCAAGGGCGACAAGCCAGCGGCGGCGCTCGCCCTCCTCGACCCGAAGCAGCCCGACGTCCGCTCGGACATGGAGAAGAGCCTGGTCAAGGCCACCGAGGAGAACGACCCCACGCTGCTGTTCAGCCGGTTCAGCCCGAAGGAGGTACGCCTCGCGGGCTCCGTGGTGAAGACCCGGGGACGGATGACCGTGGAGGCCGGCAAGGGCGAGAACGCCGACACGGTGCTCGTCCGCACCGACTACACCTTCGTGTACCCCGTCGTGAAGGTGCGCCCGGGCGCCGACGAGGTGACGCGGACGATCGTGCGCCGCCAGATCACCTTCGCGCTGCCCGACCCCGCCGAATTCGTCGTGACCAAGGGCAAGTTGTCGGTGCACGAGTGGAGTTCGAACGCCGGCAACGACGACTGCGACCGCCCGGTGGACGGCTTCTTCCACCCGATGTTCGACGAGGACATGGCGGCCGTGCCCGACGCGGCGGCGACGGGTCCGGTCGTGGACCCGTACGACCGCAGCAAGAACCTCGACGACCTGCCGCAGGAGTGCGGGACGAGCTCGCGCACCTGACGGGCCGGCGCCGGCTCGGGGCGCGTCCCGCGGATCCCGTGGATCCTGGTGGGCCGCGGCCTGATCCGGCCCGGTCCGAGGGGCACCGCCTAGGCGGCGGCGACGTCCTCGGGCCGGTGGACTCCACCGGTCCCGAGCGCCACCGTCGCCCGTACCCGCATCGGGCCGTCCTCGCGGCGGGACAGCAGCACCAGCTCGGACACCCGGGCCGTCAGGGAGCCGAGCAACGCCTCCGAGGTGGTGGCGAGGGCGTGCGGGTCGCGGCTGCGGCCGAGGGAGAGGTGCGGCGTGAAGCCCTTGACCCGCCCGCCGCACAGCGGGAAGCGGAGCTCCAGGGCCTCCCGCAGCCGGGCCCACGGCTGCTCGCCGGCCGCGCAGGGGTCGAGCCAGACCGTGGCGTCCTCGCGGTGCCCGAACCAGTGGACGCCCTCCAGCCGGGCCCGGAACGGTTGGCTGCCGCGCGCCGCCGCGGCGACCAGCGGGGTGGCCCGCTCGAACTCGGACTCCGGTACGAAGCCGAAGAGGACGTTGACGTGCGGGGGCCAGCGGTGGATCTGCCGGTCGTGCACGCGCCGGATGTGCTGGATGGCGGGCCACAGCCGGCGCGGCGGGAGCCAGGCCACCGCCGTCCGGTTCGTCGCGGGCACCGCGAGGACCTCCTCGGGCGGCACCGGCTCGGCCTCCACCGCCACGGTCTCGTCGAGCCGGTCCACTCCCGTCGCACGGTCCCAGACCAGCTCGCCGTCGGCCTCGAAGAAGATCACCCGATGCCAGGGGATCTCACCGCCCGGCACGAAATCCACCAGCGGCACCCGCGTCGGCTCGCGGACGCCCCGCTCGTGGATCCCCATCACGAACCGCTCGGGGTCGAAGCGCGCGTCCCACAGCACGCGGTGGTAGATCTCGTCGCTGGTGTGCACGCCTGGGCGACTGCCCCGAAAGCGGTCCCTCAGTCGGCCGCGGCGGGCGCGGCCGCTCAGGACACACGGACGCAGGCCGTACGTCGCGGGGGCGCGCCCGCCCACGCCCCCTGTCCTGGCGCGCGACGTGATCGGACGCGCCTTAGGGTCCGGGTATGGAGCCCAGGGCCGGGGGCGCGTTCACCTCGATCATGGTCGTGCTGACGTTGACGACCGGTGTGATCGAGGCCGTCTGTTTTCTCGCGCTCGGGCCCGCCTTCACCGCGATGCAGACGGGGAACCTGCTCCTGCTGGCGTTCGCGCTCACGGGAGCCGCCGGGCTGTCGCCGGTCGCCGCGGGAGTCTCCTGCGCCGGCTTCGTGGTGGGCGCGGTGCTCGGCTCGCTGCTGGAGTCGAGCGTGAACACGCACGGTCGCCCGTGGTTCGCCCCGGCGCTGCTCGGCGAGGGGCTGCTGCTCGGCCTCGGGGCGCTGGTTGCGTGGCAGGGCGATGTCGACGGGCCGGGCGGGCCCGTCGCCGGACACCACTTCGCCGCCGTGGCGCTGGTCGCGGCGGCCATGGGGATGCGCAACGTCACGACCCTGCGGGTACGGGTCCCGCACGTGTCGACGACGCTCTCCACCCGCGCCCTGACGGCCTTCGTCGGCGGCCTGCCGCACCTCACGGCCCCCCGCACCGGCGAGGGCGCCCGCCACGAGGGCCGCCGGTTCGCCTCGATCGGAGCGATGTTCGCGGGCGGCGTGCTGGGCGCCTGGCTGCTGCACGAGGAGGTGAGCCCGGCGGCGGTCCTGGCCCTGCCCGCCGCCGTGGTCCTGGCCCTGGGCGCGGCGAGCTGGGCGGACCAACGCCGGCATCCGTCGGAGGCGGGGTGAGGCCGCGGTCGCAGGTCTCGCGGTTCGGGGGCCTGTGCTGAACGGGCGTACGGACCCGTCCTTCACGGGGCGGAGGCCGGCGGTGCCTCCGCCCGGAGGAGGGTCAGCTCGCGTACGTATGTGGCGTCCAGCTCGGCCAGGGCTGCCGTGATGCCGTCCAGGAGGACGACCTGGCCGTTGTTGTTGTGGGTGTAGATCAGGTTCCCCGTCGCTTCCTGGCCGCCGACCTCGCGGCGTACCCACACCAGCCCGCGCGTGTCCGGCCCCGGCCCCTGAAGGGCCCTGATCACGTCGTTCCAGTCGGCCACCGGCACGGGCGTGAAACCCGGGAAGTACCGGCGGTTCAGACGGTCCCACCAAGCGGGGGCCTCATGGGCCGGGCGCCAGGGCAGGGCGACCGACCGGTGCCCGCCGAGCGTGGAGTGCAGCGCGGCCACGCAACCGCGCGCGTTGATGCGACGCGCCTGGTTCCGGACACGAGCGATGGTCTCGCGAGCGGCCCCCCGCTCCAGGTCCGCCAGCGGCGCGCTGGAGGAAGGGTGGAACGGAGAGCCGCCGTCCTTGGGCACCACGAGCGAGGCCGCGAGCATCGGCGAACGCGGATAGCCGGGCTGCGGGAGAGCCTGGCAGGACAGCAGCCAGGCCGTGTCCGTCTCGTGCACCGGGTGCGGCACGGCGAGCTCGACGAGCCCGCCGTAGATCGCGTCCAGCCAGGCGGTCGCCCGGCGCATGGGGTTCTGTGTCTGCATCGGTGAGGTGCGTTCTCAGTCCCAGGCCGTGCCCAGGGCACCGAGGCGGTCGCGGTACTCGATCACCTCGCGCCACTCCGGCGGCCAGAACTTGATGCCGTGTCGTGCCCCGGCGAAGGCGCCTGCCAGGGCCGCGATCGAGTCGGAGTCTCCCGACGTGTGCGCGGCGCGTTGCAGCGCGGGGCGGGCATGGCCGTCGACGACCAGGAAGCAGTACAGGGCGGTCGCGAGGGCTTCCTCGGCGACCCAGCCGGCTCCGACCGCCTCGCTGGGGTCCCGGTCCACGTCCGGCTCGCGCAGCGCCTCGGTCACGCGGTCGAGGGCGCGCAGACATTCGTCCCAGCCGAAGGCGATGTACGTCTCGGGGTCCGGTGCGCCTGCCCGCCGGGCGAGGTCGCCCAGCCAGTCGACGTGGTACACCCGCCGCGATTCCCGCGCATAGCTCCGCAGCTCGTCGACGAGGCTCGTCAGGGGGCAGGAGTTGGCGAGGAGCCACACGGCGTGGGCCGTCAGGTCGCTCGCCGCGAGCGCCGTCGGGTGTCCGTGGGTCAGGGCTGCTTGCAGCTGCGCGATGCCCGCGCGCTGCTCGGCCGACAGGCCGGGCACGAGCGCGACGGGGGCCACCCGCATGTTCGCGCCGCATCCCTTGGACGGGAGGACGCTCGCGGCCTGCCAGGGGATGTCGCGCTCCAGCGCTGCGCACGCGTCCAGGCACGTCTGACCTGGGGCCCGGTTGTTGTCCGGGTCGTGCAGCCAGGACACGAAGCGTCGCCGCAGAGCCGCTTCCACGGCGGCGGGCGTGAGCGGGGCCGCTCCTTCGCGCGCCGCCCCTCGTGTCCCGCGCTCCCCCCGGGTCCCTCCCGTGTCTCCGGTGACCTCGGCCAGCGCTTCGCCGACGGCCAGCATCATCTGCGTGTCGTCGGTCACCCGCACGACGCCGCCCGGGGAGAGGGGGAGCTCCATCGTGTGCCACGGGCCGAACGTGGCACCGATCTGCTCCATGTTCAGAAACTCCGTCGGGTACCCCATGGCATCCCCGAAGGCGAGGCCGAACAGCGCCCCGCTCGCCGCGTGCCGTGCGGCTCCCTTCGGACGCTGCCCGGCACGTGCCCGGAGTACGTCAGGGCTCGGAGCCGTGGCAAGGGAGTCGGGGACGACGTGGCTCGACTCGACGAAGGGCGAGTCGCGGATCATCTCGGCCAACGCCTCGGACGGCGTGATTCCGCGCGCCTTGCCGTCGTACAGCCGGTCCACCCACACGTCGCCCTCGTTGACCGCTGCGGAGCCGCCGTCCTTGCGGACGATCCAGCCCGCGGCGTCGTCCTCGTCGTTGGCCCACACGTAGCCGATCTCCACGCCCTGGGCGTTCGCCACCGCGACGTACTGGACGGACCTGCTGCTGTCGCGGTTGTACCGCTGCGGCCCGCCCGGCTCGACCAGGAACTGCAGGTCCTCTTCGAAGCGGGGATTGGTCGTCCGTTCGACGAAGCGGGGGTCGCTTTCCCTTTCGGGGTTCATTGACGTCGTCCTCTTCTAATTCCCCGGCAGCACTTCGCCGTAGATGTGCAGCTGGCCGTTGGACTCGAAGGCCCGCGTGATGGTGTATTGCGTGCCACGCCCGAGCAGCAGCTCCCGTTCGCCCATTCCGAACTGGCTGACCTTCTCGATCCACATGGCAGGCGTTCCCTCGGGAACACGGAGATGCATCACCGCGTCCATGTCCTTGAAGGCGGCCACCGGGTTGTTCCCGAGCGAGGTCGACATGTAGCCCTTGTCGGTCATCGTCTGCCCGATCAGGTCCCTGGGGGAGTCGAAGTCCAGGTGACCGACTCCCGACCCTCGCACCACCATGACGTCTTCCGGCAGACGGCGACCGGCCAGCGCCTTGTCGACCTCTTCGATGTTACGAAGGACATCCGGGGTTCCCAATCCCTCATCCCCGCTCCGGAGGTATCCGTTCATCTCCTTGTACGTGGCGTAGTGCGGGCTCGGCGCGCCCCCGTGCTCGTCCGAGTAGTCGAGGAATGCCTTCTTGGCATCCGGAGGGAGGTTCTCCGCGTACTCGTTCCAGTGTTCCCTGCCGTAGGCGATCGCGGCATCGTCGTCCGGGAACCGTACGGCGCCGTCGCTGACCTCGTTGAACGCGACATCATGCTTCTGCGCGTCGGGGAGCCCCCTGAACTCGTCCGCCGAAGCGTGCGGCTCGTACGTGAATCCATTGTCCGGCTGCCCGCCGGGCCCGTCATTGACGTCCTTGAGCTCCGGATACTGATCGTCCAGGAAGTCCTGAGCCGTCTTGGGATCCACCGAGTCCGCGTGGACGGCACCCTCGTCCACATGGTGCGTGGGCTGGGCGAGGTCGTCCCATTTCTGGGCGACCCCCGCCGCGTCGTCGGCCAGCCCGGCCGGCGACGGCCAGGCGGTCGGGGGGTCGATCGTCCAACCCGGGGGCAGCTGGGAGACCGCGTTGTCGGCCACCCCGGTCGGCGGCGTGGGCGACATCGCGTTGTCCGCCAGGCCCGTCGGGGGCGAGTGCGGCGCGCCGGCGAGGTCGTCCCCGTACTTCACGCTCCTCGACGCCAGGTTCGACGCCCCCGCCTCCAGCCCCTCCTTGGCCGCGAACTTGAGGCCGCCGGCGGCAAGGCCCCCGCCCTTCGTGCCGATCAGTTCGGGGACGAGGCGGCCGAAGAACTCGGACGGGTCCTTCTTGAAGCTCTCGACGGCGGCCGACACCGCGCGCTCGGGCTGGGCGACCGTGGAGACCAGGCCGGAGAGCGTCGTCGAGACGTTCTGCATGTACGCGGCCGGGTGCGTCAGGTTGTACGGATCGAACGGGATGAGGCCGCGGGCGAAGTTGACCAGCCCGGCCGTTCCCTTGAGGACGCCGCCCACGAAGTGAGTCAGTTCCATGTTGTACGACTGGAATCCGTCGACGACGTTGTTGCCCAGGCGGTCGAGCGGCGGCGGTTCGGCCGGGGCGTGGGCCAGAGCCTTGTCGACCCTGGCCTTCGCGTCGCTCGCGGCGGCGTTCCGCTGCTCGCGGGCCTCGGCGAGCAGGGCCCTGGCCTCTTCGACGCGCGCCTTCGCGGCCCGCTGTGCCTCGGCGGCCGCGGCACCCTTCTCGGCTGCCCCGGCGTCCTTGTCGGTGGCCGCGGCGGCCTCCTTCTCGGCCGCCGCGGCCTCCTCGGAGGCCCGCTTGCCGCTCCGGTACATGTCGATCGCGTCGTTCGCCCGGGCCTGCGCCCACTTCACGGTGTCCGCGTAGGCCTCGAGCGCGGCGGCGGCCGTCTCGCATGCGTCGGACGCGTGCAGCCATTTCGTGGGGTGGAGGCCGAACTTCTCCCGGAAGGCTTCGCCGGCCTCGCCCTTCCAGCGCGAGGAGTCGACCTTCCTCATGCCCTGACCGACCTTCTCGAACGCGGCCCGGAAGTCCTTCAGGTGTGCCGCGCTCTCGAGGATCTTGCCGGGGTTGCCGTGGACGAGCTCGTTCGCCTCCTCGGTCTGGCCGAGCTGCTTCTCGCCGGGTGTCGCGCCGAGGTCGGACGCGACACCGTCCCCCCAGTCCGTGACCACGTCGGCGGCGTCGTGCAGGCCGTAGCGGTCGAGGCGTTCACCGGCCTCGTCCGTTGCCCAGTCGACGGTCTCGCCCAGCGCCTTCTTGCCGGAGTCGATGCCGTCCTCGATGGCGCCGAGACCCTCGTTGATGCCGTCCTCGATGCCTTTGCCGACATCGCTGAGCCCCTTGCCGAGGTCGTCGAGCAGGCCGCCCATCAGCGTTCACCGCCCCGCTGCTGGGGCGGCACGGCCTGCTGCTGTTGCTGCTGGGCCGCGGCGGCGCGCTCCTCGGGCGAGGGCCCGAACATGTCGTCGAGCATCTCCTCGTACTGGGCGTCGGAGACCCCGACGGAGGAGTGCAGGTTCTGCGGGTTCATGCCGGGCAGACCGACCGTCTGGGAGGTCATCACGTCCCGGCCGGCGTCCTTCCAGCCCTGGGCCGCGTTGTCCTTCGCCTGCTCGAACGACTCCTTGCTGTAGTCCGGTCCGCCGAAGACCCCGGACGTGGCGATGTCGCCCCAGCCCTTCTTCGTGACCTCGTCCTCGGTCGCGTACGGGTTACCGATGGCCGCGTTGGTCACGATCTTGAACGTGCCCTCCAGGTACTGCTCGGTCTCGTAGTACGTACCGGCGGACAGACCCGTCACCGCGGCGAAGAGGTTGCCCTCGTTGATCAGGTCCCGTACGCCCCACTCCCACCGCTCGCAGAACGACGTGAACGATCCGGTCAGCCCTTCGTGGCCCAGCGTCAGGCCGGACAGGGCGATCTCGCCGAAGCCGCGGCCGGCGCCCGCCATGCTGTCCACGCCGAGTTCCTTGAGTTCGTTCAGCGCCAGCGTCAGGCCGTTCGCGATCTCGTCCAGTCCGCCGGTGGCCAGGTCCTCGTTTCCCGCGCCCGCGCCCCCGCTCATCGCGCAGCCCCCCTCTCGATGACTCCCCTGATGTTTCCGTCCACCGCCGCTTCGGCCGGTACGACCCCGGTCACCGGCGGGAACAGGACCGCGCGCTCGGCGCCGTCCGCCGCGTCCACGGCCACCCCGCACGGCACCCCCGCGGCCGGCACGGACACGTCCAGCAGCCGCGCCCCGAGCACCGTCTCGTACTCCCAGTCCCGGTCGCCCTCACCTCGGGCGAGGGCGTACCGGGCCAGCGCCGACTCGTCGGAGAACGCGAGGATCCACCGCACGCCGCCGAAGTCGACGGTCAGCCAGGCATCGTCCTGGCGCGGCACGACCACGGCCGTCGTCCGGAAGAGCTCCAGCACCGCTTCGAACTCGCGCCGGGCCTCCGCCTCCGCATCCTGCGGCGCGCCCGGCCCGTCCGGGCGAGCCGCGCCGGGGAACGAGGACGACGGGGCGGCGGCGCGCGGCCCGGACGGAGACGGCGGTGGGGGAGCCCACGACGGGGTGGGCGGCGGTGGGGGCGACCACCCCGCGGGCGCCGGGTCCGGCGCGGAGTCGGTCGCCCGTGTCGGCGCGCCCGGAGGCTCGACGGGCATGTCTGCGTAGTCTGCGAGCCGGAACCGCCGCGACGGCGTGTCCGAACTCTCCCCGTGATCGATCACCGCGCCACCATGGCACAGCGGCAGAGACGGTTCCCAGTCGTGCGACGGCAATCCGTACATGCCCGGGCATGCCGGGCGGGCCGATGCGAAGACGGTGTGTGCGCCGTGTGTGTGCCGGTGGAGCGGCCGGGAAGGTCCGCGTCCGGGCCGTCCGGCGGCGGTCGAGGAGCGTGTCGCACCCCGGGTTTGATCTCCGTCACTCCGGGGGTATGGTCTTCGGCCCGATTGGCCAGCGCAGCGCCCCGTATGGCAGACTGTCGGGGTTGCTCGGTTGAGTGCCGATGCTGCGCGCCTCCCGTCGGGGGGACCGGAAGCGAGTCCCACAGTACTCGTCGCTCCTTCTCAGGGGCGGACGTACGGGAATCTTCCGGGAAGCGTCAGCGGGGTGCTGACCAGGCGCTCGGTGGGTGTTTCGCCCCCGGACTCGCGGTCATGGTGACCGCACCCCCTTGGTTGGGAGATCCCTAGGGATTTCTGCGTAGAGGGAGTGCGACACGCCCGACCGCGTGGGTCGGAGGCGAAGTCATGAGATCCCCCGAGTACCAGAGCGTTACTAGACAAAGGACTACTGAGTAGCCATGGCGGGACAGAAGATCCGCATCCGGCTCAAGGCCTACGACCACGAGGTCATCGACTCCTCGGCGAAGAAGATCGTCGAGACGGTGACCCGCACTGGTGCGTCGGTCGCGGGCCCGGTGCCGCTGCCCACTGAGAAGAACGTGTACTGCGTCATCAAGTCGCCGCACAAGTACAAGGACTCGCGCGAGCACTTCGAGATGCGCACGCACAAGCGCCTCATCGACATCCTCGACCCCACGCCGAAGACGGTTGACTCGCTCATGCGTCTCGACCTGCCGGCGGGCGTCGACATCGAGATCAAGCTCTGAGGTGACGCGCGAGATGGCTAAGAACATCAAGGGCATCCTGGGCGAGAAGCTCGGCATGACGCAGGTCTGGGACGAGAACAACCGGGTCGTCCCGGTGACCGTCGTCAAGGCCGGCCCCAATGTCGTGACCCAGGTGCGTACGAACGACATCGACGGCTACGAGTCGGTCCAGATCGCCTTCGGCGAGATCGACCCGCGCAAGGTGAACAAGCCCCTCAAGGGCCACTTCGCCAAGGCCGACGTCACCCCGCGCCGCCACCTGGTGGAGCTCCGCACCGCTGACGCCTCCGAGTACACGCTCGGCCAGGAGATCACCGCCGAGGTCTTCGAGGCCGGCGTGAAGGTCGACGTCACCGGCAAGAGCAAGGGCAAGGGCTTCGCCGGTGTCATGAAGCGCCACAACTTCCGTGGTGGCAAGGCCTCCCACGGTGCCCACCGCGTGCACCGCAAGCCCGGTTCGATCGGTGGCTGCGCCACCCCGGGCCGTGTCTTCAAGGGCATGCGCATGGCCGGCCGCATGGGTAACGAGCGCGTGACCACCCAGAACCTGACCGTTCACGCCGTTGACGCGGAGAAGGGCCTGCTCCTGATCAAGGGCGCGGTTCCTGGTCCGAACGGCGGCCTCGTCCTGGTCCGCACCGCGGCCAAGGGGGCCTGAGGATATGAGCACCATTGACATTCTGTCGCCTTCCGGCGACAAGACCGGGACCGTCGAGCTCCCGGCCGAGATCTTCGAGGCCAAGGTCAGCATCCCGCTGATCCACCAGGTCGTCGTCGCGCAGCTGGCCGCCGCCCGTCAGGGCACGCACAAGGTCAAGACGCGTGGCGAGGTCCGTGGTGGTGGCAAGAAGCCTTACCGCCAGAAGGGCACCGGCCGCGCCCGTCAGGGTTCGACCCGCGCCCCGCAGTTCGCCGGTGGTGGCGTCGTGCACGGTCCCGTGCCGCGTGACTACTCGCAGCGGACCCCGAAGAAGATGAAGGCCGCCGCCCTCCGCGGTGCCCTCTCCGACCGGGCGAACCACTCCCGCATCCACGTCGTCTCCGGCGTGGTCGAGGGTGACATCTCCACCAAGGCCGCCAAGACGCTGTTCGGCAAGATCTCGGAGCGCAAGAACCTGCTCCTGGTCGCCGAGCGCTCCGACGAGGCCGCGTGGCTGTCCGCCCGAAACCTGCCCCAGGTGCACATCCTGGAGCCGGGCCAGCTGAACACGTACGACGTGATGCGATCCGACGACGTGGTCTTCACCCAGGCCGCCCTCGAGTCCTTCGTGTCTGGCCCCAAGGCCGCTGACAACGAAGGGAGCGAGGCCTGATGTCCGAGGCCACGATCACCAGCAAGACCTTCACGGACCCGCGTGACATCCTCGTCAAGCCGGTTGTTTCCGAGAAGAGCTACGCGCTGCTCGACGAGAACAAGTACACGTTCATCGTTGCGCCCGGCGCCAACAAGACCCAGATCAAGCAGGCCGTCGAGGCGGTCTTCTCGGTCAAGGTCACCGGGGTCAACACGATCAACCGTCAGGGCAAGCGCAAGCGCACCCGCACCGGTTTCGGCAAGCGCGCCAACACCAAGCGCGCCATCGTGACCCTTGCCGAGGGCAACCGTATCGACATCTTCGGCGGCCCGACCGCCTGACGGCGGTCGAGTCGTCCGGAATCGGACGAGGACTGAGAAATGGGAATCCGCAAGTACAAGCCGACTACGCCGGGCCGTCGTGGCTCCTCCGTAGCCGACTTCGTCGAGATCACGCGGTCCACGCCGGAGAAGTCGCTGGTCCGCCCGCTGCACAGCAAGGGTGGCCGTAACAACACCGGTCGTGTGACCGTCCGTCACCAGGGCGGTGGCCACAAGCGCGCCTACCGCGTGATCGACTTCCGTCGTCACGACAAGGACGGCGTGCCGGCCAAGGTCGCTCACATCGAGTACGACCCCAACCGCACCGCTCGCATCGCGCTGCTCCACTACGCGGACGGCGAGAAGCGCTACATCATCGCCCCGCGCGGTCTCACGCAGGGCGACCGGATTGAGAACGGCCCCACGGCCGACATCAAGCCCGGCAACAACCTGGCCCTCCGCAACATCCCGGTCGGTACCACGATCCACGCGATCGAGCTCCGTCCCGGCGGTGGCGCCAAGTTCGCCCGTTCCGCGGGTGCCTCCGTGCAGCTGCTGGCGAAGGAGGGCACGATGGCCCACCTTCGTATGCCGTCCGGTGAGATCCGTCTCGTCGACGCCCGCTGCCGCGCCACCATTGGTGAGGTCGGCAACGCCGAGCAGTCGAACATCAACTGGGGCAAGGCCGGCCGCAAGCGCTGGCTGGGCGTTCGCCCGACCGTTCGCGGTGTGGCGATGAACCCGGTCGACCACCCGCACGGTGGTGGTGAGGGCAAGACCTCCGGTGGTCGCCACCCGGTCTCCCCGTGGGGTCAGAAGGAGGGTCGTACTCGTTCGCCGAAGAAGGCTTCGAACAAGTACATCGTCCGCCGCCGCAAGACGAACAAGAAGCGCTAGGAGCGGGTTTAGATGCCGCGCAGTCTCAAGAAGGGACCCTTCGTCGACGGCCACCTCGTAAAGAAGGTGGACGCTCAGAACGAAGCCGGTACCAAGAACGTCATCAAGACCTGGTCCCGTCGCTCGATGATCATCCCGGCCATGCTCGGCCACACGATCGCGGTGCACAACGGCAAGACCCACATTCCGGTGTTTGTCACCGAGTCGATGGTCGGCCACAAGCTCGGCGAGTTCTCGCCGACGCGCACCTTCCGGGGTCACGTGAAGGACGACCGGAAGTCGAAGCGCCGCTAGTAGCGGGGTGGAATGACCATGACAGACACTGGAAGGACAACCATGGAAGCCAGGGCCCAGGCGCGGTACATCCGCGTCACGCCCATGAAGGCCCGCCGAGTGGTGGACCTTATCCGTGGCATGGACGCCACGGAGGCTCAGGCGGTCCTGCGTTTCGCCCCGCAGGCCGCGAGCGTGCCGGTGGGCAAGGTGCTGGACAGCGCCATTGCCAACGCCGCGCACAACTACGACCACAGTGACGCCTCTTCGCTGTACATCAGCGAGGCGTTCGTGGATGAGGGCCCGACCCTGAAGCGGTTCCGTCCGCGTGCTCAGGGCCGTGCCTACCGGATCCGTAAGCGGACCAGCCACATCACCGTGGTCGTCAGCAGCAAGGAAGGAACCCGGTAATGGGCCAGAAGGTTAACCCGCATGGGTTCCGGCTCGGCATCACCACGGACTTCAAGTCCCGCTGGTACGCCGACAAGCTGTACAAGGACTACGTCAAGGAAGACGTCGCCATCCGTCGGATGATGACGTCCGGCATGGAGCGCGCCGGCATCTCGAAGGTTGAGATCGAGCGCACCCGTGACCGCGTGCGTGTGGACATCCACACCGCTCGTCCCGGCATCGTCATCGGCCGCCGTGGCGCCGAGGCCGACCGCATCCGCGGCGACCTCGAGAAGCTCACGGGCAAGCAGGTCCAGCTGAACATCCTCGAGGTCAAGAACCCCGAGATGGACGCTCAGCTGGTTGCTCAGGCCGTTGCCGAGCAGCTCTCCTCCCGCGTCTCCTTCCGTCGCGCCATGCGTAAGAGCATGCAGGGCACGATGAAGGCCGGCGCCAAGGGCATCAAGATCCAGTGCGGCGGTCGCCTCGGCGGCGCCGAGATGTCCCGCTCGGAGTTCTACCGCGAGGGCCGCGTGCCCCTGCACACGCTCCGCGCGAACGTCGACTACGGCTTCTTCGAGGCCAAGACGACCTTCGGCCGCATCGGCGTGAAGGTCTGGATCTACAAGGGCGATGTCAAGAACATCGCCGAGGTCCGCGCCGAGAACGCAGCGGCCCGTGCGGGTAACCGCCCGGCCCGTGGCGCCGGTGACCGTCCGGCCGGTGGCCGTGGTGGTCGCGGTGGCGAGCGTGGCGGTCGCGGTCGCAAGCCGCAGCAGGCTCAGGCTGCCGAGGCCCCCAAGGCCGACGCTCCCGCCGCCGCTCCGGCTGCTGAGAGCACCGGAACGGAGGCCTGACCGAAATGCTGATCCCCCGTAGGGTCAAGCACCGCAAGCAGCACCACCCGAAGCGCAGCGGTATGTCCAAGGGTGGTACGCAGGTTGCGTTCGGCGAGTACGGCATTCAGGCCCTCACTCCGGCGTACGTGACCAACCGCCAGATCGAGGCGGCTCGTATCGCGATGACCCGCCACATCAAGCGTGGCGGCAAGGTCTGGATCAACATCTACCCGGACCGCCCGCTGACCAAGAAGCCTGCCGAGACCCGCATGGGTTCCGGTAAGGGTTCGCCGGAGTGGTGGATCGCGAACGTCAAGCCCGGTCGGGTGATGTTCGAGCTGTCCTACCCGAACGAGAAGATCGCGCGCGAGGCCCTGACCCGTGCGGCCCACAAGCTGCCGATGAAGTGCAAGATCGTTAAGCGCGAAGCAGGTGAGCTGTGATGACCGCCGGTACCAAGGCGTCCGAGCTGCGCGAGCTGGGCAACGAGGAGCTTGTCGCCAAGCTCCGCGAGGCCAAGGAAGAGCTGTTCAACCTCCGCTTCCAGGCGGCGACCGGTCAGCTCGAGAACCACGGTCGGCTCAAGTCCGTCCGTAAGGACATCGCCCGGATCTACACCCTGATGCGCGAGCGTGAGCTGGGCATCGAGACGGTGGAGAACGCCTGATGAGCGAGAACAACGTGACTGAGAAGACCGAGCGCAACGCCCGCAAGGTCCGTGAGGGCCTCGTCGTCAGCGACAAGATGGACAAGACCGTCGTCGTCGCTGTCGAGGACCGCGTCAAGCACGCGCTGTACGGCAAGGTCATCCGCCGTACGAACAAGCTCAAGGCTCACGACGAGCAGAACGCTGCCGGCGTCGGCGACCGCGTCCTCCTGATGGAGACCCGGAAGCTGTCGTCGACGAAGCACTGGCGCGTCGTCGAGATCCTCGAGAAGGCCAAGTAAGTACTTGAAGGGGTAACCCTTCGAGTTCGTTCCGCCAGGCTCGGTCGGGGCTTCCACGTGAAGCCCCGGCCGGGAACCGGCAGACAATCAGGAGATAGACGTGATCCAGCAGGAGTCGCGACTGCGTGTCGCCGACAACACTGGTGCCAAGGAGATCCTTTGCATCCGTGTTCTCGGTGGTTCCGGTCGCCGCTACGCGGGCATCGGTGACGTCATCGTCGCCACCGTCAAGGACGCGATCCCCGGTGGCAACGTGAAGAAGGGTGACGTCGTCAAGGCGGTCATCGTTCGCACCGTCAAGGAGCGCCGCCGCCAGGACGGCTCGTACATCCGCTTTGACGAGAACGCCGCTGTCATTCTCAAGAACGACGGCGACCCTCGCGGCACCCGCATCTTCGGCCCGGTCGGCCGTGAGCTGCGCGAGAAGAAGTTCATGAAGATCATCTCGCTCGCGCCGGAGGTGCTGTAAGCATGAAGATCAAGAAGGGCGACCTGGTCCAGGTCATCACCGGTAAGGACAAGGGCAAGCAGGGCAAGGTCATCACGGCCTTCCCGCGCGAGAACCGCGTCCTGGTCGAGGGTGTCAACCGGGTCAAGAAGCACACCAAGGCCGGCCCCTCGCAGGCCGGTGGCATCGTCACGACCGAGGCTCCGGTCCACGTCTCCAACGTCCAGCTGGTCGTGGAGAAGGACGGCAAGAAGGTCGTCACGCGCGTCGGTTACCGCTTCGACGACGAGGGCAACAAGATCCGCGTTGCCAAGCGGACGGGTGAGGACATCTGATGGCTACCACCACCACTCCGCGTCTCAAGACGAAGTACCGCGAGGAGATCGCGGGCAAGCTGCGTGAGGAGTTCTCCTACGAGAACGTCATGCAGATCCCCGGCCTGGTCAAGGTCGTGGTCAACATGGGTGTGGGCGACGCCGCCCGCGACTCCAAGCTGATCGAGGGCGCCATCCGCGACCTCACCACGATCACCGGTCAGAAGCCGGCCGTCACCAAGGCTCGCAAGTCCATCGCGCAGTTCAAGCTGCGTGAGGGCCAGCCGATCGGTGCGCACGTCACCCTCCGTGGCGACCGCATGTGGGAGTTCCTGGACCGCACCC
This sequence comes from Streptomyces sp. NPDC047971, assembly GCF_040653355.1. Taxonomy (NCBI): domain Bacteria; kingdom Bacillati; phylum Actinomycetota; class Actinomycetes; order Kitasatosporales; family Streptomycetaceae; genus Streptomyces; species Streptomyces sp. NPDC047971. Next base: position 120,017 of record NZ_JBEZNW010000016.1, on the reverse strand, counting down.
TGTCGCTCGCGCTTCCGCGCATCCGCGACTTCCGTGGTCTGTCCCCCAAGCAGTTCGACGGGCGTGGCAACTACACCTTCGGTCTCACGGAGCAGGTCATGTTCCACGAGATCGACCAGGACAAGATCGACCGTGTCCGGGGTATGGACATCACCGTGGTGACCACGGCGACCAACGACGCTGAGGGCCGTGCCCTTCTCCGTCACCTCGGCTTCCCGTTCAAGGAGGCGTAAGCGAGATGGCGAAGAAGGCTCTCATCGCGAAGGCTGCCCGCAAGCCCAAGTTCGGCGTGCGTGGCTACACGCGCTGCCAGCGCTGTGGTCGTCCCCACTCCGTGTACCGCAAGTTCGGCCTGTGCCGCGTGTGCCTTCGTGAGATGGCTCACCGTGGCGAGCTGCCGGGCGTGACCAAGAGCTCCTGGTAGTCCCTCACTTCAGGGATACCGGAGTCTCTCGGTAAGCAGAGGGTTGGCGGAGGCCCGCCCCTCCATGGCTTAGGCTAGGAGGGTTGGGCGTCCGCCGCCCGTACGACTTACTACGCCGTAGGTCCCCGCGCCGCACCCGTCCCGCCCCTGTGTGGGGAGAGGGATGGCGCATACAGGAAACCCCGGCGAGAGAGGCCGAAGGCCAATTCATGACCATGACTGATCCCATCGCAGACATGCTCACGCGTCTGCGTAACGCGAACTCGGCGTACCACGACTCCGTGTCGATGCCGCACAGCAAGATCAAGTCTCACATCGCGGAAATCCTCCAGCAGGAGGGCTTCATCACGGGCTGGAAGGTCGAGGACGCCGAGGTCGGCAAGAACCTCGTCCTCGAGCTCAAGTTCGGTCCGAACCGTGAGCGCTCCATCGCGGGCATCAAGCGGATCTCGAAGCCGGGCCTCCGGGTTTACGCGAAGTCCACCAACCTGCCGAAGGTTCTCGGCGGCCTGGGCGTGGCGATCATCTCCACGTCCCACGGTCTCCTGACCGGCCAGCAGGCAGGCAAGAAGGGCGTAGGTGGGGAAGTCCTCGCCTACGTCTGGTAGTCGGGAACGGAGGAATAGCTAATGTCGCGTATTGGCAAGCTGCCTATCCAGGTTCCCGCCGGCGTGGACGTCACCATCGAGGGCCGCTCGGTCACGGTCAAGGGTTCCAAGGGCACCCTGACCCACACCGTTGCCGCGCCGATCGAGATCGTTAAGGGCGAGGACGGCGTTCTCAACGTCACCCGTCCGAACGACGAGCGTCAGAACAAGGCCCTCCACGGCCTGTCCCGCACGCTGGTGGCCAACATGATCACCGGTGTGACCCAGGGTTACGTGAAGGCGCTCGAGATCAGCGGTGTCGGTTACCGCGTCGCCGCGAAGGGCTCCAACCTGGAGTTCCAGCTCGGCTACAGCCACCCGATCCTGGTGGAGGCGCCCGAGGGCATCTCCTTCAAGGTCGAGTCGCCGACCAAGTTCTCGGTCGAGGGCATCGACAAGCAGAAGGTCGGCGAGGTCGCGGCGAACATCCGCAAGCTGCGGAAGCCCGACCCGTACAAGGCCAAGGGCGTCAAGTACGCCGGCGAGGTCATCCGCCGCAAGGTCGGAAAGGCTGGTAAGTAAGCCATGGCATACGGTGTGAAGATCGCCAAGGGCGACGCTTACAAGCGTGCGGCCAAGGCCCGCCGTCACATCCGCATCCGCAAGAACGTGTCGGGTACGGCGGAGCGTCCGCGCCTCGTCGTGACGCGTTCGAACCGCGGTATCACCGCTCAGGTCATCGACGACCTCAAGGGTCACACCCTTGCGTCCGCGTCGAACCTGGACGCGTCGATCCGCGGTGGCGAGGGTGACAAGTCGGCGCAGGCCAAGCAGGTCGGCGCTCTCGTCGCCGAGCGCGCCAAGGCCGCGGGTGTCGAGGCTGTCGTGTTCGACCGTGGTGGCAACAGGTACGCCGGGCGCATTGCCGCTCTGGCTGACGCCGCCCGCGAAGCCGGGCTGAAGTTCTAAGCCCCGGTTCCGGGACTAACGGACGTAACAGAGAGAGGTAAATCCAATGGCTGGACCCCAGCGCCGCGGAAGCGGTGCCGGTGGCGGCGAGCGGCGGGACCGGAAGGGTCGCGACGGTGGCGCTGCCGCCGAGAAGACCGCGTACGTTGAGCGCGTTGTCGCGATCAACCGCGTCGCCAAGGTTGTCAAGGGTGGTCGTCGTTTCTCCTTCACCGCGCTGGTCGTGGTGGGTGACGGTGACGGCACCGTAGGTGTCGGTTACGGCAAGGCCAAGGAAGTTCCCGCGGCCATCGCCAAGGGCGTCGAGGAAGCCAAGAAGAACTTCTTCAAGGTTCCGCGCATCCAGGGCACCATCCCTCACCCGATCCAGGGCGAGAAGGCCGCGGGCGTCGTCCTGCTCAAGCCGGCTTCCCCCGGTACCGGTGTTATCGCCGGTGGCCCGGTGCGTGCCGTGCTCGAGTGCGCCGGCGTTCACGACATCCTGTCGAAGTCGCTCGGCTCCGACAACGCGATCAACATCGTGCACGCGACCGTGGAGGCCCTGAAGGGTCTGCAGCGTCCCGAGGAGATCGCGGCTCGCCGTGGTCTGCCCCTCGAGGACGTCGCTCCCGCGGCTCTGCTCCGTGCGCGTGCGGGAGCGGGTGCGTAATGGCTCGCCTCAAGATCACGCAGACGAAGTCGTACATCGGTAGCAAGCAGAACCACCGCGACACCCTGCGTTCGCTCGGGCTCAAGCGCCTGAACGACGTGGTCGTCAAGGAGGACCGCCCCGAGTTCCGCGGAATGGTGCACACCGTCCGCCACCTCGTGACGGTCGAGGAGGTCGACTGACATGGCGGAGAACAACCCGCTGAAGGTCCACAACCTCCGTCCCGCCCCGGGCGCCAAGACCGCCAAGACCCGTGTGGGTCGTGGTGAGGCGTCGAAGGGTAAGACGGCCGGTCGTGGTACCAAGGGCACCAAGGCCCGTTACCAGGTTCCGGAGCGCTTCGAGGGTGGGCAGATGCCCCTCCACATGCGCCTCCCGAAGCTCAAGGGCTTCAAGAACCCGTTCCGCACCGAGTACCAGGTCGTGAACCTGGACAAGCTGGCCGCGCTCTACCCGCAGGGTGGCGAGGTCACGGTGGCCGACCTGGTCGCCAAGGGTGCGGTTCGTAAGAACCAGCTCGTCAAGGTCCTGGGCCAGGGCGAGGTCTCCGTGGCGCTGCAGGTGACGGTCGACGCCGTCTCCGGCTCCGCCAAGGAGAAGATCGCCGCCGCCGGCGGCACCGTCACCGAGCTCGTCTGAGACGACTCGATGGCCTGAACATCCGACCGGGGATGCCTCTCAAATGGGGCATCCCCGGTTGGTCGTTCCTAGGGGGGCATGTCCGCCGGTAAGGTGGCGTGCACTGTCTATGCTCCGTGCGGTATGCCCGCACGGTTTTTGACTGGTAACCATTCGTCGAACCTCAAGACCGTCACCTCTGGCGCATGGCGCGGGGGTCGCAGGAGGCACCGTGCTCACCGCGTTCGCCCGGGCGTTCAAGACGCCCGACCTGCGCAAGAAGCTGCTCTTCACGCTCGGCATCATCGTGCTGTACCGGCTCGGGGCACACATCCCCGTACCCGGTGTCAGCTACCAGGCCGTACAGCAGTGTGTGGACCAGGCGAGCCAGGGCAACAACTCCCTGTTCGGCCTGGTGAACATGTTCAGTGGCGGAGCGCTGCTGCAGATCACCATCTTCGCGCTCGGCATCATGCCGTACATCACGGCGAGCATCATCCTGCAGCTGCTGACCGTCGTGATTCCGCGCCTGGAAGCCCTCAAGAAGGAGGGGCAGTCGGGCACCGCGAAGATCACGCAGTACACGCGTTACCTGACGATCGCCCTCGCCATCCTCCAGGGCACCGGTCTCGTCGCCACCGCCAAGAGCGGTGCGCTGTTCAGCGGCTGCACGGTGGCCAACCAGGTCGTGCCGGACCCGTCCGTGTTCACCATCGCCACGATGGTCATCACGATGACCGCGGGCACCGCCGTCGTCATGTGGCTCGGTGAGCTCATCACCGACCGCGGCATCGGCAACGGCATGTCGATCCTGATGTTCATCTCGATCGCCGCCGGCTTCCCGGGCGCCCTGTGGGCCATCAAGGAGAGCGGCAAGCTCGCCAAGGGCTGGATCGAGTTCGGCACCGTCATCCTGATCGGCTTCGTCATGGTGGCGCTCGTCGTCTTCGTCGAGCAGGCCCAGCGCCGCATCCCCGTGCAGTACGCGAAGCGCATGATCGGCCGCAGGTCCTACGGCGGAACGTCCACTTATATCCCGCTCAAGGTGAACCAGGCGGGTGTGATTCCTGTCATCTTCGCCTCGTCGCTGCTCTACATCCCGGCCTTGATCGCGCAGTTCTCGAACTCCACCGCAGGGTGGAAGACCTGGATCGAAGCCCACTTCGTCAAGGGTGACCACCCCTACTACATCGCGACGTACTTCCTCCTGATCGTGTTCTTCGCCTTCTTCTACGTGGCGATCTCGTTCAACCCCGAGGAAGTTGCCGACAACATGAAGAAGTATGGTGGCTTCATCCCGGGTATCCGGGCTGGTCGACCTACTGCCGAGTATCTGAGCTACGTGCTCAACCGGATCACTTGGCCGGGCTCGCTGTATCTGGGTCTGATCGCTCTTGTGCCGACGATGGCGTTGGCAGGCTTCGGTGGCGCCAATGCCAACTTCCCGTTCGGCGGGACGAGCATCCTCATCATCGTGGGTGTGGGGCTGGAGACCGTGAAGCAGATCGAGAGCCAGCTCCAGCAGCGCAATTACGAAGGGTTCCTCCGCTGATGCGAATCGTCCTCGTCGGACCGCCCGGTGCGGGCAAGGGTACGCAGGCCGCGTTCCTTGCCAAGAACCTGGACATTCCGCACATCTCCACGGGTGACCTGTTCCGCGCCAACATCTCGCAGGGCACGGAGCTGGGCCTCAAGGCCAAGGCGTACATGGACGCCGGCGACCTTGTCCCGGACGAGGTGACCATCGGAATGGCCAAGGACCGGATGGAGCAGCCGGACGCCGTCAACGGCTTCCTGCTGGACGGGTTCCCGCGGAACGTGGCCCAGGCCGAGGCCCTGGACACGGTCCTCAAGGCCGAGGACATGCAGCTGGACGCTGTCCTGGACCTGGAGGTCCCCGAGGACGAGGTCGTGAAGCGGATCGCGGGTCGCCGCATCTGCCGCAACGACAGCGCGCACGTGTTCCACGTGACGTACAACGCTCCGAAGACCGCGGGCGTCTGCGACGTCTGCGGCGGGGAGCTCTTCCAGCGCGACGACGACTCCGAGGAGACCGTCCGCCGGCGCCTGGAGGTCTACCACACCCAGACCGAGCCGATCATCGACTACTACCGGGCGCAGAACCTGGTCGTGACGATCTCGGCGCTCGGCAAGGTGGACGAGGTCACCGCGAAGGCGATGGCCGCGCTCAAGAAGTAACCCCGGTTCGTTCGGTACGGCCGCGGTGCCCCTCGGGGGCGCCGCGGCCGTATCGTTGTTCTGTCCCGTGTACACGCAAGGAAAGGCCCCCGCCACGATGGTGCAGATCAAGACCCCCGAGCAGATCGCGAAGATGCGTGAGGCGGGGCTGGTCGTCGCCGCCATCCACGCGGCGACCCGTGAGGCGGCCGTGCCCGGCGCCACGACGAAGGACCTGGACGAGGTCGCCCGCAAGGTGATCGCGGACCACGGGGCGAAGTCGAACTTCCTCGGGTACGGCGGCTTCCCCGCGACGATCTGCACCTCGGTGAACGAGGTCGTCGTCCACGGCATCCCGGACGAGAAGACCGTCCTCAAGGACGGCGACATCATCTCCATCGACGCCGGCGCGATCGTCGACGGCTGGCACGGCGACGCGGCGTACACGGCGTTCGTGGGTTCGGGTCACGCTCCGGAGCTGATCGAGCTCTCGCGGGTGACCGAGGAGTCGATGTGGGCCGGCATCGCCGCGATGAAGGCCGGCAACCGGCTGGTGGACATCTCCCGGGCGATCGAGACGTACATCCGCCGCCAGCCCAAGCCGGGCGGCGGCAAGTACGGGATCGTCGAGGACTACGGCGGCCACGGCATCGGCACCGAGATGCACATGGACCCCCACCTGCTGAACTACGTCTCCCGCAAGCGCGGCAAGGGCCCCAAGCTCGTCCCCGGCTTCTGCCTGGCGATCGAGCCGATGGTCGCGCTCGGCACGCCGCGCACGGAGGTCCTGTCGGACGACTGGACGGTCGTCTCCACGGACGGCACCTGGTCCTCCCACTGGGAGCACTCGGTCGCCCTGACGGAGGAGGGCCCCCTGGTCCTGACCGCTCCGGACTGCGGCAAGGCGAAGCTGGCGGAGCTGGGTGTCGTGGCGGCGCCGGATCCCCTGGGGTAGTGGGGCGCGGTCGCTTGCGTAACGATCTTCCACGGTGGGCAAACTTCCCGGATTCGTCTTTTCCAGGTGCCTGACGTAGACTGATGCGTCGGCTCTCGTGTACCCGTGTGTCCGCATGTGGATCGAGAGTCGATCAAGGTAGCCGATTCGAAAGGCGAAGCGTGGCCAAGAAGCAAGGTGCCATCGAAATCGAGGGCACCGTGATCGAGTCCCTCCCGAACGCCATGTTCAAGGTGGAGCTCCAGAACGGTCACAAGGTCCTCGCGCACATCTCCGGCAAGATGCGGATGCACTACATCCGAATCCTCCCGGACGACCGGGTCGTCGTGGAGCTCTCTCCGTACGACCTGACGCGTGGCCGGATCGTCTACCGCTACAAGTAGATCTTGCCCGCACCCCGCCTCCGCGCGCGGGTGGTGGCACTGACCCGGAGAACCTCACACCCATGAAGGTCAAGCCGAGCGTCAAGAAGATCTGCGACAAGTGCAAGGTGATCCGCCGCCACGGTCGGGTCATGGTCATCTGCGACAACCTGCGCCACAAGCAGCGCCAGGGCTGACGCACGCCGACCGACCTGCATTTCGCAGTTCTTCGCGCGACGCAAGCAATACGTACATACGCAGAGCCCGCCCAGCCCGCAAGGGTCGGCGGCACCTCCGGTGGGGGCCGGGGACCTGATTCGTACCTCATACGGCGACTCAGGAGCGGCTTTGCGGAAGACCCCCGAACACACAGGAGCCATTGAATGGCACGCGTTTCCGGTGTTGACATCCCGCGCGAAAAGCGTGTGGAGATCGCACTCACCTACGTCTTCGGTATCGGGCGCACCCGGTCCAAGGAGATCCTCGCCTCCACCGGCGTGAACCCGAACACCCGCGTTCGTGACCTGGCCGAAGAGGACCTGGTCAAGATCCGCGAGTACGTGGACGCCAACCTCCAGACCGAGGGTGACCTCCGCCGCGAGATCCAGGGCGACATCCGCCGCAAGATCGAGATCCAGTGCTACCAGGGCATCCGCCACCGTCGTGGCCTGCCCGTGCACGGTCAGCGCACCAGCACGAACGCCCGTACCCGCAAGGGCCCGCGTCGCGCCATCGCCGGTAAGAAGAAGCCGGGCAAGAAGTAGTCCTCAGCGGACGCTTGACCAAGCGGTCTTCGCTGTAGGACCGACCACCTCCCGTAGGAGTTATAGATGCCCCCCAAGGGTCGTCAGGGCGCTGCCAAGAAGGTGCGCCGCAAGGAAAAGAAGAACGTCGCTCACGGCCACGCGCACATCAAGAGCACGTTCAACAACACGATCGTCTCGATCACGGACCCCTCGGGCAACGTGATCTCCTGGGCCTCCGCCGGCCACGTCGGCTTCAAGGGCTCGCGCAAGTCCACCCCGTTCGCCGCGCAGATGGCCGCCGAGTCGGCCGCTCGCCGCGCGCAGGAGCACGGCATGCGCAAGGTCGACGTCTTCGTCAAGGGTCCGGGCTCCGGCCGCGAGACCGCGATCCGCTCCCTCCAGGCCACGGGCCTCGAGGTCGGTTCGATCCAGGACGTCACCCCCACGCCGCACAACGGCTGCCGTCCGCCGAAGCGTCGTCGCGTCTGACGCACGACCGGCAACGGTTGATGTGAGGGTTGGGCGGTACGCCTCTTCGGAGGTGTGCCGCCCGTACCCTTGGTAGTACCTCTGTCGGACGTCAAATAGTGGGCGTCCACAACCGAAGGATTCACACCATGCTGATCGCTCAGCGTCCCTCGCTGACCGAAGAGGTCGTCGACGAATTCCGCTCGCGGTTCGTCATCGAGCCCCTGGAGCCGGGCTTCGGCTACACGCTCGGCAACAGCCTCCGTCGTACGCTCCTCTCCTCGATCCCGGGTGCGGCCGTCACGTCCATCCGCATCGACGGTGTCCTGCACGAGTTCACCACCGTGCCGGGCGTCAAGGAGGACGTCACCGACCTCATCCTGAACATCAAGCAGCTGGTCGTCTCCTCGGAGCACGACGAGCCGGTCGTGATGTACCTGCGCAAGCAGGGTCCCGGCCTGGTCACCGCTGCCGACATCGCCCCGCCGGCCGGCGTCGAGGTGCACAACCCCGACCTGGTGCTCGCCACGCTCAACGGCAAGGGCAAGCTGGAGATGGAGCTGACCGTCGAGCGCGGTCGCGGCTACGTCTCCGCCGTGCAGAACAAGCAGGTGGGCCAGGAGATCGGCCGTATCCCGGTCGACTCCATCTACTCGCCGGTGCTCAAGGTCACGTACAAGGTCGAGGCGACCCGTGTCGAGCAGCGCACCGACTTCGACAAGCTGATCGTCGACGTCGAGACCAAGCAGGCCATGCGCCCGCGTGACGCCATGGCGTCCGCTGGCAAGACCCTGGTCGAGCTGTTCGGTCTGGCGCGCGAGCTCAACATCGACGCCGAGGGCATCGACATGGGCCCGTCCCCGACGGACGCCGCCCTCGCCGCCGACCTGGCGCTGCCGATCGAGGAGCTCGAGCTCACCGTTCGTTCGTACAACTGCCTCAAGCGTGAGGGCATCCACTCCGTGGGTGAGCTCGTGGCGCGCTCCGAGGCCGACCTGCTCGACATCCGCAACTTCGGTGCGAAGTCGATCGACGAGGTCAAGGCGAAGCTGGCCGGCATGGGCCTGGCCCTCAAGGACAGCCCGCCCGGATTCGACCCGACCGCCGCCGCCGACGCCTTCGGCGCCGACGACGACGCGGACGCGGGCTTCGTCGAGACCGAGCAGTACTAAGAGCTCGGGCCGATCCGGTCCGTACTCGGGTGCGGGTGCGCTGTGCTTGATCGCGTAGTGCCCCGCCCCCTCCGGGCGCAGCCCGGATCTCCGACAGGTAACCGCCTGCTCGGACACTGACACCGGTACCTCACACGGCCGGTGCAGATCACAAGGAGAAACACCATGCCGCGTCCCGCCAAGGGTGCCCGCCTCGGTGGCAGCGCCGCTCACGAGCGTCTGCTGCTCGCCAACCTGGCGAAGTCCCTCTTCGAGCACGGCCGCATCACCACGACCGAGGCCAAGGCCCGCCGCCTTCGTCCGGTCGCCGAGCGCCTGATCACCAAGGCCAAGAAGGGCGACATCCACAACCGTCGCCTGGTGCTGCAGACGATCACGGACAAGGGCGTCGTCCACACGCTCTTCACCGAGATCGCCCCGCGCTACTCCGAGCGCCCGGGTGGCTACACCCGTATCACCAAGATCGGCAACCGTCGTGGCGACAACGCCCCGATGGCCGTGATCGAGCTGGTCGAGGGCGAGATCGCCAAGAAGGCGACCGTCGCCGAGGCCGAGGCCGCCACCAAGCGCGCCGTCAAGGAGGCTGACGAGGCCAAGGTCGAGGAGACCAAGGTCGAGGACGCCGCCGAGGAGTCGAAGGACGCGTAAGCGTTCCGACGAATCTCGTGAGCGGGCCCGTACCCCCAGGGGTACGGGCCCGTTCCCGTGACGCTGAGAGGATGAATCGCGTGAGCGACGACGTGCAGCCCGGTTTCGTACGGATCCGGCTCGACCTTTCCTACGACGGGAAGGACTTCTCCGGCTGGGCCAAGCAGGCCCAGGGGCAGCGGACCGTCCAGGGCGACATCGAGGACGCCCTGAAGACCGTGACCCGCTCCAAGGAGACGTACGAGCTGACCGTCGCCGGACGCACCGACGCCGGTGTGCACGCCCGCGGCCAGGTCGCCCACGTCGATCTGCCCGTCGACCTGTGGGCCGAGCACCAGGACAAGCTGCTCAGGCGGCTCGCCGGGCGGCTCTCGCACGATGTGCGTGTCTGGCGGCTGACCGAGGCCCCCAGTGGCTTCAACGCGCGGTTCTCGGCGATCTGGCGCCGCTACGCCTATCGCGTCACCGACAACCCCGGCGGTGTCGACCCGCTGCTGCGCGGCCACGTCCTGTGGCACGACTGGGCCCTCGACATGGACGCCATGAACGCCGCCGCCGAGCGGCTCGTCGGCGAGCACGACTTCGCCGCCTACTGCAAGAGGCGTGAGGGTGCGACGACCATCCGCACGCTCCAGGAGCTGCGCTGGGAGCGGCGGCCCGGAGGCATTCTCGAAGCGACCGTGAAGGCGGACGCCTTCTGCCACAACATGGTCCGCTCGCTCGTCGGCGCCCTGCTCTTCGTCGGCGACGGACACCGCCCGGTGGACTGGCCCGCGAAGGTGCTCGCCGCCGGGGTCAGGGACTCGGCCGTGCATGTCGTACGGCCGCACGGGCTCACCCTGGAAGAGGTCGGCTACCCGGCCGACGAGCTCCTGGCCGCCCGGAACCGGGAGGCCAGGAACAAGCGGTCACTCCCCGGGAGCGCCGGCTGCTGCTGACGCCTGGGAGCGGCCCCGGGCGTAGATCTGGTTGAAGGCGAAGGTGCCCAGGTCGTCACTGGCCTGGAAGACGCCCTTGTCGCCCGTGGTGACCTTCTTGCCGTTGGTGAACCCGGCCTGGGTGAAGTACGCGTACCGGCCGATCGAGTTCGCCCGGCGCAGACAGACCGTCGCCCGGCAGAACTCGTTCACGCCCGAGCCGGCCAGGGGGGCGATGCCTCCGCTCGCCTGGTTCTTGGCCTTCAGCGCCTCCGCCTCGGTGGAGAACACGGCCACGCCGACGGTGATGGCGACCCCGTCCTTCACATAGGTGGCGCGAATCACCCGGTCGCAGCCGTTCTTCTTCAGGACCGAGCCGAGAGCGCCCTGGGCGACGCTCGCGCAGTTCGTCGTGGAGGACGTCGCGCCCTTGGTGTACGCGCGCCCGCTCATCGTCAGCTTCTTGCCCGGGAAGAGGCCCTCGGCGCTCAGCGGCGCCTTGTCCTTCTTCTCGTCCGAGATGAAGTCCTTGGGGTTGGGCGGGGGCGGGGGAGCGACGGAGGAGAACGTCGGGGCGGGCGTCGGGGTGTTGTCGGCCGAGGCGGATCCGGTGGGGGTCACCGTGCCGTTCTTGCCCGTGTCGGTGGTGTCGTTGCTGCTCACGACCGCTGTGGCGACGATCGCGCCGACCGCGAGGGTGGCGAGCGCGCCACCGCCGATCATCAGCCAGCGCTTGCGCCGCCGGGCGCCCGCGGAGGCGTCGGCGAGAGCGGCCCAGTCCGGTGTGTGCGCTCCCTGCGCCCCAGGAAACGGATCCTGTGCCCCCGGAAACGGGCCTGACTGCTGTCCGAAGGGCTGCTGCTGTCCCTGCTGCTGCGGCTCATGCGGCCACTGCGGTCCCCCAAAGCTCATGCCGCGCATCCTAAACCGGTTGGGAGACAGCGGTGTCGGCGGCGACAATGCCCCTCATGGGACACGTCGAGGCCGCGCATCTGGAGTACTACCTTCCCGACGGGAGGGTCCTGCTCGCGGACGCCTCCTTCCGGGTGGGGGAGGGCGCCGTGGTCGCCCTGGTCGGGGCCAACGGCGCCGGGAAGACCACGCTGCTCCGGATGATCGCCGGAGAGCTCCAGCCGCACGGCGGCTCGGTCACCGTCAGCGGCGGTCTCGGCGTGATGCCGCAGTTCGTCGGCTCGGTGCGGGACGAGCGCACGGTCCGTGACCTGCTGGTCTCGGTCGCCCAGCCGCGGATCCGCGAGGCGGCGAAGGCCGTCGACCGGGCCGAGCACCTGATCATGACGGTCGACGACGAGGCCGCGCAGATGGCGTACGCGCAGGCGCTGAGCGACTGGGCCGAGGTCCAGGGGTACGAGGCCGAGACCGTCTGGGACATGTGCACCATGGCCGCCCTGGGCATGCCGTACGAGAAGGCGCAGTTCCGGGAGGTCCGCACGCTCAGCGGCGGCGAGCAGAAGCGGCTGGTCCTGGAGTCGCTGCTGCGGGGCACGGACGAGGTGCTGCTGCTGGACGAGCCGGACAACTATCTCGACGTCCCCGGCAAGCGGTGGCTGGAGGAGCGGCTGCGGGAGACCCGTAAGACCGTGCTCTTCATCTCCCACGACCGGGAGCTGCTGGCCCGGGCCGCGCAGAAGATCATCGCGGTCGAGCCCGGCCCCGCCGGCTCGGACGTGTGGGTGCACGGCGGCGGCTTCGACACCTTCCACGACGCGCGGCGGGAGCGGTTCGCCCGCTTCGAGGAGCTGAAGCGGCGCTGGGAGGAGAAGCACGCGCAGCTGAAGAAGCTGGTGATCAACCTCCGGCAGGCGGCGGCGGTCAGCCATGAGATGGCGTCCCGGTACGCGGCCGCGCAGACGCGGCTGAGGAAGTTCGAGGAGGCCGGCCCGCCGCCCGAGCCGCCGCGCGAGCAGGACATCCGGATGCGGCTGCGCGGCGGCCGGACCGGTGTACGTGCCGTGACCTGCGAGAACCTTGAGCTGACCGGTCTGATGAAGCCGTTCTCGCTGGAGATCTTCTACGGCGAGCGGGTCGCCGTCCTCGGCTCGAACGGGTCGGGCAAGTCACACTTCCTGCGGCTGCTCGCCGGGGACCCGTCCGTGGCCCACACGGGCGAGTGGAAGCTGGGCGCGCGGGTCGTGCCGGGCCACTTCGCGCAGACCCACGCCCACCCGGAGCTGCTGGGCCGCTCGCTCGTGGACATCCTCTGGTCGGAGCATGCGAAGGACCGCGGCGGGGCGATGTCGGTGCTGCGGCGGTACGAGCTGGAGGCCCAGGGCGACCAGCCCTTCGAGAAGCTCTCCGGGGGCCAGCAGGCCCGCTTCCAGATCCTGCTCCTTGAGCTCGCGGGCACCACGGCGCTGCTGCTGGACGAGCCGACGGACAACCTGGACCTGGAGTCGGCGGAGGCCCTCCAGGACGGTCTGGAGTCGTACGACGGCACGGTGCTCGCCGTCACCCACGACCGCTGGTTCGCGAAGACCTTCGACCGGTACCTGGTCTTCGGCTCGGACGGTGTCGTCCGGGAGACCCCCGAGCCGGTCTGGGACGAGCGGCGGGTCGAGCGGGCGCGGTAGCGGTGGTGGAGGAGTGGGTGCCCCCGGCGTTTTGACCCGTTGGGGGCGGCGCGGGTACTGTTGCGGTTTGTTATGCGTATCGGCTTCGTCGTTTTCACACGAAGGGCCCTTACGCAAGTTCCCTGGAGCAGTTACCAGTGGCTCGCATACGGGCGGTGTTCCCGGCAGTGCAGGCCCCAGCTGCATGATCGCTTCAGGTGTGTCTGGACTCCATCCACTGAAGAAGCGAAGGCTACGAAGTGCGTACGTACAGCCCCAAGCCCGGCGATGTCACTCGCCAGTGGCACATCATCGACGCGCAGGACGTTGTCCTGGGCCGTCTGGCGACGACGGCTGCGAACCTCCTGCGAGGCAAGCACAAGCCCGTCTACGCCCCCCACATGGACATGGGCGACTTCGTCATCATCATCAACGCTGACAAGGTCCACCTGTCCGGCAACAAGAAGACCCAGAAGCTGGCGTACCGCCACTCCGGCTTCCCGGGTGGTCTGCGCTCCGTCCGTTACGACGAGCTGCTCGACAAGAACCCCGAGAAGGCCGTCGAGAAGGCCATCAAGGGCATGATCCCCAAGAACTCCCTGGGCCGTCAGATGCTCTCGAAGCTGAAGGTCTACGCGGGCGAGAACCACCCGCACGCTGCCCAGCAGCCGGTCCCGTTCGAGATCACCCAGGTCGCGCAGTAGTTCCGGCCACACCCCCTAAGAACGAAAGAAATCTGAGGAGAATCGTGGCCGAGACCACTGTTGAGAACCCCATCGAGGGCGAGGAGACCTACGCCGAGGTCACCACCTTCGAGTCCGAGGTCCCCGTCGAGGGCGAGTACACCTCGGAGTCCCTGGCGTCGCGCTTCGGTGACCCGCAGCCGGCCGCCGGCCTGGGTCGTCGCAAGAACGCCATCGCCCGCGTCCGGATCGTTCCGGGCACCGGCAAGTGGAAGATCAACGGGCGTACGCTCGAGGACTACTTCCCGAACAAGGTCCACCAGCAGGAAGTCAACGAGCCCTTCAAGGTGCTCGAGCTCGACAACCGCTACGACGTCATCGCCCGCATCTCGGGTGGCGGTGTCTCCGGCCAGGCCGGCGCCCTGCGTCTCGGTGTGGCCCGTGCGCTGAACGAGGCGGATGTCGAGAACAACCGCCCGGCGCTGAAGAAGGCCGGCTTCCTCTCCCGCGACGACCGTGCGGTCGAGCGCAAGAAGGCCGGTCTCAAGAAGGCCCGTAAGGCCCCGCAGTACAGCAAGCGCTAATCGCCTGCTCGGTCTGCTTTGCACGTACGCCCCGGCGGCACTGCCCGTGCTGCCGGGGCGTACGTTTTTTCCTCCCCCTGGGCCTTTTCTGGGCGGCTCTGACGTGAAAACGGGCATCTAGCGCTCAGGGGATCGCACATTCGGAGCAGTTTCGGAGGACAGCTGTGGGACGACTCTTCGGCACGGACGGTGTACGCGGTGTGGCGAACGCGGATCTGACGGCGGAGCTCGCGCTCGGCCTGTCGGTCGCGGCGGCGCACGTGCTCGCCGAGGCGGGGACCTTCGAGGGCCATCGGCCGACCGCGGTGGTCGGGCGTGACCCCCGCGCGTCGGGAGAGTTCCTGGAGGCCGCCGTCGTGGCGGGCCTCGCGAGCGCGGGCGTCGACGTCCTGCGCGTCGGCGTCCTGCCCACCCCGGCCGTCGCGTACCTCACCGGAGCGCTCGGCGCGGACCTCGGCGTGATGCTCTCCGCCAGCCACAACGCGATGCCCGACAACGGCATCAAGTTCTTCGCCCGCGGTGGTCACAAGCTCGCCGACGGGCTGGAGGACCGGATCGAGTCCGTCTACGAGGAGCACCGCACCGGCGCCCCGTGGGAGCGGCCGACCGGCGCCGGCGTCGGCCGGGTCCGTGACTACGACGAGGGCTTCGACAAGTACGTCGCCCACCTCATCGGCGTCCTGCCGAACCGGCTCGACGGGCTCAAGGTCGTCCTCGACGAGGCGCACGGCGCGGCGTCCCACGTGTCGCCCGAGGCGTTCGCCCGCGCCGGTGCCCAGGTCGTCACGATCGGCGCGGAGCCGGACGGCCTCAACATCAACGACGGCTGCGGCTCCACCCACCTGGGGCTCCTCAAGGCCGCCGTCGTCGAGCACGGCGCGGACTTCGGCATCGCCCACGACGGCGACGCCGACCGCTGCCTCGCCGTCGACGCCGCCGGCAACGAGATCGACGGCGACCAGATCCTCGCCGTGCTCGCCCTCGCCATGCGCGAGGCCGGGACGCTGCGGGGCGACACCGTTGTCGCGACCGTGATGTCCAACCTCGGCTTCAAGCTGGCCATGGAGCGCGAGGGCCTCCAGCTGGTCCAGACGGCGGTCGGCGACCGTTACGTCCTGGAGTCCATGAAGGAGCACGGCTACGCGCTCGGCGGCGAGCAGTCCGGGCACGTCATCGTGCTCGACCACGCCACCACCGGCGACGGCACGCTCACCGGCCTGATGCTGGCGGCGCGCGTCGCGGCCACCGGCAAGTCCCTCGCGGACCTGGCCGGCGTCATGGAGCGGCTGCCGCAGGTCCTCGTCAACGTGCCCGACGTCGACAAGTCCCGGGTGAAGACCTCCGGCGAGCTGGCCTCCGCGGTCACCGACGCGGAGCGCGAACTGGGCTCCACCGGACGGGTGTTGCTCCGCCCCTCGGGTACCGAGCCGCTCGTACGCGTGATGGTCGAGGCCGCCGACATCGAGCAGGCGCGCGCGGTGGCGGGGCGGCTGGCGGACGTGGTGAAGTCCGCGCTCGGCTGACAGCCGGCCCTACTTGAGGCGTGGCGCACCCGGCGGTCGGGTCATCCGACCCCGCTGGGTGCGCCACAGCAGTTTCCAGCCCAGGAGCGTGAGCACCCCGGCGATGATGATGCCGGTCAGGTTCAGCAGCAACTGCTCGGCGGAGCCCCACATCTGGGCCAGGTCGCCGTAGCTGAGGGCCACGGCGGCGTTCGCGGCCGCGGGGACGGTCGTCACCGAGATCGCCACGCCGACCAGCACGCCCGCCTTGGACGAGGTCAGCGAGACCACGCCGGCCACGCCCGCCAGCAGCGCCACGATGAACGAGAACGGGTCGGGCTGGAAGATGAAGCCCGTGTTCGGGCGCGCGGCGTCGAGCATGCTCTCCTCGAACTGGCCGAGCCCGGTCATCACCAGGCTGAACACGGTCGTCGCGACGATCGCCGAGGCGAAGCCGACCACCAGGGCGACCGTCGAGCGCCAGACGGCCTTCCGCGAGCGCCGCACCAGGCCCGTACTGATCCCGGCCAGCGGGCCGAACTCCGGGCCGACCGCCATGGCTCCCACGATCAGGATCGCGTTGTCGAGGACCACACCGCAGGCCGCGATCATCGTCGCCACGATCATCAGGGCCGCGTAGGTGATCGTGAGCGTGGACTCCTCCTGGGAGGTCTCCGTGAGCTGCTCCCAGATCACCGCGTCCGCCGCCTCGCCCGGGGCCTCCTCCTCGGCCTTCTCGGCCCGGTCGGAGAGCGACAGGTCGATGTGCGAGACCGCGATCGAACCGACCTTGTCGATGCCCAACTCCCGCAAACCCTGCAGGAGTTCGTCACCGGCTTCGCGGGCCACATCGCACATCACGATGTCTCCCGAGGGGTCGCGGGCGACATCCCTGAGCACCGCGAGATGGGTGGTGCCCACGGTCGTGTCGATCAGATGGAGAACCGCTTCCGTCCGGGCGGCCGGGGTGATGATCCGCAGATGCAGCATGGCCGCACCCTAGTCCGGTTCAGAGCTTGCGCAGACTCAGGCGCTGCACCTTGTGGTCCGGGCCCTTGCGCACGACGAGGGTGGCCCGGCCGCGCGTCGGAGCCACGTTCTCCAGCAGGTTCACCTTGTTGATGGTCCGCCACATCGTGCGGGCGTACTCCAGGGCCTCCTCCTCGGAGACCTGGGTGTAGCGCTGGAAGTACGAGTCGGGGTTCTGGAACGCGGTGTCGCGCAGCTTGCGGAAGCGGTTGAGGTACCAGCGCTCGATGTCCTCGGGCCGCGCGTCGACGTACACGGAGAAGTCGAAGTAGTCGGCGAGGCCGACGCGGGTACGGCCGTCCTGGCCGGGCAGCGCCGGCTGGAGGACGTTGAGCCCCTCGACGATCAGGATGTCGGGGCGGCGGACCACGAGCCGCTCGCCCGGCACGATGTCGTAGATCAGATGGGAGTAGACGGGGGCGGTGACCTCGTCCTTGCCGGCCTTGATGTCGGCGACGAAGCGGGTCAGCGCCCGGCGGTCGTACGACTCCGGGAAGCCCTTGCGGGACATCAGCCCGCGCGCCCTCAGCTCCTCCATGGGGTAGAGGAAGCCGTCGGTCGTGACGAGCTCCACGCGAGGGTGCTCCGGCCAGCGGGCGAGCAGCGCCTGGAGGAGACGGGCCACGGTGGACTTGCCGACGGCGACGGAGCCGGCGACTCCTATGACGAAGGGCGTCCCGCGCTGCTCGGCGCGCTCGCCGAGGAAGGTGTTGAGCGCCCCGCGCAGCCCGCTGGTGGCCTGGACGTACAGATTGAGCAGGCGGGACAGGGGCAGGTAGATGTCCCGCACCTCGTCGAGGTCGATGACGTCCCCGAGGCCCCGCAGTCGCTCGACCTCGTCCGCGGACAGCGGCAGCGGCGTCTTGTCACGCAGCGCGCTCCACTCACCCCGGGTGAGGTCGACGTACGGCGTGGCCTCGGGCCCCCGGCGGGGCGAGGTTCCGTTGCCGTTGGCGCTTCGTGGCGGCGAAGTGATCACCCCGCCATTGTCGTGGCTCCGGGGCGGTTGTGGGTGGTGGGGTCGGTCACGTGGGGGAGGGGCGGGGTGGGGGTGCGGTGAGGGGGTGGCGGTCCCGGGGTGCGGTCCGGCTGTCACTCACCGTTACGGTCACCAGTCGGCGGGGTAGCTCTTGAGGGTGCTGGTGCCGAGGCTCCAGCGGCCGGCGGTGGCGGTGTCGCCGAAGGCGTAGGGGACAGTGCGGCGGTACTTCGTTCCGTCGGGGCGGGCTGTCGGCTCGGAGTGGACGGTGACTACGGGGTCGCTCAAGCCGCCTCGGTGAAGTCCGGCGGGGCCACTTCGCACCAGAGGAGTTTGCCGCCGCGGCCGAAGAGGTCGTCGCCGAGGGCGTAGCCGCCCCAGTTGTCCGCGTACTGCTGGACCAGGAGCAGGCCGCGGCCCGACGTGGCGTCGGGTGGCGGTGTCAGGGTGAGGTGGCGGCGGCGGTCGAAGGGGGCCGGGATGTGCGGGTTCGTGTCCCAGACGCTGATGCGGAGCCAGTCGCCCTCCATGTGGCGCGGACGGAGCGCCGCCGGACCCCGGGAGTGCCGGTAGGCGTTGGTGACCAGCTCGGAGGCGAGAAGTTCGGCGGTCTCGACGCGGTCGGCCATGCCGTGGCCGGCGAGTGCGGCGCGCAGTGTCATGCGGGCGACGCGCGGGGCGAGGCGGTCGTGGGGGAGATGGAGGGCGCACGACCAGGGGGCGTGCGGGGATACGGTGGTCACGGAAGTCTCCTGCAGGGAGGTGGAGTTGGGTCACTCGCTACGAGGCCGTGCGGTGGCAGTGTCGCGGGACGCGGTGCGCTTCCGGCTTACGGGCCAGGCCAGTTGAGCGGCTTGGGTCCACCGTAGAGTGAGCGGTGGAATACTTGCTACCTGTTCGCAGGCAGCTACCCAAAGTGACGTCGTGTGGGTGACCTGCCCGCACGGATGTGTGGAGATCGGAGAGTCTTGCCGCCAAGCGCCACCACCACCTTGCGTCAGCAGCGGCTCGGCATCGAGCTGCGAAGGCTCCGAGAGAGTGCGGGACTGACCTCGACCGGCGCTGCGGCGGTCCTAGGCATCAGCCAGGCGAGGGTCAGCAGCATCGAGTCAGGCCGCTACCCGGTCAGTGCTGAACGCGTACGTACCTTCGCTCGCACCTATGACTGTGCTGACGAGGCACTGATCGAGGCGCTGTGTGCGATGACCGGGGGAAGGACCCGCGGTTGGTGGGAGGAGTACCGCGAGTATCTACCGGCCGCCCTTGTCGACTTGGCCGAGCTGGAGCATCACGCCACGGAGCTTCGCGTCGCCCTCGTGATCCACATTCCTGCACTGCTGCAGACCGCGGACCATGCCCGGGTGCTCTTCAAGGAGGTGGCTCCCCCTCTGCTGCCCTACGAGGCGGAGCATCGACTTTCCCACCGCATCAAGCGCCAGGAGATCCTTCACAGGTCTCGGCCCCTTCAGTACACGGCGTTGATCCACGAGGCCGCACTGCGCATGGCCTTCGGAGGACCGGAAGTCGCCCGCGCGCAGTTGGAGCACATCGTCGGGATGAGCGAGCGCGACAACATCACCGTGCGCGTCCTGCCCTTCGGCTGCGGCGCGTCTCCCGGCACCGGACAGCCCATCGACTACGTCTCGGGCGCGGTACCCAAGCTGGACACCGTCCAGGTCGACACCCACTTCGGCTGTGAGTTCCTTGACGCCGAAGCCCAGCTGATCAAGTTCCGGTCCGTACTCGACCGCTTGGAGGCGTCAGCCTTGAAGGCGTCCGAGTCCCGGGACTTCATCCGTCGGCTCGCCCGTGAGATCTGAGGAGGGACGCGAAGTGACCGCGTATGAGTGGACGAAGTCCTCGTACAGCCCGGACGGCTCCAACTGCGTCTCCGTCGCCCTCGCCCCCGACGGCACCGTCCGTCTCCGCGACAGCAAGGTGCCCGACGTCGTGGTGGCCCTTAGTGCAGGCGCCCTGCGGGAATTCGTGGATGGTGTGAAGTTGCGATCTCGTACCGGTTGGTAATTCGGTGTCAGCTGCGATCGGCGCACACATAGGGTTCGCACAGAATCGCCTTTTTCGATCAGAGAGTTGACCATGAGAGCCACCGTCCTCCGCCGTACCGCCGTCGCCGTCACCGCCGTCTCGCTCGCGATGGGTGTCGCCGCCTGTGGTGGGGCCAAGGATGACAAGGGCGGCAAGGGCACCGACACCGCCAAGCCGTCCGCCACCTCCGCCGCGCCCGCGGCCAAGGCGCTGTCCGCCGCCGAGCTGGAGAAGCTCGTCGTCGAGCAGGCCGACCTCAAGGGCCACAAGGTGGAGAAGGCGAAGGACGGAGACGTCGTCAAGTCGAGCGAGGTCGCCACCGACAAGGCCGCCTGCAAGCCGATCGCCGACGCCATGTCGTTCATCGCGCCCGGCAGCCCGGCCGCCACC
Organism: Streptomyces sp. NPDC047971; assembly: GCF_040653355.1. NCBI lineage: Bacteria > Bacillati > Actinomycetota > Actinomycetes > Kitasatosporales > Streptomycetaceae > Streptomyces > Streptomyces sp. NPDC047971. Next base: position 99,541 of record NZ_JBEZNW010000016.1, on the reverse strand, counting down.
GTGCAGCGCAAGGCCATCGAGATCCCGCAGAAGAACGCGACGCAGGACCCGACGGACGCCGCGATCGGGGCGCTGGGCGCCCCGATCACCGCCGTGACCCTAGGTTCGTACGACGGCTCCGGGGCGCAGGACGCCTTCGGCCTGCTGAAGACGGCCGGCACCGAGTGCGCGGGCGGCTTCACGGTCAAGGGCGGCGGCGAGGAGACCAAGGTCTCCAAGGTCGCCCCGGACACCGTGACCGCCGGCGAGGAATCCGTCGCCTTCACCGTCACCTCCGACATGGAGGGCGAGCCGTTCGTCAGCAAGCTCGTCGTCTTCCGCAAGGGCAACAACCTCGCCGCCTTCTCCACCATCAGCCTCGCCGGCGAGGTCAAGGAGCAGCCGAAGGTCATCATCGACGCGCAGGCGACCAAGCTGGGCTGAGTCCGTCCTGGCGGCGGCCTTCGGCCGTAGGCTGCCGCCATGTGCGGAATCGTGGGATACGTCGGCGGGCAGTCGGCGCTTGATGTGGTGATCGCGGGCCTCAAGCGGCTCGAGTACCGGGGCTACGACTCGGCCGGCGTCGCGGTGCTCTCCGACGGGGGCCTGGCCGCGGCGAAGAAGGCGGGCAAGCTCGTCAATCTGGAGAAGGAGCTGGTGGACCGGCCGTTGTCCAGCGGCTCCACCGGCATCGGACACACCCGCTGGGCCACCCACGGCGGGCCGACCGACGTGAACGCCCACCCGCATCTCGACAACGCGGGGCGCGTGGCCGTCGTCCACAACGGGATCATCGAGAACTTCGCCGCCCTCAGGGCCGAGCTGGAGGAGCGCGGCCACGACCTCGCGTCCGAGACGGACACCGAGGTCGTGGCCCATCTGCTCGCCGAGGAGTTCTCCTCCAGCGGAGACCTCGCCGAGGCGATGCGGCTGGTGTGCCGCCGGCTCGACGGCGCGTTCACGCTGGTCGCCGTGCACGCCGACCAGCCGGACGTGGTGGTCGGCGCCCGGCGGAACTCCCCGCTGGTGGTCGGAGTCGGGGAGGGGGAGTACTTCCTCGCCTCCGACGTCTCCGCCTTCATCGCGCACACCCGGGCGGCGATCGAGCTGGGCCAGGACCAGGTCGTCGAACTCTCCCGCGAGGGCGTCGAGGTCACCGACTTCAGCGGCGCCCCGGCCGACGTACGGGCGTACCACGTGGACTGGGACGCCTCGGCCGCCGAGAAGGGCGGCTACGACTACTTCATGCTCAAGGAGATCGCCGAGCAGCCCAAGGCGGTCGCCGACACCCTTCTCGGGCGGATCGACGCGGAGGGCCACCTCAAGCTCGACGAGGTGCGCATCCCGGACGCGGTGCTGCGTGAGGCCGACAAGATCGTCATCATCGCGTGCGGCACGGCCTTCCACGCCGGAATGATCGCGAAGTACGCCATCGAGCACTGGACCAGGATTCCCTGCGAGGTGGAGCTGGCGAGCGAGTTCCGCTACCGCGATCCGATCCTCGGCCAGCGCACCCTCGTCATCGCGATCTCCCAGTCCGGCGAGACGATGGACACCCTGATGGCGCTGCGGCACGCGCGCGAGCAGGGCGCCAAGGTGCTCGCCGTCTGCAACACCAACGGGTCGACCATCCCCCGGGAGTCCGACGCCGTCCTCTACACGCACGCGGGCCCCGAAGTGGCCGTCGCGTCCACGAAGGCGTTCCTGACGCAGCTCGTCGCCTGCTATCTGCTGGCGCTCTACCTGGGCCAGGTGCGCGGGACGAAGTGGGGCGACGAGATCCACGCGGTGATCAGGGAGCTCGCCCGGATCGCCGACGAGGTCGAGCGGGTCCTGGAGACGATGGAGCCGGTGCGCGCGCTGGCCCGTTCCCTCGCCCACAAGGACACGGTGCTCTTCCTCGGCCGGCACGTCGGCTACCCGGTGGCCCTGGAAGGCGCCCTGAAGCTCAAGGAACTGGCGTACATGCACGCCGAGGGCTTCGCGGCGGGCGAGCTGAAGCACGGCCCGATCGCGCTCATCGAGGAGGACCTGCCGGTGGTGGTCGTCGTGCCCTCGCCGCGCGGACGGTCCGTCCTGCACGACAAGATCGTCTCCAACATCCAGGAGATCCGGGCGCGCGGGGCGCGGACGATCGTCATCGCGGAGGAGGGCGACGACGCGGTCGTCCCGTACGCCGACCATCTCATCCGCATCCCGGCAACGCCTACGCTGCTCCAGCCGCTGGTCTCCACCGTGCCGCTGCAGGTCTTCGCCTGTGAACTGGCGACGGCGCGCGGCAACGAGGTGGACCAGCCGCGCAACCTGGCGAAATCTGTGACCGTGGAGTGAGCGAATGATCATCGGGGTGGGGATCGACGTGGCGGAGATCGACCGCTTCGCCGCGTCGATCGAACGGACGCCGGGGCTGCTCCAGCGCCTCTTCGTGGAACGCGAGCAGCTGCTCCCGAGCGGCGAACGGCGCGGCGTGGCCTCCCTCGCCGTGCGCTTCGCCGCCAAGGAGGCGCTGGCCAAGGCGCTCGGCGCACCCGCCGGCCTGCACTGGACGGATGCCGAGGTGTACGTCGAGGGCACCGGGCAGCCGCGGCTGCGGGTGAGCGGGACGGTGGCGGCGCGGGCGGCCGAACTGGGCGTGAAGCACTGGCATGTGTCGCTCAGCCACGACGCGGGGGTGGCGTCGGCGGTGGTGATCGCGGAGGGGTAGGCGGTCGGGGCCCGTTCTTACCGCCGGCCCCGGGCCCGACCGTCAACCCTCGCCTCCCGGCGCTTGCTTGAGGTGTGCGGCAGACTGCGGGGCATGCGTACCGCTTACCGCGTGGAGACCGTACGGGCCGCCGAGGCCGAGCTGATGGCGAAGCTGCCGGAGGACGCGCTCATGCGCCGGGCGGCGGCGGGGCTCGCCGCCGCCTGCTTCTCCCTGCTCGGTCGCGGCCATGTGTACGGGGCGAGGGTCGTCCTGCTCGTGGGCAGCGGGGACAACGGGGGCGACGCGCTCTACGCGGGGGCGCGGCTGGCGCGCCGCGGGGCCGGTGTGACGGCCGTCCTGCTGGGCGCGCGGGCCCATGAGCGCGGTCTCGCGGCGCTGTCGGCGGCCGGGGGGCGGGTGGCGGAGGACCCGTACGAGGCCCTGGCGGCGGCCGATCTCGTGATCGACGGGATCACCGGCATCGGCGGCCGCGGCGGACTGCGGCCGGACGCCGTCCCGGTGGCGCGTGCGGCGCGCGGCTCCGACGCGGTCGTGGTCGCCGTCGATCTGCCGAGCGGGGTGGACGCCGACTCGGGGACGGTCGCGGGGGAGGCGCTGCGCGCGGACGCGACGGTCACGTTCGGGACGTACAAGCCGGGGCTGCTGATCGACCCGGCGCGGGAGTACGCGGGCGCGCTGCGGCTGGTGGACATCGGCCTGGGGGAGTACCTGCCGTCCGTGCCGGAGCTCCAGGCGCTCCAGCACGAGGACGTGGCGGGGATGCTGCCCGCCCCCGGTGCGGAGAGCGACAAGTACCGGCGGGGCGTGGTGGGGGTGGTCGCCGGCTCCGCCCGGTACCCGGGCGCGGCGGTGCTGGCGGTGGCCGGCGCGCTGCGGGGTGGCGCGGGGGCGGTGCGGTACGTGGGACCGGCGGCCGACGCGGTGATCGCGCGCTTCCCGGAGACCCTGGTGCACGCGGGGCCGCCGGCGAAGGCGGGCCGGGTGCAGGCGTGGATCGTCGGGCCGGGGCTCGGCGACGAGCCGGGGGTCGCGGACGTGCTGGCCTCGGACGTGCCCGTCCTGGTGGACGCGGACGGGCTGAGGGGCCTGGACGCGTCGGCGGTGCGGGGACGGACGGCCCCGACGCTGCTCACCCCGCACGCGGGGGAGGCGGCGGCGCTGCTGGGCGTGGAGCGCGAGTCGGTGGAGGCGGAACGGCTGTCGGCGGTACGGGAGCTGGCGGCGCGGTACGGGGCGACGGTGCTCCTCAAGGGCTCGACGACGCTGGTGGCGGAGGGTTCGGGTCCGGTACGGGTCAACCCGACGGGGACGTCATGGCTGGCCACGGCGGGCAGCGGGGACGTCCTGTCGGGCCTCGCGGGGTCCCTGCTGGCCGCGGGCCTGCCCGCCCTGGACGCGGCCTCGGTGGCCGCCTACCTGCACGGTCTGGCCGCCCGCCGCGCATCGGACGGCGCGCCGATCGCGGCGGAGGACGTGGCGGCGGCCCTGCCGGGCGCATGGCGCGACGTGACGACGTAGGACGGCGCGGCCTCGGGCGGTCCGGCCGGGCGTGGTCCGGGGGCTCCGCCCGGCCCCGGCCCCGGCATCGGTCGGTCCGGCCGGCGTGGTCCGGAGCTCCACCGCCCCGGCCTCGGGCGGTCCGGCCGGGCGCGGTCCGAAGCTCCGCCCTGCCCCCCGGGTCTCGGTCGGTCCGGCCGACGCGGTCCGGGGGCTCCGCCCGGCCCCCCGCTCCCGGCACTTGGCCTAGTGCTCGCGCTCGCCGGAAGTGGCCTGGGGCGTCGTGGAGCCGACACCTGAGAGACTGGGCGCGATGACTGAGACACCGCCGCCCCGCAGAGCCCGTGCCGAGATCGACCTCGGTGCGCTGCGTGCGAACGTCCGCACGCTACGCGCCCGTGTCGCGCCCCACGTCCAGGTGATGGCCGTGGTCAAGGCGGACGCGTACGGACACGGCGCGATCCGCTGCGCCCGCGCCGCCCTCGACGCGGGCGCCGACTGGCTCGGCACCGCGACCCCGCACGAGGCGCTCGCCCTGCGCGCCGCCGGCCTCACCGACGTGCGGATCCTGTGCTGGCTCTGGACCCCCGGCGACCCCTGGGCCGAGGGCATCGAGGCCGGTCTCGACATGACCGTGAGCGGGATGTGGGCGCTGGACGAGGTCCGGGAGGCGGCCCGCGCCACGGGCAAGCCGGCGCGTATCCAGCTCAAGGCCGACACCGGACTCGGCCGCAACGGCTGCCAGCCCGCCGACTGGCCCCAGCTCGTCGGCGAGGCCCTCAGGGCGGAGAAGGACGGGCTGGTGACGATCACCGGCCTCTGGTCGCACCTCGCCTGCGCCGACGAGCCCGGCCACCCCTCCATCGCCTCCCAGCTCGACGTCTTCCGCTCGATGCTCGACTACGCGGAGAAGGCCGGGGTCGAGCCCGAGGTCCGGCACCTCGCCAACTCCCCGGCCACCCTCACGCTCCCTGAGACCCACTTCGACCTCGTGCGGCCCGGCATCGCCATGTACGGCGTCTCGCCCAGCCCCGAGATCGGCACCCCCGCCGACTTCGGCCTGCGCCCCGTGATGACGCTCAAGGCGAGCGTCGCCCTGGTCAAGCAGGTCCCCGGAGGCCACGGCGTCAGCTACGGCCACCACTACGTCACCGGCCACGAGACCACCCTCGGCCTCGTGCCCGTCGGGTACGCCGACGGCATCCCGCGCCACGCCTCCGGCCGGGGGCCCGTCCTCGTCGAGGGCAAGGTCCGTACGGTCGCCGGCCGGGTGGCCATGGACCAGTTCGTCGTCGACCTCGGCGGGGACGAGCCCGCACCCGGCACCGAGGCCGTGCTCTTCGGGCCCGGCGAGCGGGGCGAGCCCACCGCCCAGGACTGGGCCGAGGCCGCCGACACCATCGCGTACGAGATCGTCACCCGCATCGGAGCGCGCGTCCCGCGCGTCTATCTGAACGGGTAGCACCCACCGAACCAGGGACCAGGGGAGCGGCAGTGAGCGAGTCCAGCACCGACAACTGGCGGCGTGCCGGGTTCGCCGGTGCCGCGATAGGCGTCCTCGCCGCCGGCGCGGCGGCCGGCGTCGCCCTCGAGCGGCTCACCGTCGGCCGCGGCATGCGGCAGAAGGCACGGCTCGCGCTCGACGCCTCCGCCCCCTACGGCTCCCTGCGCGGAACCCCCGGCAAGGCACTCGCCGACGACGGCACGACACTCCACTACGAGATCGACGAGGTCGAGCCGGACCCGCCGGCGCCGCGACGCCGGCGGCTCTTCGGCCGCAAGCCGCCCGCGCCCGTCACCGTCGTCTTCAGCCACGGCTACTGCCTCGGCCAGGACTCCTGGCACTTCCAGCGCGCGGCGCTGCGCGGCCTGGTCCGTACCGTGTACTGGGACCAGCGCAGCCACGGCCGCTCGGCCCGCGGAGTCGCCCAGTCCGGGCCCGACGGCGTCCCCGTCTCCATCGACCAGCTCGGCCGCGACCTCAAGGCCGTCATCGACGCGGCCGCGCCCGAGGGGCCGCTGGTCCTCGTCGGGCATTCGATGGGGGGCATGACGATCATGGCGCTGGCCGACCGGTACCCGGAGCTGATCCGTGACCGGGTCGTCGGCGCGGCCTTCGTCGGCACCTCGGCCGGCCGGCTCGGCGAGGTCAACTACGGGCTGCCGTCCGCCGGAGTCAACGCGGTGCGCCGCGTCCTGCCCGGCGTGCTCAAGGCGCTCGGTTCCCAGGCGGAGCTGGTCGAGCGGGGCCGCCGGGCCACCGCCGACCTGTTCGCCGGGCTGATCAAGAAGTACTCCTTCTCGTCCCGTGACGTCGATCCGGCCGTCGCGCGCTTCGCCGAGCGGATGATCGAGGCGACCCCGATCGACGTGGTCGCGGAGTTCTACCCGGCCTTCGCCGAGCACGACAAGGCGGCGGCGCTGGAGGTCTTCCGCGAGATCCCGGTGCTCGCGCTCGCGGGGGACCGCGATCTGGTCACCCCCAGCGCGCACACCGAGGCCATCGCCGACCTGCTGCCGGAGGCGGAGCTGGTCATCGTGGACGACGGCGGCCATCTGGTGATGCTGGAGCATCCCGAGGCGGTGACGGACCGGCTTGCCGATCTCCTGGCGAAGGTCGGTGCGGTGCCCGTGAAGGCGGCGAAAGCGGGTTCCGGGAGCAGTTAGGTTGGCTGGTATGGCTCGTATGGAAGAACCGCACACCGCCGAACCGCACTCCGCCGCCACCCTCGACATCGACTCCCCGGAGGAGATGCAGGAGATCGGCCGCCGCCTGGCCAAGCTGCTGCGCCCCGGCGACCTCGTCATGCTCACCGGTGAACTCGGCGCGGGGAAGACGACGCTCACCCGCGGCCTGGGAGAGGGCCTCGGCGTGCGCGGCGCCGTCACCTCCCCGACCTTCGTCATCGCCCGCGTCCACCCGTCCCTGGTCGGCGGACCCGCCCTCGTCCACGTCGACGCGTACCGCCTCGGCGGCGGCCTCGACGAGATGGAGGACCTCGACCTGGACGTCTCGCTGCCCGACTCCGTGGTCGTCGTGGAGTGGGGCGACGGCAAGGTCGAGGAGCTGACGGACGACCGGCTGCACGTGCTGATCCACCGGGTCGTCGGCGACACGGACGACGACCGGCGCACCGTCGTGCTGCGCGGGATCGGCGCGCGGTGGGCGGACGAGGACCTCGCGCTGAGCTGAACGTACGTAGGTTCCGACAAGGTGTCGGCAAGATGTTGCGTCGATCGCATGCGTCGTGGTGACATGGATGCACGAGCTGGTTAGGTGTACCTAACCTACGGGAGGCATGCATGGCGACGCCAGAGCGCGAGCGCGCGGAAGAGCGCATCTCTATGAGTGACCTGCTGGCCTCCTGCGCCGCGGCGAGCGCGGTGTCGACTCCCCCGCGCGAGGCGGAACGGGAAGCCGGCCACGGCTCGTACGAGACGGCGCAGGGCGAGGAGCGGGACACCGCGGTCCGGCGCGAGGCCGCGTAGCCGTCAAGACGGGGAGGTCGCGTCACTCCTCGTTCGGAGGACGCGACCGGCGTCGTTACGCGACGACGACGACCTTCGCGCCGATCGCCGCGAACGTCCACATCGCGTCGCCGTCCGCCCGCTTCATGCGGATGCCGCCGGTCTTGCGCTCCGGGTCCGGCGGTTCGAGCGAGCCGTCGACCGCCGCGCTGAAGCCGACCGACACGTCCTGCACGCTCGCGAACCGCACCACGTGCTCGATCCGCACCCCGTCCGAGCCGGTCACCGTGCCCGAGCGCGACGTCACGCTGTACGACCCCGGCGCCGGGCTCACCGTGCTCGGCATCACCGAGAAGGCGTGCGTGGCCTGCCCCTTCGCGTCCACCAGCCACACCCTGCGCTCGGCCAGCGCGTACACCACGCGCGCACCGCTGCCGGAGTTCGCCGGGACGGCGAGGGGGTCCTTCGCGGGCTTCTCGGGGCCACCGGTCGGTGCCGAGGAAGGAGCCGACGCCGGGACCTTCGGCTTGGCCGAGACGTCCGCGGGCGCGTTCGCCGACGCCTGGTAGGCGAGGAAGGCGACGGCGGCGACCGCCGCGGCGGTGAGCCCGGCCACGAATCCCGAGCTGCTCCTTGCCACCGTGCCAACCTCCCGTACGTATGTATCGATGGGTGACGGTAGCAGCCACGGGGGGATGGGACGGGGCGCCGTGCCCGCCCGCCGGGAGCCGTAGGCTGTTTGCGTGCTCTTGCTCGCCATGGATACCGCCACGCCCGCCGTCACCGTCGCCCTCCACGACGGTGAATCCGTCGTCGCCGAGTCGCGGCAGGTCGACGCCCGCCGTCACGGGGAGCTGCTGCTGCCCGCCGTCGACCGGGTCCTCAAGGAGGCCGGGCTCACGCTCGACGCGGTCACCGGCCTGGTGGTCGGCGTGGGACCGGGGCCGTACACCGGACTGCGGGTCGGTCTGGTCACCGCCTCGACCTTCGCCTCCGTGCTCGGCGTGCCCGTGCACGGCCTGTGCACGCTGGACGGGCTCGCCCACGCCTCCGGGATCGAGGAGCCGTTCGTCGTCGCGACGGACGCGCGCCGCAAGGAGGTCTACTGGGCGCGGTACGAGAACTCCCGTACGCGGCTGACCGACGCGGCCGTCGACCGGCCGGCCGAGATCGCCGAGCAGGTCGCCGGAGTTCCGGCCGTCGGCGCCGGCGCGCGCCTCTACCCCGAGGTCTTCCCGGACGCCCGCGACCCGGAGCACCAGTCGGCGGCCGCCCTGGCCGCCCTGGCGGCCGAGCGGCTCGCGGCGGGCGCCGACTTCCTCGACCCGCTGCCGATGTACCTGCGCCGCCCCGACGCCCAGGTGCCGAAGAACTACAAGGTGGTCACCCCCAAGTGACCGCCGTGACGTCCGCGACGCTGCGCGAGATGCGCTGGTGGGACATCGAGCCGGTGCTCGTGCTCGAACACGACCTGTTTCCCGAGGACGCCTGGTCCGAGGGCATGTTCTGGTCCGAGCTGGCCCACGCCCGCGGCCCCGGGGCGACCCGCCGCTACATCGTCGCGGAGGCCGAGGGGAAGATCGTCGGCTACGCGGGACTCGCGGCCGTCGGCGGCCTCGGCGACGTCCAGACGATCGCCGCCGCCCGCGACCAGTGGGGGACCGGGCTCGGCGCCCGGCTGCTCACCGATCTGCTGCACCACGCCACCGCCTTCGAATGCGAGGAGGTGCTGCTGGAGGTGCGGGTGGACAACACCCGGGCCCAGAAGCTGTACGAGCGCTTCGGCTTCGAGCCCATCGGCTTCCGGCGGGGCTACTACCAGCCGGGCAACGTCGACGCGCTCGTGATGCGACTGACCGTTCAAGGAACAGAGACTGATTCTGATGGCTGCTGACGAACCGCTCGTACTCGGCATCGAGACCTCCTGCGACGAGACCGGGGTCGGGATCGTCCGCGGCACGACCCTGCTCGCGGACGCGATCGCCTCCAGCGTGGACACCCACGCCCGCTTCGGCGGCGTCGTGCCCGAGATCGCCTCCCGCGCCCATCTGGAGGCGATGGTCCCGACCATCGAGCGCGCCCTGAAGGACGCCGGGGTCTCCGCCCGCGACCTCGACGGCATCGCCGTGACGGCCGGCCCCGGCCTCGCGGGCGCGCTGCTGGTCGGCGTCTCGGCGGCGAAGGCGTACGCCTACGCGCTCGGCAAGCCGCTCTACGGCGTGAACCACCTCGCCTCGCACATCTGCGTCGACCAGCTGGAGCACGGCCCGCTGCCGGAGCCCACGATGGCGCTGCTCGTCTCCGGCGGGCACTCCTCGCTGCTGCTCGCCCCCGACATCACCGCCGACGTCCGGCCGATGGGCGCCACCATCGACGACGCGGCCGGCGAGGCCTTCGACAAGATCGCGCGCGTGCTCGACCTCGGCTTCCCCGGCGGCCCGGTCATCGACCGGCTCGCCAAGGAGGGCGACCCGAACGCCATCGCCTTCCCCCGCGGACTGAGCGGCTCGAAGGACCCCGCGTACGACTTCTCCTTCTCCGGTCTCAAGACCGCCGTGGCCCGCTGGATCGAGGCCAAGCGCGCCGCCGGCGAGGAGGTGCCGGTCCGGGACGTGGCCGCGTCCTTCCAGGAGGCCGTCGTCGACGTGCTGACCCGCAAGGCCGTCCGCGCCTGCAAGGACGAGGGCGTCGACCACCTGATGATCGGTGGCGGGGTCGCGGCCAACTCGCGGCTGCGGGCGCTGGCGCAGGAGCGGTGCGAGCGGGCGGGCATCCGGCTGCGGGTGCCCCGGCCCAAGCTGTGCACGGACAACGGCGCGATGGTGGCGGCGCTGGGCGCCGAGATGGTCGCCCGCAACCGGCCGGCCTCCGACCTGGAGCTGTCGGCGGACTCGTCGCTGCCGGTGACGGACCCGCACGTGCCGGGCGCGGAGGGCCACGGCCACGCACACGGTCACGACCACGACCATGTGCACGAGATCAGCAAGGAGAACCTCTACTCGTGATCCTCACGCTCATGTGGGAGGCCCGGGCGGTCCAGGGCCGGGGCGCCGAACTCCTGGAGTGGGCGCGGGCGCGGGAACTCCCGTACGAGCCGCTGCGGCGCGAGACCTTCCGGGCACCGCAGGACCGGGTGCTCGTGCTGACCTGGTGGGACGCCCCGGCGCCGGACGCCGAGCTGCCCGAGCTGCCCGAGCCGGCCGCGGACCTGATCACCCGGCCGGTGCACCGCTGGCGCTTCGAGTCCGTGGACTGAGGCAACCTCCCGGCCGCTTTCTCCCTCATCCACGACGTGACTCACGGCGTGGACAAGAAGATCGCGACCTGGGCGGCGCTGACCGCCGCCGCACTGCTGGTGACGGGCTGCGGCGGCACCGCGGGGGCGGACACCGCTCCCGCGAGACCCTCCGTGCCCGCCACGACCACCCCCGCCGAGGGCAAGGGTCCCGACGGGGCCGCCGACCAGGCCGCCGCGGCCGCGGCCGCGTACCGGAAGTGGGGCCTCAAGCCCTTCGCCGCGCCGCCCGCCCCGCCGCGAACCAAGCCGGTCACGCGGCAGCCGGGCGGCCCGGTCCCCGTCATCAGCGACATACCGACGCGGGAGAAGATCGTCTTCATCACCGTCGACGACGGAGCCGAGAAGGACCCGGAGTTCGTGCGGATGATGAGGGACCTGAAGGTCCCGATGACGATGTTCCTCACCGACTCCGCGATACGCGCCGACTACGGCTACTTCAAGCCGCTCGCCGCCCTCGGCAACGGCGTCGCCAACCACACCCTCACCCACCCGAACCTGCGCACCCTCGGCCGGGCCGCCCAGAGCCGGGAGATATGCGGCCAGCAGACGAGGCTGGCGAAGGAGTACGGCACCACACCGCGGCTCTTCCGCCCGCCGTACGGCAACTGGAACGAGGACACCCGCGCCGCCGCCGGCACCTGCGGCGTGGACGCGATCGTGCTGTGGCGCGAGTCGATGCAGATCACGAACATGCAGTACCAGCGCGGGGACGGGAAGCTGCACCCCGGCGACATCATCCTGGCGCACTTCCGCGGCCCCTCCGAGCTCAAGGGCACGACGATGACGGAGATGACGGCCGACATGCTGCGCCGCATCCAGGAGCAGGGCTTCACGGTGGCCCGCCTGGAGGACTACGTCTGAGAAATTCTCCCGCGTGGTGTCGATGTGGGCCGAGCCCGTTCGACGTATGAGTGGAAGGCGGGGAACGGCCCCGCCCCCACCACCCGAGGAGAACGACCATGCCCCGCTATCTGACGATGGTCCGCATCGAAGAGGGCGCGTTCCAGCTGGAGGACGCCGACGCCGGATTCGACGAGCGCATGGGCGCGCTCTTCGAGGAGATCACCAAGGCCGGCGTGATGCTGGAGACCGCCGGGCTCAAGCCGACGAAGGACTCCACCCGTGTGGTCTGGGAGGGCGGGAAGATCTCCTACACCGACGGACCGTTCACCGAGACCAAGGAGGTCGTCGGCGGGTACTCGATCTCCCAGTGCAAGGACATGGCCGAGGCCATCGAGTGGTCGAAGCGGTTCCTGGAGATCCACCCGCCGCAGTGGAAGGTGACCTGCGAGGTCCGCGAGATCGAAGAGATGTGAGACGCGGCCGGGGCGGGTGGTGCCATGGTTGACCCATGACCGCACCCGCCCTCGGCGCCGTCGAGACCGTCTTCCGGATGGAGTCGCCGCGGATCATCGCGGCCGTCGCGAGGATCGTCCGTGACGTCGGCATCGCCGAGGAGATCGCCCAGGACGCGCTCGTCGCCGCACTGGAGCAGTGGCCGCGGACCGGCGTCCCGGAGCGGCCGGCGGCCTGGCTGACGGCCGCCGCCAAGAACCGCGCCGTCGATCTCGTACGCCGCCGGGAGACGTACGCGCGCAAGCTGGCGGAGGTCGGCCGCGAGATCACCGAGGAGACGTACGACCCCGAGCCCTCCGGTCCCGACGACATCGACGACGACCTGCTGCGGCTGATCTTCACCGCCTGCCATCCGGTGCTCTCCACCGAGGCGCGGACCGCGCTGACCCTGCGGCTGCTCGGCGGGCTGCGCACGGACGAGATCGCCCGCGCCTTCCTCGTACCGGAGCCGACGGTCGCGCAGCGGATCGTGCGGGCGAAGCGATCGCTGGCGAAGGCGGGCGTCGAGTTCGAGGTGCCGTACGGGGAGGACCGGGCGGCCCGGCTCGGCTCCGTCCTGGAGGTCATCTACCTGATCTTCAACGAGGGGTACGCGGCGACGGCGGGCGACGACCTGCTGCGGCCGGCGCTGTGCGAGGACGCCCTGCGGCTGGCGAGGGTGCTCGCCGGGCTGATGCCGAAGGAGGGCGAAGTCCACGGCCTGGCGGCCCTGCTGGAGATCCAGGCGTCCCGCGCGGCGGCCCGGACGGGACCCGACGGGCAGCCCGTCCTCATCGCCGACCAGAACCGCGGCCGCTGGGACCGGCGGCTGATCCTGCGCGGCTTCGAGGCGCTCGCGCGGGCGGGCGAGGGCGGTTCGTACGGTCCGTACGCCCTCCAGGCCGCGATCGCCGCCTGTCATGCGAGGGCGTCGACGTACGAGGAGACGGACTGGCGGACGATCGCCGCGCTGTACGGGCGCCTCGCCGTCGTCGCGCCCTCGCCGGTGGTCGAGTTGAACCGCGCGGTCGCCGTCTCGATGGCCGACGGCCCGGAGGCGGGCCTCGCCCTCGCCGACGCCCTGAGGGGTGAACCCGCCCTGGCGGGCTACCACTTGCTGCCGAGCGTGCGGGGAGACCTGTTGGCCAGGCTGGGGCGGGCGGCGGAGGCCCGGGCGGAGTTCGAGCGGGCGGCCGCGCTCACGCGCAACGAACGGGAGCGTGAGCTGCTCCTCGGCCGGGCCCGGGAGGCGGAGCGGGCCGGAGGCCCTGGCGGGGGGTGACCGGAGCGGTGGCGGTGCGGCGCTGTCGATAGGCTCGATCGCATGCCTGGTCGTACCCCGCTGCCCCCGCCCCCGCCGCCCGCCGAGATACGGAGCTGGCCCGACCGCGAGGCCCGACTGGCCGACCGGGCGCGGGCGATGGCCGAACTGACCCGCCGTCTGATCGGCGGAGGGCGGCTCATGGTCTTCCTGGTGTGGCTGGCGACCCTGCAGCTGGGATGGGGGATGTGCGGCTCGGCGCTCATCGTGCTGGAGGAGTCGCCCGACCCCATCTCGGTCCTGTTCGCGTCGGTCTTCGCGGCCCTCGGCCTGGGCGCCTTGGTTCCGGCCGTGTTCTTCCTCGCCCGGGGCGTCCGCCGGGACCGCCTGGCGCGGGAGCGGCTGGTCCTGTGGGCCGCTCTGGACAGCGACCGCGCGACGGACGCGCGACTGCGCGAGCCCGTCCTCAGCGTCGTCTGGCTGCTGCTGTCGATCGCGCTGGGCGCGGTCGGCCTGTGGGTCTCCTTCGCCGCGCCCGCGGAGATGGTCGGCCCGGGACGCGGCGGTTACGGGACGGCGGCCTACCTCATGGGCGCCGCGCTCGGCCTGTGGATCGGCGGCCTGATCGGCACGACGAAGGCGATCGGCCACTACCGGCTGGCGGTACGGCTGGTGGCGTAGGGGCGGTCGTGCCACGCCCGGGGCCGTGGCCAGGGCTTCGTCCCGGTCTGTGGCTCGGACTTCGGCCCCCGGCCGTGGCCAGGGCTTCGGCCCGAGCCGTGGCCAGGAGTTCGCCCCCGGCCGTGGCTAGGGCTTCGCCGGGCCGCCGATCAGCATCGTCGGGGCGCCCGCGACGCGGGTCAGGAAGATCGTGGCGGAGTTGGGGCCCTTCGGCTTGATCCGGCGGCGGATCTCCTCCGGTTCGACCGCCGAGCCGCGCTTCTTCACCGTCAGCGTGCCGACCTCGCGTTCGCGCATCAGGGCCTTCAACTTCTTCAGGTTGAAGGGGAGTTCGTCGGTGATCTCGTAGGCGGTGGCGTACGGCGTGGGTGTGAGGGCGTCGGCCGTGACGTAGGCGATGGTCTCGTCGATCAGGCCGCCGGCCAGCTGCTCGGCGACCTCGGCGACGAGATGGGCGCGGATGACCGCGCCGTCCGGCTCGTAGAGGTAGCGGCCGACCGGGCGCGGCGCGGGGTCGGGGAGGCCCCGGCCGGTCAGGCTCGCGCCGGCGGGCAGCAGGGTGGCGCGGCGGACGCCGGGCTCCGTGCCGAACCACAGCACCGCCTCCTTCACGTCCCCGCCGTCCGAGATCCACTCGGCCTCCGCCTCCCCGGGCACCACCTCGTGCGGGACGCCGGGGGCGATCTTCAGTGCGGCGCGCGGGGCCTCCCGGGCGGCCTCGATCGCCCAGGAGAGCGGCGGGGAGTACGCCTCCGGGTCGAAGACCCGGCCCCGCCCGCCACGGCGTGCCGGGTCGACGAAGACGGCGTCGTACGGGCTCGTGTCGATCTCGGTCACGTCCGCGCACCGGACCTCGATCAGATCGGCGAGCCCGAGCGCGGTGGCGTTCGCGCGGGCCACCTCGGCGGTCAGGGGATCGCGGTCGACGGCCAGGACGGAGATCCCGGCCCGGGCGAAGGCGATCGCGTCCCCGCCGATCCCGCCGCAGAGGTCGGCGACCGTGCGCACCCCGAGGGCCCGGAACCGTTCGGCGCGGTAGGCGCCGACGGTCGCCCGGGTCGACTGCTCGACGCCGTTGGGCGTGAAGTACATCCGGTGCGCGTCCTCGGCGCCGAACTTCGCCACCGCGCGCTGGCGCAGCCGGGCCTGACCGAGGGCCGCGGAGACCAGCTCGGCGGGGTGCTCGCGGCGCAGCCGTGAGGCGACCGCCAGTTCCTGGGAGGGGTCGTAGTCGCGCAGGGCGGCGAGCAGGGTCTGGCCCTCGGGGCTGTGCAGGGCGGTGAAGGCGGCGAGGTCGGTCACCCGCCCCATTGTGGGCCAGCCGGGGGATGGTGTGCGTCCGGGCGGCGCTGTCGGGGGTCCATCGGGGGTCGGCGCTGACAGGATGCGGCGCCATGCAGCTAGTACGACAAAAGGAACAGATGCCCTCATCGCGGGCTTCACGTCCGCGTCGTCTCAGGCGGTCGGTGGGCGCGGTCCTGGTCGTCGCCGCACTCGGCTCGGCCTGTGCCGGGCCGTCCGGCGAGACCGACGACGCGCGCAAGGGGCCCGCGAAGCCCGCCGCCGGACAGCCTCAGGCCCAGGGTGCCGCCGGCGCCCTCGACGCGTACGTCGAGAAGGTCCGCAAGCAGCGGGCGGCCCGTGTGCTCGCCGCCAAGAAGTGGGGCCTCGACCGGCCCCCGCTGGAGGCCCCGGCCCCGCCCGCGGTCAAGCCGAAGATCACCACCCGCAAGGGCTTCGAGACCGACGGCGAGGGCTTGCCGCCCGTCTTCACCACCGTGCCGACCAAGGAGAAGATCGTCTTCCTGACGATCGACGACGGCGCGGAGAAGGACCCCGAGCTGCTCCGGATGATGAGCGAGCTGCAGATCCCGTACAGCGCCTTCCTGAGCGACTACGTCATCAAGGACGACTACGGCTACTTCAGGAAGATGCGGGACGCCGGCGTCTCCCTGCACAACCACACCCTCAATCACCGCTATCTGCCGGGGCTTTCGTACGCCAAGCAGAAGCGGGAGATCTGCGGGATGCAGGACGTCATGGAGGAGCGGTTCGGGAAGCGGCCGCCGCTCTTCCGTCCGCCCTACGGCAACTACAACGAGGACACCCTGCGCGCGGCCAAGACCTGCGGGGTCGAGGCGGTCCCGCTCTGGGCCTCGGAGGCGTTCCCCGACCGGATGGAGTGGCGCGAGTGGGACCGGGACCTGCACCCCGGCGACATCGTGCTCACGCACTTCCGGGGCAAGGAGGACTGGAAGGGTTCGATGGCGGACATGATCCGGCGCGTGATGAAGACGATCACCGCCAAGGGGTACGCGGTCGCGAAGCTCGAGGACTACGTGTGAGCGCGGCGCGCCGGCTGGCGACCGGTCTCGCGCTCGCCGGCGCGCTCCTGGGGGTGACGGGGTGCGCGTCGTCGGTGGACCCGATCGAGCGTCTGGGCCGGAAGGCGGCGGCGCGGGTGGGCGGCGCGGGGGAGCGGGCGGAGGGCGGGGCGCTCTCCGGGGCGGCGACCCGCGTCCTGTCCAGGCTCGCCCGGCTGGACGACGGGACCGTCGACGGCGGGGCGCGCGGCGCGCGCGGCGCCCGCGAGGTGGAGCGGCCCTGAGGGGAGCGGGGGTGGCCGGCCCTCAGGGGCCTACGCGGGCCGCGCGGTCCACGGCTCCGGCGCGGCTGCCGGTGCCGACGCGGGCGGCGCCGGGTCGGGATGCGCGTACGACCACTCCTCCGCCGCGATGAGCAGTGTCGCGAGGCCGAGCAGCCCCGCGGCGAGGAACTGGCCCCCGGCCGTCCACGCCCAGCCGCCGCGCAGCATCGCGACGGCGAGGAGCAGGGTGACGCCGGTGATCACACCGAAGACGATCACGGGCACCCAGTCCATCGGCGGTGGACCGGAGGACGCCGCCCCCGGTCGGCCGTGGCCGAGCTTCCGCGTGGCCAGGAGGACGGCGGCGACCAGCGCGAGCGCGCACTGCAGGAACAGGAAGAGCACACCGGTGCCGATGTCGGCGCCGGTGCGGACCGGGGGGCGCGAGGCTGTCATGTCCGCACCTTCGTACGGAACCTCCGGGTCCGGCGGGCCGTTGCTCGTACCGAGACCGAATCGAATGCCGGCCGCCGCCGAACCGCCACACCGCACCGAATTGGCACTCCGCTTGACCGAGTGCTAATCGCAGTCATAGTCTCGGCTCTGGCACTCCCCATTGGAGAGTGCCAACACAGCGACGGGCAGGTCCGGCACCCGCGACGACGGATCCACCTGGTCGCCACCTCAGACAGTTAACCCCGTGAGATCTCCGAAGGGGGAGGTCGGATCGTGACGACCACCAGCTCCAAGGTTGCCATCAAGCCGCTCGAGGACCGCATCGTGGTCCAGCCGCTCGACGCCGAGCAGACCACGGCCTCTGGCCTGGTCATTCCGGACACCGCCAAGGAGAAGCCCCAGGAGGGCGTCGTCCTGGCCGTGGGCCCGGGCCGCTTCGAGAACGGCGAGCGCCTGCCGCTCGACGTGAAGGCCGGCGACATCGTGCTGTACAGCAAGTACGGCGGCACCGAGGTGAAGTACAACGGCGAGGAGTACCTCGTCCTCTCGGCTCGCGACGTGCTCGCGATCGTCGAGAAGTAATTCACCGAAGTACCGAAGCAGATGCTTCTGGCTGCGCCCCTGACCCCGCACCGGGCGTCCGGGGCGCAGTTCGTTTCACCCGATACACCACGAATTCCGAGAGGGCTGAATCGCTCCCATGGCGAAGATCCTGAAGTTCGACGAGGACGCCCGTCGCGCCCTTGAGCGCGGCGTCAACAAGCTTGCCGACACGGTGAAGGTGACGATCGGCCCCAAGGGCCGCAACGTGGTCATCGACAAGAAGTTCGGTGCGCCCACCATCACCAACGACGGTGTCACGATCGCCCGCGAGGTCGAGATCGAGGACCCGTACGAGAACCTCGGCGCCCAGCTCGTGAAGGAGGTGGCGACCAAGACCAACGACATCGCGGGTGACGGCACCACCACCGCCACCGTGCTCGCTCAGGCGCTCGTCCGCGAGGGTCTGAAGAACGTCGCCGCCGGTGCCTCCCCGGCCGCCCTGAAGAAGGGCATCGACGCCGCGGTCAAGGCCGTCTCCGACGAGCTGCTCGCGACCGCCCGTCCGATCGAGGACAAGTCCGACATCGCCGCCGTGGCCGCGCTCTCCGCGCAGGACCAGCAGGTCGGCGAGCTCATCGCCGAGGCGATGGACAAGGTCGGCAAGGACGGTGTCATCACCGTCGAGGAGTCCAACACCTTCGGTCTGGAGCTCGACTTCACCGAGGGCATGGCCTTCGACAAGGGCTACCTGTCCCCGTACATGGTCACCGACCAGGAGCGTATGGAGGCCGTCCTCGACGACCCGTACATCCTGATCCACCAGGGCAAGATCTCCTCGATCCAGGACCTCCTGCCGCTCCTCGAGAAGGTCATCCAGGCCGGCTCCTCCAAGCCGCTGCTGATCATCGCCGAGGACGTCGAGGGCGAGGCCCTGTCGACCCTGGTCGTCAACAAGATCCGTGGCACCTTCAACGCCGTGGCCGTCAAGGCCCCGGGCTTCGGCGACCGCCGCAAGGCGATGCTCGGCGACATGGCCACCCTCACCGGTGCCACCGTCATCGCCGAGGAGGTCGGCCTCAAGCTCGACCAGGCCGGTCTGGACGTGCTGGGCACCGCCCGCCGCGTGACCATCACCAAGGACGACACCACCATCGTCGACGGTGGCGGCAACTCCGAGGACGTCGCGGGCCGCGTCAACCAGATCAAGGCCGAGATCGAGTCCACCGACTCCGACTGGGACCGCGAGAAGCTCCAGGAGCGCCTCGCGAAGCTGGCCGGCGGCGTGTGCGTGATCAAGGTCGGCGCCGCCACCGAGGTGGAGCTGAAGGAGAAGAAGCACCGTCTGGAGGACGCCATCTCCGCGACCCGCGCCGCGGTCGAGGAGGGCATCGTCTCCGGTGGTGGCTCCGCTCTGGTCCACGCCGTCAAGGTCCTCGAGGGCAACCTCGACAAGACCGGCGACGAGGCCACCGGTGTCGCGGTCGTGCGCCGCGCCGCCGTCGAGCCGCTGCGCTGGATCGCCGAGAACGCCGGCCTCGAGGGCTACGTCATCACCTCGAAGGTGGCGGAGCTGGAGAAGGGCAACGGCTTCAACGCCGCGACCGGCGAGTACGGCGACCTGGTCAAGGCCGGCGTCATCGACCCGGTGAAGGTGACGCGCTCCGCGCTGGAGAACGCCGCCTCGATCGCCTCCCTCCTCCTCACCACCGAGACCCTCGTGGTGGAGAAGAAGGAAGAGGAGCCGGCGGACGCGGGCCACGGCCACGGCCACGGTCACTCCCACTGAGGCACCCGGTAGACAGCTGAGGCCCGGTGCCCCCGTCGCGGGGGCACCGGGCCTCGGTGTCTCTCGGTGTCTCTCGGGAACGACCTACCCCTCCACGGCGCCGAGCTGCCCCATGAGTCCGAGGAGGTCGTACTGCCACCACCCCTCCGCCATCTTCCCGTCCTGGCGGAACTGGTGGATGGTCGTGCCGGTCATGGAGACCTTCATGCCGGTCGGCTGGAGGCCCATGAAGTCGCCGGTGTGGGTGCCGAGCCAGGTCCACCGCGTGCACACCCGGTCGCCCTCGGCGATCTGGTCGTGGACCGTGAAGGCGAAGTCGAACCCGCCGCGCCACATCTCCACCTCGCGGCGGACCGCGTCCATGCCGATGACGTCCTGCTCGTTGGTCGGATCGTGGTCGTGGTACCCCTCCGCGAGCACCTCGTCGAGCGGCGGAAGCTCACCCTCGGCCGAGATGAGCTCGAAGAACCGGCGCGAGTTCGCCTTGTACAGCTGGATGTCCCGCACGATGTCCAGGTCGGTGAAGGTCGGCATCTCGTCACAGAGGGCGACCATCTCCCGGAAGATGCGATCGGTCTCGGGGAGCTGTGAGTTGGTCATCGCCACCTCGTAGGAGGGGAACTCCACGATCTCCACGAGGTGCTCGGAGTCGGAGCGGTCCTTGCCGATGACGCTGTGGCTGGCCGTCCGCTTGCCCTGGGTCTGTTCGACCCACTTGTCCATGAGCCGGTTCAGATCATCGAACCGGCTGGTCTTGCAATCGATTATTTGTACGAATGTCATGACGCCTCCCGGACCGGGTGGGACCTCTCCAGTCTAGGACCCGGTCCTCGGGGCGCGCCCTGCCGGAACGTGCCGGACACCTCTAGGGCGAGCCGGGCAGCCGGACCGTGACGAGGAGACCGCCGGCCGGGCGGGGGACGAGGTCGAGGGTCCCGTCGTGGGCGCGCACGACGCTGCGCACGATCGCGAGGCCGAGGCCGGCTCCGGCGTGCTCGTCGGTGCGTACGCGCTCCGCTCCGCGCTGGAAGGGTTCGGTGAGGGTCGGTACCAGTGCCGGTGGGAGCGGGCGCCCCGTGTTCTCGACCCGCAGCACGCTCGTGTCGCCCCGCGTCCCGGTGTGGACCGTCACGCTGCCGCCGGAGGGGAGGTTGTGGACGACGGCGTTCTGGACGAGGTTCGTCACCATCCGCAGCAGGAGTTCCGCGGAACCGTCGGTCAGGGCCGCCCCGCCGGTGACGTCGAGGGTGATCCCGCGCCGTTCGGCGAGCGGGAGCATCGTTTCGGCGGCCTCCTCGGCGAGGAGCGAGAGGTCGACGCTCTCGCGGGTGAAGGCGCCGCTGTCGCCGCGGCTGAGGAGCAGCAGGGCCTCGGTGAGGTCGATCGCCCGGGTGTTGACGGCCGTCAGGCGTGCGAGGAGTTCGTCCCGGTCCCGCCCGGGATCCTCGCGGGCGACGTCGAGGAGCGCCCGCGAGATGGCGAGCGGGGTGCGCAGCTCGTGGGAGGCGTTCGCGGCGAACCTCTGCTGTTCGGCGACGTGGGACTCGAGTCGCCGGAGCATCGAGTCGAACGCGTCGGAGAGTTCACGGAACTCGTCCTGGCGGCCCCTCATCCGGATCCGGTGGGACAGCGACCCGCTCCCGGCCTTCCGGGCCGCGTCCGTGATCTGGGTGAGCGGTGCGAGCATCCGGCCCGCGAGGAGCCATCCCCCGACGAGGCCGAACACGAGCAGGAGGGCCATCGCCACGGCCGCGGCGGGGACGAAGGTGCGCACGAGGAGGTAGCGGTTGGGCGAGACCCCGAGCAGGCCCTGCGAGTTGTCGGGTACGTAGCGCAGCAGGAACCACCACACCACGGCCAGCAGGAGGGCGCCGGCGACGGCGAGGAAACCGGCGTAGCTGAGGGTGAGTCTCAGCCGTACGCTGAGCCCCGGGCGCCTACGCACGCGGACGGCCCGGTCCGGGGGTGTCCGAACCGGTTCCGACGCGGTAGCCGACTCCCGGCACCGTGGCGATGATCCATGGCTCGCCGAGCCTCTTGCGGAGCGCGGAGACGGTGATGCGCACGGCGTTGGTGAGGGGGTCGGCGTTCTCGTCCCAGGCCCGTTCGAGCAGCTCCTCGGCGCTGACGACCCCGCCCTCGGCGGCGACGAGGACGTCGAGGACGGCGAACTGCTTACGGGTGAGCGCGACGTAGCGTCCGTCGCGGAAGACCTCCCGGCGGAAGGGGTCGACCCGCAGGCCGGCGAGCTCACGGACCGGCGGGCGGGCGTGGGCGCGTCTGCGGTCGAGCGCCCTCAGCCGCAGGACGAGCTCCCGCAGCTCGAACGGCTTGGTGAGGTAGTCGTCGGCGCCGAGCCCGAACCCGGACGCCTTGTCGTCGATCCGGTCGGCGGCGGTGAGCATGAGGATCGGGATGCCGCTGCCCGAGGCGACGATGCGCCGGGCGACCTCGTCGCCGGAGGGGCCGGGGATGTCGCGGTCGAGGACGGCGAGGTCGTAGGAGTGGACGCCGAGCAGCGCCAGGGCGGTGTCTCCGTCGCCGGCGATGTCGGCGGCGATCGCCTCCAGCCGCAGACCGTCCCGGACGGCTTCGGCCAGGTAGGGCTCGTCCTCCACGATCAGTACGCGCATGTCCGAAGCCTAAGGAGCGGAGGATATCGCCGACGTATGCGAGGGCGCGGGTCCGCCCGCGGAGGCGTGGCACACCCGCGAGGGCGGCCGCCGAGGCGCGGGCATGCCGTGTTCGGGGTCAGCGTGTCGTCGTCGGTACGGGCCGGGGCGGGGCCGACGGCGCCTGTGCCGTCGTGGCCCACCAGCGGCGGGACGCGAGCGCGGCCAGTACGGCGCCGGCGGCGTTGACCAGGACGTCGTCCACGGAGGACACCCGGTCGAGCCGCAGCGCGTACTGCGCGGTCTCGACCAGGACCGAGCAGCCCGCCCCGAGCGCCAGGATCCTCGGCAGGGAGGCCAGCGCCGCGAACCGCATCGGGGCGAAGAACCCCAGCGCCGCGAAGACCAGCAGGTTGCCGACGATCCCCAGCGGCCCCATCGTCACCAGGTCCCGCAGCGGCACCAGCGTCACCCGGGCGGGGGCGACGCCGGCCCCGCCGCCCGGCATCATGGTCATCCAGAGGAACGGCACCGTCCCGTGGACCATGGCCACCTCGGCCAGCGACGACCGCCACGCCGACGGGACACCGGCGGCACGACGTCGGCGCGCCAGAGCCCAGGCCACGAGGACGGCCAACGGGAGCGCGACGAGCGTCATGAGCACCACACCGTTGAAGGTGTCGAAGCAGCCGTGCCACCGCCCGGCGGCGCACCTCGGCGCGGACATCATCAGCGGCCGCCGCACGACGAACAGGGCGCTCGCCACGCCGAGGACCGCCAGACCGACGAGCACGACCCCGCGCAGGCGGCGGGGCGGTGGCGGCAGGGACGCGTGGTGGTTCATGCCTCCATGGAAGACGGCGGGCCGTTGCGGTGGCGTATGCGATTCTCGATACGCCCGCGATACGCCGGTGCCCGTCCCGCTCAGGCCGAGCGGGTCAGGTCGGACGGGCGTACCGGGTCCGCGAACCGCTCCCCGCGCCCGTACCGCGCCACCTCCTCCAGCGCCTGATCCGTCATCCGGTGCAGTTCGTTGCCGAGCGAGCCCGCCACATGCGGGGTGAGCAGGACGTTGGGCAGCGTCCAGAGCGGTGAGTCCGGCGGCGGCAGCTCCGGGTCCGTGACGTCGAGGACCGCGTGGAGACGGCCTCGGCGGAGGTGGGCGAGGAGCGCCGACTCGTCGATCAGGGAGCCGCGGGCGGTGTTGATCAGCGTCGCGCCGTCGGGCATCGACGCCAGCTGTGGCGCGCCGATCATCCGGTACGTGGCGGGGAGTTGCGGCGCGTGGATCGAGACGATCGAGCTCCGGGCGCACAGCGTGTCCAGGTCGACCAGCTCCACACCGAGGAGGCGGGCCTCGGCCGCCTCCAGGTACGGGTCGTA
This sequence comes from Streptomyces sp. NPDC047971, assembly GCF_040653355.1. Taxonomy (NCBI): domain Bacteria; kingdom Bacillati; phylum Actinomycetota; class Actinomycetes; order Kitasatosporales; family Streptomycetaceae; genus Streptomyces; species Streptomyces sp. NPDC047971. Next base: position 75,948 of record NZ_JBEZNW010000016.1, on the reverse strand, counting down.
CAGCAGCACCTCGAAGTCGAAGGGGCGCAGCAGGTCGATGACCCGGCGGCCGATCCGGGAGGCCCCGATCAGGCCGACCGTGCGCCGGTAGTTGCCCCAGGCCGCCGACTCGGCCGTCCACGCGTCGTCGGCGCGGACCGTCCCGTACCGGAGGGCCGAAGGGAGGATCCGCTTCCCCGCGAAGAGGATCGTGGCGAGCGTGTACTCGGCGACGGGAAGCGCGTTGGCCGCCGCCGTGGAGGTGACCGCGAGGCCGCGTTCCCAACAGGCGTCCGTGATGTGGTGCTTCACCGAACCGGCCGCGTGGACGACCGCCCGCAGGCGGGGTGCGCGGTCCAGGACGGCGGCCGTCAGCGGTGGCGCGCCCCAGCAGGTGAGGAGGATCTCGGCGTCGGCGAGGGCGGCGGCGACGCGAGGGCCCGGCGTGGTGAGGTCGTGCGCGACGAGGTGCGGGTCGGTGCGGGCCAGTGCGGTGAGGCGGGTGCGGTGGGCGTCGGTCAGCAGCCGTTCGGCGATCCCGGGGCCCATGGAGAGCAGGAGGGACGGTCGGTTGTCAGTGGCGGGGTGCATCGTGGAAACCCGGGCTCCTCACTTGACGCTGCCGGCGGTCAGACCGGCCTTCCAGTGGCGCTGCAGCGAGACGAAGGCGACGACGAGGGGGACGACGGCGAGCAGGGACCCGGTGACGACCAGGGGGTAGAAGTCGGGTTCCGCGTGGGCGTTGCTGTTCCACGCGTACAGACCGAGGCTCAGCGGGTACAGCTTCTGGTCCGAGAGCATCACCAAGGGGAGGAAGAAGTTGTTCCAGATGGCGGTGAACTGGAAGAGGAAGACCGTCACGAAACCCGGCATGATCATGCGCAGACCGATCGACCAGAAGGTGCGCAGCTCGCCGGCGCCGTCGATGCGGGCGGCCTCCAGCGCCTCGTCGGGGATGTAGCCGGAGCTGAAGACCCGGGAGAGGTAGACCCCGAAGGGGTTGACCAGGACGGGGATCAGCACGGCCCAGTACGTGTTGACGATGCCCACCTCGCTGGCGAGGAGGTACATCGGCAGCGCGAGCGCCGTGCTGGGGACGAGCACGCCCAGGAGCACGAGGCCGAAGAGCTTCTCCTTGCCCCGGAAGTCGTACTTGTCGAAGGCGTAGCCCGCGGCGACGCTGATCAGCGAGCAGGCGAGGGCGCCGAGCCCCGCGTACAGCAGGCTGTTGGCGTACCAGTGGAAGTAGATGCCGTCGTTGTACGCGGCGAGGCGGGAGAGGTTCCCGCCGAGGTCGAAGCCCTCGAAGGAGAAGGCGTCGCCGGCCAGCAGGCCGCCCGCGTCCTTGGTGGCGGCGGTCACCAGCCAGACGAGCGGGAAGAGCATGTAGACGACGGCGAGGACGAGCGCGCCGTTGACGGCGGCCTTCGAGAGCCAGACGTTCGTGGAGCGGGGCCTCGGGCCGGGGGCGGGGCTGTCGTGGACGGGGGTCCGGGGGCGGGTGAGGGTGAGGGAGCGGGACGGGCTCATGCGCGCTTCCCCTTCCGGCGGCTGGTCAGTCGGGTGACGGCGAAGGAGAGCAGCGCCGCCGTCAGGGCCAGCAGGACGGACGCGGCCGCCGCGAGTCCGTAGTCGTTGCGGTCGAAGGCCACGGTGTAGGCGTACATGTTCGGCGTCCAGGTCGAGGTGACGGCGGAGCCCGTTCCCTTGTTGAGGATCAGCGGCTCGGTGAACAGCTGGAGGGAGCCGATGATCGTGAAGAGGCAGACCATCATGAGCGAGGCGCGGATCAGCGGGATCTTGATGCTGAAGGCCACGCGCCAGGAGCCGGCGCCGTCGACGGTGGCAGCTTCGAGCACGGAGCGGTCGATCGCCTGCAGGGCGGCGTAGAAGATCACCATGTTGTAGCCGAGCCACTCCCACAGCGCGATGTTGACGATGGAGGGCAGCGCGCCCTCGGGCGAGAAGAAGTCGAAGCCGATGCCACCGGCCTCCATCGCCTTCACGACCGGGCTGAGTTGGGGTGTGTAGAGGTAGACCCAGATCAGCGCGGCGATGATGCCGGGGACGGCGTGCGGCAGGAAGAGCGCGAGCTGGAAGAAGCGGCGGGCGCGGGCGAGCGCCGAGTCGAGCAGGAGGGCGAGGCCGAGGGCCCCGGCGAGCAGCAGGGGAATGTAGAACAGGCAGTATCCGAGCAGTACGCCGAAGCCCTCGCGGAAGGCCCGGTCACCCAGTGCCGCGGTGTAGTTGTCGAGCCCGCTGAAGACGGTCTCGGTGCCGCCGAAGCCCAGCCCCGACTGCTTCTCGGTGAACAGGCTGAGCCAGACCGCGTATCCGATCGGCACGACCATCACCGCGACGAACAGGGCGAAGAAGGGGGTCAGCAGGAACGTCGCGGCACGGGTGCGGGCGTTCATCCGGTCAGCCCTCGACCTTCAGGCCGCGCTTCGTGAGCTCGGCGACCGTCGCCTCGTGGCCGGTCCTGATCGCGTCGGCGATCGTCGGGCCGCCCTTGGTGACCTTGCCGAACTGGTCCTTGATGGCCATGTTCGTGGTGCCGGTCGTGGGGCCCCAGGTCCAGTTCGGGTTGATGGAGGCGGCGGACTGCTCGAAGAGGGCGTAGATGTCCTGGCCGCCGTAGTAGCTCGCGTCGAAGGCCGCCTTGGCGACCGGGCGCAGCGTGGCCGCGGCGGGGAAGGCGCTGGAGGTGCCGGAGGCGATCCGGGCCTTGACGCCGGCCTCGGTGGTGGCCATCCACTCGGCGAACTCGACGGCCGCCGCGGTCTTCTTGCTGTCCTTGGTCACGGCGAAGGTGGTCCCGCCGAGGATTCCGCTGGCGGGCTTGCCGTCCCAGCTGGGCATGGGCGCCACGGCCCACTTGCCGTTCTGCTCGGGCAGGGTGCCCTTGAGGACGCCCGCGCCCCAGGACGCGCCGAGGTAGCCGATGGTGGTGCCGTTCTTGAGCGAACCGGTCCACTCGGGCGTGAAGGAGGCGTTCTTGTGGATGAGGTCGGCGTCGAGGAGACCCTGCCAGTAGGCGGCGACCTTGGTGGTGGCCGGGTCGGTGGTGTCGATCTTCCAGGTGTCGTTCTCGGCCTTGAACCACTGGGCGCCGGCCTGCCAGGCCATCGCCTCGAAGGTGGTCGGGTCGTCCGGGAAGAAGGTGGCGATACGGGTCTTGGCGTCGGCCTTCTTCACCTTCTCGGCAGCGGCCTTGAAGCCGTCCCAGGTGGTGGGGACCTCGATCTCGTACTTCTCGAAGAGGTCCTTGCGGTAGTAGAAGGCCTGCGGGGCGGCGTCGAAGGGGACGGCCCAGGTCTTGCCGCCGAGGGTGGTGAGCTCCACCGCCTGGGGGAGCAGCTTGGCCCGGTCGGCCTCGGTGAACTCGCCGCCGATGTCCTGCAGGGCGCCGGAGCTGACGAACTCGGGGAGCGAGGGGTACTCGATGGAGACCAGGTCGGGCGCGTTGCCCGCCTTCACGGCGTTGGAGATCTTGGCGTAGCCGCCGGCGTTGCCGGAGGGGATCTCCTCGAACTTCACCTGGATGTTCTTGTGGGAGGCGTTGAAGGCGTCGACGACGTCCTTGGATCCCTTGGCCCAGCCCCAGAAGGTGATGGTCACGGGGCCGCTCGACGCGGCGTCGGTACCGCCGTCACCGCCGCCACAGGCCGTCAGCACGGCGAGGGCGGTGGCGGTTCCGGCTATGACACGGGACGTTCTGCTCCAGGTACGGCTCACGACTCGGCTCCTGAGGACGGGACGACACGGGGTGTGTGGCCGAGATCCTGTGACCGTTTATGAGCGAAGTCAAGAGCGAAAGATTGATTGATCGAAAAAGGATCGAATCGATCAGGCGGGACGGTCTCCGGAGGGGGCCCCGCAGGAGGCGCGCACCCGCAGTCGCGGCAACAGGCTCAGATGGCGTCGGGCGGGCTCCTCCTCAGCACCCCCGCGGACCTCGGTCAGCCGCGCCACCAGCAGCTCCGCGGCATGCCTGCCGACCTGGCGCTTGGGAGGCGCGACCGCCGTCAGCGGGGTGTCGGCGAGCGCCGCGACCTCGTCGTCGTACGCGATCAGGGCCAGGTCCTCCGGCACCCTCACCCCCAGGTCCGCCAGGCGCTGGACGACCTCGATCGCGTCCACGTCGTTGTGGACAAGGGCCGCGCTCACCCGGCCCGAGAGCACCGCCTCGTGCAGGGCCCGTACGGCCCGCTCGAAGCCCTCGGGGTCCTGGTCGGCCGGTACCGACTCGATCACCGGGCCGGGTGCGTCGAGGCCCAGGGTGCCCAGCGCCTCGGCGTACCCGGCGCGCACCGCGAGCGCCGTCGGGCTGTCGCCGCGGGCCACCAGGAGCGGGCTGCCGTGGCCCAGTTCCAGCAGGTGGCGCAGGGCGAGCAGGACGCCGTGGCCGTGGTCGGAGACCACCCGGTCCAGGGCGTCGAGGGGGGTGCCGGGGTCGGCCCTGCGCTCCAGGAGCACGGCGGGTACGGGCAGTTCGGCCAGCCAGTCCCCGTACGCGAGCCGGTCCTCGGGGCCGCGCCAGCCGGGTGCGACCAGCACCCCCTCCGCGCCGGCCGCGAGCAGGCCCTCGGTGCGCGCGCGGTCCTCCTCCGGGCGGTAGTCCGAGATCCGCAGCACCAACCGGGCCCCGGCCCGCGCCGCCGCCTCGTGCGCCCCCCGGATGACCTCGGCGAAGTAGTACGTGGCGGAGGGTGCGAGCAGCCCGAGCACCAGCCCCTCGCCGGGGCGCCGCCTGCCCGGATCGCCCTGGCGGTCAGGGCGATCGATCCGTTCCGGTCGCTCGGTCCGCGCCGGCCAGGAGACCTGGCCGTGCACCCGGTCGAGCAGTCCCCTGGCCGCCAGCGCCTCGACATCGCGGCGGGCGGTGACGGGGGAGACGCCGAGGAGCGCGGCCAGGTCGGCGACGCGCGCCGTACCGCGCTCGCGCACCAGGGCCAGCAGTCGGTCGTGTCGTTCGGCGGCACTCTCACGCACGGCGTGTCTCCCCCTTGCGGTGTGGGTGGTCCGGCGTCGCCGGCCTGTCTGCAGACCTTCTCACGTCGAATGATCGAATCGAAGGGTGTTTCGATCATTCGCTCTAAACCGTTGACGTTCGATCGCAGCGCGTTCATGATTCCCGACGACGCAGACGTCCGCCGCAGGGAGCATCATGCCCACGCCGCCCGAGAATCGTGAGCTCAGCCCGTTCACCGGCTGGACCCGCGCCCACTGGGAGGACACCGCCGACCGTCTCCTCCTCGCCGTACGGCCGTACGCCTCGCCCCGCCACGGACTCGTCGACCTGCCCGGGCCCCGCCCCAGCTGGTCCGGCGTCCGCTCCGACGGCCTCGAAGGGCACGCCCGTACCTTCCTCCTCGCCGCGCTCCGCGTCGCGGGTGCCCGGGGCGAGGACCCGCACGGCCACCTCGCCTTCCACGCCGAGGGAATCACCGCCGGCACCGAGGCCCCGGGCGGCGACGGTCCCGACTCCTGGCCGCGGCTCACCGACGTACGCCAGGCCGTCGTCGAATCCGCCTCCGTCGCCCTCGGACTACGGCTGACCCGCCCCTGGCTCTGGGACACCCTCGACGACCGCACCCGGCAGCGCGCCGTCGAGTGGCTGCTGCCCGCCCTCGACCCCTCTCCCGTCGACAACAACTGGTGGCTCTTCGGCCTCACCGTCGCCGGCTTCCTCCAGGACGCCGGCATCGAGACCGACCGCGCCGCGGCCACCATCGACCGCTCCCTCGACCGCGTCGAGCAGTGGTACCTCGGCGACGGCTGGTACAGCGACGGCGACAACCGCGCCTTCGACCACTACAACGGCTGGGCCCTGCACCTCTACCCCGTCCTCCACGCGCACCTCGCGGGCGACCAGGACCTCCTCGACCGCTACGGCCCCCGGCTGCGGCGCCACCTCGACGACTACGCCCACCTGTTCGGCGCCGACGGCGCCCCCCTCCCGTACGGCCGCTCCCTCACCTACCGCTTCGCCGCGGCCGCCGCCCCCTGGCTCGGAGCCCTCACCGGACACACCCCGCTCACCCCGGGCGCCACCCGCCGCCTCGCCTCCGGCACGCTCCGGTACTTCCTCGACCGGGGCGCCACCGACGAGCGCGGCCTGCTCACCCTCGGCTGGCACGGTCCGTACGAACCCGTCGTCCAGAGCTACTCCGGACCCGCCTCCCCGTACTGGGCGGCCAAGGGCTTCCTCGGCCTGCTCCTCCCCGCCTGCCACCCGGTCTGGAGCGACCCCGAAGAACCCCTCCCCGCCGAACGCGCCGACACCGTGCGCCCCGTCGTGCCGGCCGGCCTGCTCATCCAGACCACCGCGGCCGACGGCCTGGTCCGCCTCCACAACCACGGCAGCAACCATGTGAGCAGCGACCCGTCCGGCGCCGACGACGCGGGCTACGCCCGCTACGCCTACTCCACCCGCACCGGCCCCACGACCCCACCCGACCAGCCCGACAACCACTTCGCCGTGGTCCTCGACGGCAAGGTCACCCGACGCGGCCCCGCGACCCCCCTCGGCACCGGCCCCGGCTGGGCCGCCTCCGCGCACACCCCGCACCCCGGCATCCGCGTCCTCTCGGCGACCCTGGCCCACGGCAGGGCCGAGGTCCGCGCCCACCTCGTCCTCGGCGCGCCCGACGGAACCGCGGTACGCCAGACCGGCTGGGCCACCACCCCCGACGGCCCCACCGCCCAACTCCACCCCGTCCACGGCTTCTCACCGGCAGCCGAGCCCGTCGACATCACCACCGGGGCCACGCTCCAGGGCGGGCCGGCCACCCGGACCGCCGCGCTGCACGGCTCCACCAGCGGCCCCGAGAGCCTCTTCGTCACCCTCGCCTCGCTCACCGCCGAGCCCGACCCGGCGCCCGTGTCCACCCTCGCGGCCGTCCACGTCACCGGCCGCACGCTGCGGGTGACCTGGCAGGACGGCACCGAGGCCCGACTGGCCCTCGACCACCGGGATCGGTGACCCCGCGCCGGGGCCGGGCCACGGCCGCCCGACGCCGGGCATGCCTCACTTCGGTCCGTACGTGCGCCCCGCCTTGGACGACACCCCTCCGAGCAGGCCGCGAGGCGCCAGCTTCACCACACCCATCAGCGCCTTGTAGCGGGGGTCCGGGATGGACAGCGTCTTGCCCCGCGCCAGATCCGCCAGCGCCGTCGCCACCAACTTGTCCGCGTCGAGCCACATCCAGCCCGGGATGTTCTCCGTCCCCATCCCGGCCCGCTCATGGAACTCCGTCCGGACGAACCCCGGACAGAGCGCCATCAGCCGCACCCCGCTCCCCGCCAGGTCCCGCGCCGCGCCCTGGGTGAACTGCACCACCCACGCCTTCGACGCCCCGTACGTGCCGCGCGGGACGAAGGCGGCCACCGACGCCACGTTCACCACCCCGCCCCGACCGCGCGCCCGCATGGACTCCGCCGCCGCCGACGTCAAGCGCAGCACCGCCTCGCAGTGCACCGTCAGCATCTTCAACTCGTCGGCCATGGAGACTTCCAGGAAGCGGCCCTTGTTCCCGAAGCCGGCGTTGTTCACCAGCAGGTCCACGGGCTGCCTCGCGTCGGAGAGGCGGGCCTCCACGGCCGCGATCCCCTTCTCCTCGGCCAGATCGGCGGCCAGCACCTCGGCCTCGATGCCGTGCCGGTCGTGCAGTTCGGTCGCCTGCTCGCGCAGTCTCTTCACATCGCGGGCCACGAGCACCACATCGTGCCCGTCCGCCGCCAGCCTTCGTGCGAACGCGGCCCCGATGCCCGCCGTCGCGCCCGTGATCAATGCAGTCGTCATACGCGGCACGTTAGTGCCCCGCGTGGGCGGGCGGCGTACGGGCCTTTCCCGGCCCCCGCCCCTTCTCCACGACCACGAACCGCCCCGTCGTTCCCGCGTCCTCGCGGGACAGCGGATGGCAGTGGCGCAGATACGGAGTGTCAGGGTCCGCGGGCCCGTCGAGTCGCAGCGCGAGCTGCACCGTCGAGCCCGAGGGCACGACGACCGTGTCCTCGGCCCCGCGCGGACGCGCGGGCGGCTGCTCGCCGTTCACCCCGAGAATCCGGAACCACCCGTCGTGCACAGGCGAGTTGTGCGGCGTCCCGTCGTCGTTCCGTACCGTCCACGTCTCGGACGTGCCCCGCGTGACCGTCGTCGATCCGGTCTCGGGGGTGTCCCCGAGACGGGCGCAGGGGGCGACTACGCGCCTGTGCCGTACTTCTCCGTGTAGGTGCGCGCGACCCGGAGCAGACCCGACTCCATCCACTCCGCCGCGACCAGCGTGCTCGGGAGCAGCGCGCGCTCGGTGGTCGCCGCGCGGTGGAGGAGCGCCACCGTGACGTCGTGCGCGGGGCGGTGCACGACCGCCACCGGGTCGCCGGCCGCGATCTCGCCGGGCTCGATCACGCGCAGCAGCGCGCCGGGGCCGGCGGTCGACAGGGTGAAGCGCCGGACCCACCCCTTCTCCCGGACGAAGCCCTCGAACGTACGGCAGGGAATCCGGCCGCCCGTGACTTCGAGGACCAGGTCGGAACCGATCCGCCAACGCTCGCCGATCAGGGCGCCGTTCACGTCGAGCCCCCGCGTGGTGAGGTTCTCGCCGAACGAGCCGTTGGCCAGCGGCCGGCCGATCTCGCGCTCCCAGACGTCCATGTCCTCGCGCGCGAACACGCTCACGGCCCGGTCGTCGCCACCGTGGAAGCGCAGGTCGCACACCGCGTCCCCGGCCAGCCCGCTCGCCCCGGCACCCCGCGCGCTCGGCGCCTCGACCCGTACCCGCCCCTCGACGGGACGCTTGTCGATCCCGGACACGCCCGTGGGGGAGTCGGTGTACGCCAGGGCCTCGGCCTGTCCGACATTCACGCTGATCAGCTTCATGAACGGCACCCTAGGCGACCCGTTCTCAAAGCGAGAAATGAGAATTCGCTGCGAGGTCCAAGAGTCGCTTATGCTCGACCCATGATCGAGGCCCGCCATCTCCGTGTCCTGCGCGCCGTCGCCGCGACCGGCTCCTTCTCCGCCGCCGCGCGCGAACTCGGCTGCACCCAGCCGGCGGTGAGCCAGCAGATGAAGGCGCTCGAATCCTCCGCCGGAACCCCCCTGCTGATCCGCACCGGCCGCGAGATGCGGCTCACCCAGGCGGGCGAGGTCCTGGTCAGGCACGCCTCCGGCATCCTCGCGGGGCTCACGGCCGCCGAGGAGGAGGTGGCCGCGATCGCCGGCCTGCGCGCGGGACGTGTCCGCCTGGTCTCCTTCCCCAGCGGCAGCTCCACCCTGGTCCCCACCGCCCTCGCCGCCCTGCGCGCGGCGCACCCGGGCACCCGGGTCTCGCTGGTGGAGGCCGAGCCGCCGCGCTCGGTGGAGATGCTGAGGGAGGGCGACTGCGACGTGGCCCTCGCCTTCCGTTACGGCGCGGGCCCCGACGAGTGGAACGACCTCGTCGTCCGTCCCTTGCTCGCCGACCGCCTCGTCGGTCTCGTGCCCGAGGCGCACCCGCTCGCCGAGGCCGGGTCGGTGGGCATCGCCGAGCTGGCCGACGAATCCTGGATCGCCGGCTGTCCGCGCTGTCGCCGCCAGCTCGTGGACGTCTGCGAGGAGGCGGGCTTCACCCCGCGCATCGACTTCGCGACCGACGACTACCCGGCCGTCGTGGGACTGGTGGGGGCCGGCCTCGGCGTGGCCGTCCTGCCGGAACTCGCCATCGAGTCCGTCCGCCCCAAGGGCGCCCGAACCGTCGTGGTGGAGCCGGCGGTGGAGCGCGAGATCGTCGCCCTCACCCTGCCGGACCTGGCCCAGGTCCCGGCGGTCGCGGCGACACTGGACGAACTGACCCGGGCCGCCACGCGCGCGTAGCGCCGTCCGCGGGCGTCCCGAAGCGGTCCGCAGGTGTCCCGAAGCGCCGCGGGCGTCCCTGGGCCAGCGGGCCGCGGGTGTCTCCGGGCTAGCGGTCGGCGGATAGCGGCCGGCAGGTATCGGGCTAGCGGTCCGCAGGTATCGGGCTAGCGGTCCGCGGGCGTCCCTGGGCCAGCGGTCGGCGTCCCTGGGCGGGCGGGCGCACCGCGGTCTCTCCGCGCCGCACGCCCCCGGGCCGCGTGCGGTGCGGCTCCGTGGGGCCGGGTGGGATGCGGACCCGGCCCCGTTCCCTCCATGGGCAGAAACGTTCCTTCAGACCTTCAGGCGCGCCCCACGCCTGCCGAACTCGATGCCGTTGCCGTGATCAGGCGATTGCGGGCTCGTCCCATGAGCTCTTCGCGTTCGTCCTCGGTGAGGCCGCCCCAGACGCCGTAGGGCTCCCGTACGGCGAGTGCGTGTGCCGCGCACTCCGCGCGTACCGGGCACCGCATGCAGACCTCTTTCGCCGAGTTCTCGCGCGCACTCCGTGCCGCGCCGCGCTCTCCCTCGGGGTGGAAGAACAGGGAACTGTCGACGCCGCGGCAGGCCGCGAGCAGTTGCCAGTCCCACAGATCGGCGTTGGGTCCGGGAAGGCGGGAGAAATCTGCCATTGCGCTTGTCCCCTTGTAACCGTGTGAACGGATAGGTGGGCGGGTGGATGGCTGATGATCCGGGGGCCCTTCGCCCCCCATGGGTCTCGCGTACCCGCTCTCACGGGCACGACCCGACCGTACAACTACTATCTAAGTAGATGTAAATATGACTCATTGCGAATCTAGCCACAGACACCGCGAAAAGGGAAGAAAACCCGCTAAATGGGGCATAGCTTCCAGGTGATGGGCGGTTGACCTGCGTGGCTCTCCTCCGCGCACGCTCCCTCACGTAGAGTGCCGAACGCGGCCGTCCCGCCCGTAACTCTTTCGAGTGACCGTCGTTGAGTGTGCGGAGGCGGTTGAAGGAACAAGCGCTCGGGCAGGTGTCCGAGAGCGTCAACCGCACAGGTGACGATACGTACCAGCCCTGGAGGCTCAAGGTGACGCGCATCAGCTGCGGAGGGCGGCCATGACATCCGTCCTCGTCTGCGACGACTCCCCGCTTGCCCGAGAGGCGCTTCGCCGCGCGGTCGCGACCGTGCCCGGCGTGGAGCGCGTGACCACCGCGGCCAACGGCGAGGAAGTCCTCCGCCGCTGGGGCGCGGACCGCTCGGACCTGATTCTGATGGACGTACGCATGCCCGGTCTGGGTGGCGTGGAGACCGTCCGCCGACTGCTGTCCGCGGACCCCGGCGCCCGCATCATCATGCTCACGGTCGCGGAGGACCTGGACGGCGTCGCGCTCGCGGTCGCCGCGGGCGCCCGCGGCTATCTGCACAAGGACGCCTCGCGCGCCGAGCTGAGGGCCACGGTCACCCAGGCCCTCGCCGACCCGACCTGGCGGCTCGCCCCGCGCCGGCTGCGGTCGGCGGAGATGGGCGCGGCGCCGACGCTCACCGCGCGTGAGATCCAGGTGCTGGAGGGCATGAGCCACGGCCGGTCGAACGCGGAGATCGGACGCGAGCTCTTCCTCTCCGAGGACACGGTCAAGACGCACGCCCGGCGGCTGTTCAAGAAGCTGGGCGCATCGGACCGGGCGCACGCCGTCGCGCTCGGGTTCCGCTGGGGTCTGGTCCGCTAGTCGAAGCCCTGCCGCGGCGGCCTCGTGTCCCGTTGCGGCAAGGGGGTACGGCCCCGCGGCGGGAGCGCTCGTGTCGGCGCCGCGGAGCACCTGTGTGAGCCCGGCGGAGCGGCTCGCGCCGCTGGTCGTGATCCCGCCCCGGCGCGGATCGCGTCCCGGCGGCGGGGTGGCTCCCGCTCCGGTCGTGGCGCGGTTCGCGTCCGGACCGAAAGCGGCCTGCTTCCCGGCGCGGACCGGTCGACGTCTCGGCCGCGGAGCGACTCGCGTCCCCGCCGCGGAGCGACTCGCGTCCCCGCCGTGGGGCGGCTCGTGTCCGCGCTGGAGGGCGGCTTGTGTCCGTGCCGCGGGGCGGCTCGTGTCCCCGCTGCGGGGCAGCTTGTGTCACTTACGCGCGGGATGCCGCATCCTTGAGGGTGTGGAGTTCCTCGGGGACGAGTCGATCGAGCGGGAGGGGAGGGCGCAGGGGATGAGTTCCAGCGCGCCTACTCATAACGCTTCGGTGCACAACTACGAACGCGGTGCCGCGAACTCTCAGGCGTCAAGGCACCATGGAGCGATGCGCGACGACGAGACCATGGGGTCCCCCGTGCCCGTAGGGCCAGGGGAGATCGGTGCACTCGTTCGCCGTGCCGTCGAGGGCGACGAGCAGGCGACGCACGACCTGCTGGCGCGGGTGCACCCGCTCGCCCTCCGTTACTGCCGGACGCGGCTGAACCGGCTGCCCGGTGATGCCCGCCACTTCGTCGAGGACCTCGCGCAGGAGGTCTGCGTCGCCGTCCTGATGGCGCTGCCGCGCTACAAGGACACCGGCAGGCCCTTCGAGGCATTCGTCTTCGCCATCGCCGGACACAAGGTCGCCGATCTGCAGCGGGCCGCCATGCGGCACCCGGGCTCGACGGCCGTGCCCTCCGACGAGATGCCCGAGCGGCCCGACGACTCCCTCGGCCCCGAGGAGCGCGCGCTGCTCAGCGACGACGCCGAATGGGCCAAGAAGCTCCTCGCCAACCTGCCGGAGAACCAGCGGGAGCTGCTGGTGCTGCGGGTGGCGGTCGGGCTGACAGCGGAGGAGACCGGGCAGATGCTCGGGATGTCTCCGGGGGCCGTTCGGGTGGCACAGCACCGTGCGCTCAGCCGACTGCGCGCACTGGCCGAGCAGTAAGGGTCGGCGAGGGCCGGTGGCCCTCACGTATACGTACGAACATCCAAAGCTGCTCTCTGATCTTGATCGTGGAATGAGACACCGTCGAGGCCCGTTAGCATGGACGTCCGCACCGATCAAGGCCATTGGGGAAGGTGTCATGACTGCAAACGTCGACGGAGTGCCCGGTAAATTCGCGACACTCGGGCTGACCTACGACGACGTACTGCTGCTGCCGGGAGCGTCCGAGGTGCTCCCGAACGCGGTCGACACCTCGTCCCGGATCTCCCGCAACGTTCAGGTGAACATCCCGCTGCTGTCGGCGGCGATGGACAAGGTGACCGAGTCCCGCATGGCGATCGCCATGGCCCGCCTCGGCGGCGTCGGAGTGCTCCACCGCAACCTCTCCGTCGAGGACCAGGTCAACCAGGTCGACCTGGTGAAGCGCTCCGAGTCCGGCATGGTCACGGACCCCATCACGGTGCACCCGGAGGCGACTCTCGCCGAGGCGGACGCCCTGTGCGCCAAGTTCCGGATCAGCGGCGTCCCCGTCACCAACCCGGACGGCAAGCTGCTGGGCATCGTCACCAACCGCGACATGGCCTTCGAGAGCGACCGCAGCCGTCAGGTCCGCGAGGTCATGACGCCGATGCCGCTGGTCACCGGCAAGGTCGGCATCTCCGGCGTCGACGCCATGGAGCTGCTGCGCCGCCACAAGATCGAGAAGCTGCCGCTCGTCGACGACGAGGGCGTGCTCAAGGGCCTCATCACCGTCAAGGACTTCGTCAAGGCGGAGAAGTACCCGAACGCCGCCAAGGACGCCGAGGGCCGGCTGCTCGTCGGTGCCGCCGTGGGCGCCAGCCCCGAGGCGCTGGAGCGCGCCCAGGCGCTCGCCGCCGCCGGTGTGGACTTCCTGGTCGTCGACACCTCGCACGGCCACAACAGCAACGCCCTGAGCTGGATGGCGAAGATCAAGTCGAGCGTGAAGGTCGACGTGATCGGCGGCAACGTCGCCACGCGCGACGGCGCGCAGGCGCTGATCGACGCCGGTGTCGACGGCATCAAGGTCGGTGTCGGGCCCGGCTCGATCTGCACCACCCGCGTGGTCGCGGGCATCGGAGTGCCCCAGGTCACCGCCATCTACGAGGCGTCCCTCGCGGCCCGTCCCGCCGGCGTCCCGCTGATCGGCGACGGTGGCCTGCAGTACTCCGGCGACATCGGCAAGGCGCTGGCCGCCGGCGCCGACACCGTGATGCTCGGCAGCCTCCTCGCGGGCTGTGAGGAGTCGCCCGGCGAGCTGCTCTTCATCAACGGCAAGCAGTTCAAGTCGTACCGCGGCATGGGCTCGCTCGGTGCCATGCAGTCCCGTGGCCAGGGCAGGTCGTACTCGAAGGACCGCTACTTCCAGGCCGAGGTCGCCTCCGACGACAAGCTCGTGCCCGAGGGCGTCGAGGGCCAGGTGCCCTACCGCGGCCCCCTCTCCAACGTCCTGCACCAGCTCGTCGGTGGCCTGCGCCAGACGATGGGCTACGTGGGTGCCGCCACGGTGGCGGAGATGGAGTCCAAGGGCCGGTTCGTCCGGATCACCTCGGCGGGGCTCAAGGAGAGCCACCCGCACGACATCCAGATGACCGTCGAGGCGCCGAACTACAGCAGGAAGTAACAGAGCGCGACGCGTGGGGCGGTTCCGGCATGTGGCCGGAACCGCCCCACGCGCTTGTGTCGGGGATACTGGTAGGCGCAGACGTAGAGGGAAAGGCCACACATCGTGACTGAGATCGAGATCGGGCGCGGCAAGCGCGGCCGCAGGGCGTACGCGTTCGACGACATCGCCGTCGTACCGAGCCGGCGCACCCGGGACCCGAAGGAGGTCTCGATCGCCTGGCAGATCGACGCCTACCGCTTCGAGCTCCCCTTCCTGGCCGCCCCCATGGACTCGGTCGTGTCGCCGCAGACCGCGATCCGCATCGGCGAGCTGGGCGGCCTCGGTGTGCTGAACCTCGAGGGTCTGTGGACCCGGTACGAGGACCCGCAGCCGCTGCTCGACGAGATCGCCGAGATGGACGAGGCGACCGCGACGCGCCGTCTGCAGGAGATCTACGCCGCCCCGATCAAGGAAGAGCTGATCGGGCAGCGCATCAAGGAGGTGCGCGACTCGGGCGTGGTCACCGCCGCCGCGCTCTCCCCGCAGCGCACCGCGCAGTTCTCGAAGGCCGTCGTCGACGCCGGCGTGGACATCTTCGTCATCCGCGGCACCACGGTCTCCGCCGAGCACGTCTCGGGCGCGGCCGAGCCGCTGAACCTCAAGCAGTTCATCTACGAGCTCGACGTCCCGGTCATCGTCGGCGGCTGCGCCACGTACACCGCGGCCCTGCACCTGATGCGCACCGGCGCCGCGGGCGTCCTGGTCGGCTTCGGCGGCGGCGCGGCGCACACCACGCGCAACGTGCTCGGCATCCAGGTCCCGATGGCGACCGCGGTCGCCGACGTGGCCGCCGCCCGCCGTGACTACATGGACGAGTCGGGCGGCCGGTACGTCCACGTCATCGCCGACGGCGGTGTGGGCTGGTCGGGCGACCTGCCGAAGGCGATCGCCTGCGGTGCCGACTCGGTCATGATGGGCTCCCCGCTGGCCCGCGCCACGGACGCGCCCGGCAAGGGCCACCACTGGGGCATGGAGGCCGTCCACGAGGACGTCCCGCGCGGCAAGCTGGTCGACCTGGGCATCGTCGGCACGACCGAGGAGATCCTCACCGGTCCGTCGCACATCCCGGACGGGTCGATGAACTTCTTCGGCGCCCTGCGCCGGGCGATGGCCACCACGGGCTACAGCGAGCTCAAGGAGTTCCAGCGCGTCGAGGTCACGGTCGCGGACTCGCAGCACAAGCGCTGACACCCGCCGCGTACGACGAGAAGGGCCCCGCACCGTTCGGTGCGGGGCCCTTCTCGTGCGCGAGGCGACTGCCGCCTCGGGGGATCACAGCCGATGGGCCGCGCCCGCCGGCGTGGCGCCGCGGGTGTCGAGGAGGAGCTGCGCCTTGACCGCCAGGCCCTGGAGGTCGTAGGTGCGGTGGTGCTGCAGAAGGACCGTCAGGTCGGCGTGGGCGGCGGCCTCGTAGAGGGAGTCGGCGCGGGGGACCGGAAGGTCGCGGACGCGCCAGTCGGGGACGTGGGGGTCGTGGTAGCTGACCACCGCGCCGAGGTCCATCAGCCGACGGGCGATCTCGTCGGCCGGCGAGCCCTCGCGATCGGCGAGATCGGGTTTGTACGTGACCCCCAGCAGAAGGACCCGGGCGCCGCGGGCGGACTTGCCGTGCTCGTTGAGGAGGGTGGCGCAGCGCTGGACGACGTACTGCGGCATGCGTTCGTTGACCTGGCCGGCCAGCTCGACCATACGGAGCGGGCGGTGGGTGCCGACGGTGTCGACGGGGACGCCGTGGCCGCCGACTCCGGGGCCGGGGCGGAAAGCCTGGAAGCCGAAGGGCTTGGTCTCGGCGCAGCGGATGACGTCCCAGAGGTCGACGCCCAGGTCGTGGCAGAGCACCGCCATCTCGTTGACGAGGGCGATGTTGACGTGCCGGAAGTTGGTCTCCAGGAGTTTGACCGTCTCGGCCTCGCGCGGGCCACGCGCGCGTACCACCTTGTCGGTGAGCCGGCCGTAGAAGGCGGCGGCGGACTCCGTGCAGGCGGAGGTGAGACCGCCGATGACCTTGGGGGTCCCCGCGAAGCCGTGGGCGCGGTTTCCCGGGTCGAGGCGGCCGGGGGAGTAGGCGAGGTGGAAGTCGCGCCCCGCGCGCAGCCCCGAGCCCTCCTCCAGGAGGTCCCGCAGCGCGCCTTCGGTGGTGCCGGGCGGGACGGGTGACTCCAGCAGGACCGTGGTGTGGGGCCGGAGCCTGGCGGCGAGTGCGCGGGCGGCCTCGGTGACGGCGGTCAGGTCGAGGGTGTGGTCGGGGCCGAGCGGGGTCGGGGCGCAGATGACCGCCGTGCGGACGCGGCCGAGTTCGGCCGGGTTGGTCGTGGGCCGGAAGCCCCCCGAGAGCATCCGGCGGATCTCCGACGCGGTGAGCGAGCCGTCGACCGGCGGTCGGCCGGCGGCGAGTTCGGCGACGGGGCGAGGGTCGGTGTCGTAGCCGATGGTGTCGATGCCTGCGGCGACGGCGGCCTGGGCGAGGGGGAGTCCGAGGTGGCCGAGGCCGATGACGGCGAGATCAGCGGGCATGGAGGGTGGGCCGTCCTTCCCAGTAGCCGGAGGGGACGAGACGCGCAACCCCGGTGGACAGAACGGGTTGAGCGCAATGTCAGACTAGGCGTAAATATGACCGATATGCGGCATTGCGGGGTCGAAGGTCGCCGAGTGTTATCCACAGGCGGTGGCTGAAGTCGGGGGGCCGGGACAGAATCGAGTCTGTGAGCCCGACCACGCAGGGGGACGACGGGAGGCAGCGGTGAGGACAGCGACACTGGGACCCGCCGAGCGCACCGATGCGCTCGCCGGGATGGCGGAGCGCGAACTGGACGTGCTGGTCGTGGGCGCCGGAGTGGTCGGCGCCGGGACCGCGCTCGACGCGGCCACGAGAGGGCTCTCGACGGGCCTCGTGGAGGCCAGGGACTGGGCGTCCGGCACGTCCAGCCGGTCGAGCAAGCTCATCCACGGCGGTCTGCGCTATCTCGAGATGCTGGACTTCGCGCTGGTGCGGGAGGCGCTCAAGGAGCGCGGGCTGCTCCTGGAGCGGCTCGCCCCTCATCTGGTGAAGCCGGTGCCCTTCCTCTATCCCTTGCAGCACAAGGGATGGGAGCGGCTGTACGCGGGCTCGGGCGTCGCGCTGTACGACGCGATGTCCGTCTCCTCGGGCCATGGCCGCGGCCTGCCCGTCCACCGCCATCTCTCCCGGCAGGGCGCCCTGAGGGTGGCCCCCTGTCTGAAGAAGGACTCCCTGGTCGGGGCGTTGCAGTACTACGACGCCCAGATGGACGACGCCCGCTTCGTCACCACGCTCGTGCGGACGGCCGCGAGCTACGGCGCGAAGGTCGCCAGCCGCGCGCGGGTCGTCGGCTTCCTGCGCGAGGGGGAGCGAGTCGTCGGCGCGCGCGTCCAGGACGTGGAGGCGGGCGGGGAGTACGAGATCCGGGCGAAGCAGATCGTGAACGCCACCGGGGTGTGGACGGACGACACCCAGGCGCTCATCGGGGAGCGGGGGCAGTTCCACGTACGGGCGTCGAAGGGCATCCACCTGGTGGTGCCCAAGGACCGGATTCACTCGAACACCGGACTGATCCTGCGGACCGAGAAGTCCGTGCTGTTCGTGATCCCCTGGGGGCGGCACTGGATCGTGGGCACCACGGACACCGACTGGGACCTGGACAAGGCACACCCGGCCGCGTCCAGCGCCGACATCGACTATCTCCTTGAGCATGTGAACAGCGTCCTGGCGGTGCCGCTCACCAGGGACGACGTCGAGGGGGTCTACGCGGGGCTGCGGCCCCTGCTGGCGGGCGAGTCGGACGCCACGAGCAAGCTCTCGCGCGAGCACACCGTCGCGCACCCGGTCCCCGGCCTCGTCGTCGTGGCCGGCGGCAAGTACACCACCTACCGGGTGATGGCCAAGGACGCCGTGGACGAGGCCGTCCACGCGCTCGACCAGCGGGTCGCCGCCTGCGTCACAGAGGACATCCCGCTCCTGGGTGCCGAGGGGTACAAGGCACTGTGGAACGCGCGGGCCAGGATCGCCGCGCGGACGGGCCTGCACGTGGTCCGCGTCGAGCATCTGCTCAACCGGTTCGGGTCGCTGGCCGAGGAGGTCCTGGAACTCATCGCCGCCGACCCGGGCCTCGCCGAGCCCCTGACCGGGGCCGAGGACTATCTGCGCGCCGAGGTCGTCTACGCGGCCTCCCACGAGGGGGCCCGGCACCTGGACGACGTGCTGACCCGGCGCACCCGCATCTCGATCGAGACCTTCGACCGGGGGACGCGCAGCGCCCGGGAGTGCGCGGAGTTGATGGCGCCGGTGCTGGGCTGGGACGAGAACCAGATCGAGAAGGAGGTCGAGCACTACGACAAGCGGGTCGAGGCGGAGAGGGAGTCGCAGCGGCAGCCGGACGACCTGACCGCCGACGCGGCCCGGCTCGGCGCTCCGGACATCGTCCCGATCTGACGCGTCGGCAGAAGCCGCTCTCCGGTGGGACTCCTTGGGGGAGGTTGCGGGATTCTGTTCGCGCGGACGGGGAACCCGAAGGGGGTGCCCCGGCGTCGGGTGCCATGGTGGGAGAGCTTTCCTCCGAGGCCGTCCTCTCGGAGTGCGGACCCGGGATCGGTATCGGTCCCTGAGTGAGAGACAATGAGCTCTCTTCCAGGGTGGGTTACCGCATCGCGCGGGCAGCGGCGGACGCGGGCGGAGATCAGGGATCGCAGAGGGGACGCATGTCGGAGGCGGAGCAGTCGCGGGACACGGCGCGGGATCCTCGGCGGGACGCCGCTGCGGGTGCCGGAACCGACGGCGACCGGGGTGTGGTTCCAGCGGCGCGTGAGGCGGAGCCGGAGGTGACGCGGGGCAAGGATCCGGCCACGTCGGCCGAGCCCGCGGCGACCGATGACACGGCAGGGGCCGAGCGCGGCACGAACGCCGAGGGCGAGGCGCGCGAGGCCGAGGTGCCCCGGGGCAAGGCGCCCGAGGGCTCGGAGCCCAGGGACGCGGTCGCGCCCCAGGCCGCCGACGCGCCCAAGGACGCGGTCACCAGGTCCGGTGCCTCCAAGCCCGACGTCTCCCAGGCCGATGCCTCCAAGGCCGGTGGCCCCGGGGACGCGGCGCCCAAGGACGCCGACGCGCCCAGGCGCCCGGAGACCAAGGCGTCCGAGGCCGAGGCGCCAGAGCCTCGGAAGGCCACCGCGAGCGCGGGGCGCTCCGGGGCGGGCAGCACGGCCGCGACGGCCGAGGGACGTCTGCTGGCCGGCCGGTACCGGCTGGGCGCGGTGCTCGGGCGCGGCGGCATGGGCACGGTGTGGCGCGCGGTCGACGAGACCCTGGGACGCACCGTCGCCGTCAAGGAGCTGCGCTTCCCCAACAGCATCGACGAGGACGAGAAGCGACGCCTCATCACCCGGACCCTGCGCGAAGCCAAGGCCATCGCCCGGATCCGCAACAACGGCGCCGTGACCGTCTACGACGTCGTCGACGAGGACGACCGTCCCTGGATCGTCATGGAGCTCATCGAGGGCAAGTCCCTCGCCGACGCCGTGCGCGAGGACGGCACGCTCACTCCGCACCGCGCGGCCGAGGTCGGCCTCGCGATCCTCGACGTGCTGCGCTCGGCGCACCGCGAGGGCATCCTGCACCGCGACGTGAAGCCGTCCAACGTACTGATCGCCGAGGACGGCCGGGTCGTCCTCACCGACTTCGGCATCGCCCAGGTGGAGGGCGACCCGTCGATCACCTCCACCGGCATGCTCGTCGGCGCCCCCTCGTACATCTCGCCCGAGCGGGCGCGCGGCCACAAGCCCGGCCCCGCCGCCGACATGTGGTCCCTGGGCGGACTGTTGTACGCGAGCGTCGAGGGCAGCCCGCCGTACGACAAGGGCTCCGCGATCGCGACGCTCACCGCCGTGATGACCGAGTCCGTCGACCCGCCGAAGAACGCCGGGCCGCTCCTGGAGAAGGTCATCTACGGCCTGCTCGTCAAGGACCCCGCCCAGCGCCTCGACGACGCGGGCGCGCGGGTGCTGCTGCGGGCGGTGCTCGACGCCCCCGTCCCCGAGCCCGAGCCGTCGCCGGAGGCCACCCGTGTGGTGCCGCTTCCGCCGGTCCCGCCCACGCCGCCGTTCGCCCCGCCCGCCACGAAGGAGAAGGGCGCGGACGCGGCCGCGGAGCGCATGCGCGGAGCGCTGAGGTCCGTACGGAACGCGGCCGCCGCGGCGAGGCCCGAGCCGAAGGCCAGGCCGGAGTCGCTCCACACCGGGAACCGGCCGGCGCAGCCGCGGGCCTCGCTCACCGATGTCGTACCGCGCCGGACGCTGGTGATCATCGCGGCGGTCGTGGTCCTGGCCCTCCTCGGCACGATCCTGGCCGTCGCGCTGAACGGCGGCGAGGAGGGCAAGGACAACAAGGGCGGCGGCAAGGGCGGGGACACCGTGGCCTCGGCCGGCGCCACGGCCGGCAACGGCGACGGCACGGACCAGGGCACGCAGCCGAGCAGCCCCGACCAGCAGGGCGGCGAACAGCCCGGCTCCGACTCCGGTTCGGGCTCCGGTTCGGGCTCCGGCTCCGGCGAGCAGAGCGGTACGCCCTCCGGGGCGCCGAACACCAACGGGCCCGGAACGGGCGGCACCCAGCTGCCCGCCGGCTACACCATGGTGAGCAACGACCGGTTCCACTTCACCATGGCGATGCCGTCCACCTTCCGGCTCAACGGCATCGCCGGCCGGAACTCGGGCGGGATATTCAACGCCGACGGCGGGTACCCCCGCGTGCAGGTCGACTTCAACAACAACCCCAAGGACGACGCGAGGGCCGCGTGGGCCGCGGCCTCGGTCGGTGTCGCCGCCACCAGCAACGGCTACCGGCACATCGGCATCGACGCCGTCTCGTACAAGGGCTACCCGACCGTCGCCGACTGGCAGTTCGAGCGCACCGAGAAGGGCATGAGGATCCGGATACTGAACCGGGGCTTCAAGGTGGACGCCAAGCGCGGGTACTCGATCATGATCAGCTGCAAGGCGGCCGAGTGGGACGCCCCCGCGTGCAAGACGCTGCGGGACACGGCGTTCGCCACGTTCAGCCCCAAGGACTGACCGGCGCCACGTATCGTGAGAGGCCGAGGACCGTACGCAGCCGAACAGAGCCGTTAACTGCACGGGCCCGGATCGGAATTGACGGTTTCGACTGATCCATGGGATCCCCAGAGCTGAACGGGATGCCACGGGGTAGCCGGGACCAGGGGGACAGCGCGCTCGGTGGGGAGGCGTCGTGGAGGAGTACGCGGGAAGGGTGCTCGCCGAGCGCTACCGCCTGCCTCTGTCCTCCCCGGACGCGCACGAGCTCGTGGAGACACGGGCCTTCGACACCTACAGCGGCCAGGAAGTCCGGGTGCGACAGGTGCCGTTGCCCGAAGTGGTCGACGCCGAGTTCCTCGACGCCGACGGCTCCGGCTACCGACCGGACCGCGGCCACGGCGGGGCGACCCGCAGGCCGGCCGATCCCGCGGTGCGACGCGCCGTCGAGGCGGCGCAGGCCGCCGCGCAGATCCCCGACCACCCGCGCCTCGACCAGGTCTTCGACGTGTTCGCGGAGGCCGGTTCCTTGTGGATAGTGAGTGAACTGGTCGACGCGAGGCCGCTGGCCGCGCTGCTCGCCGAGCGCCCCCTCTCCCCCTACCGCGCGGCCGAGATCGGCTCCGACGTCCTGACGGCCCTGCGCGCCCTGCACGCGCACGGCTGGACCCACCGGAACATCACCACCCGGACCGTGCTCGTCTGCGACGACGGCCGCGTGGTGCTGACCGGCCTCGCGGCCGGTGCGGCCGAGGAGGCGCTGTGCGGCTACGCACCGGTGCCGCTCGCCGAGGAGGACGAGGGCGCGGCCGGTTCCGGTCACGCGTCGTCCGGGGAGCCACCCGCGGTCGGGCCCTCCGCGGGGGAGGCCCCCGCCCCGGGCACGGTGGTGCCGGGGGCGCGCGGGGGCACGGAGATCACGGCGGACTCGCGCCCCGAGCTGCCGGGGCCGGCCGCGGCCCCCGCCACGGGAGACGTACGGGCGGCCCGCGCCGGTGCCATCGCCGCCTACCGGGCGGGAGCGCGCGCCGCGGCCCGCACCGGCGACACCGGGGCCGTCCCGGTGCAGCGCTCGACCCCCGAGCCGGAGCCCGAGCCCGACGGGCCGCCCGCGCTTCCCCCGGCTCCCGCCCAGGGACTGGGCCCGGAGCCGCACTGGTGGTCCCAGGCCGCGGACGAGGACGACGAGGACGACACCGACGACGAGTACCCGTACCGGAAGGGGTACGGGACCGAGGGCGGCGGGCCGCGGGCCCTGCTCACCGGATCCTGGAGCGACGGCCCCCACGCCTCGCGCGACGGCGCGGGTCCCGTACCCGCGGGCGGCGGCTCCGTTCCCGGCCCGGCGCTCCCCGCCCTCCCCGCGGGATACACCCCCGCGTCCGCACCCCAGCCGCCCGTACCCGTACCGGCACCCTCCTCCGGAGGCTGGGGCGACCCCGCCGAGGCGACCGGCCCCGCGAGCGTCTACCGAGGGCCGGCCACCCGTCTGGCGGGCGAGCGGGCCCGCCAGGCGCGGATCGCGGTCGTCGGCGCGGTCACCGAGCGCTGGGCGCCCGAGCAGGCGGGACCGGTCCACGAGAACTGGCGGCTCGCCCCGCCGATCGGCCCGGCCACCGACCTCTGGGCGCTCGGCGCGCTGCTCTACCGCGTGGTCCAGGGCCACGCCCCGTACCCCGAGGACAACGCCGCCGAACTGGTCCAGCTCGTGTGTGCCGAGCCACCCGCGTTCGCCGAGGAGTGCGGCCCGCTGCGCCCGGTCGTCGAGTCCCTGCTCCGCCAGGACCCCACCGAGCGCCCCGACTTCGAGGAGCTGAGCGGCTGGCTGCGCTCGCTCGTCCGGTCCGCCCCGGAGCCCGAGGCCGGACAGGGGATCGTTCCGCTGCCCGCCGTGGACGCCACCCGGCTGCCCGTGGTGCGCCGCCGTGGTGAGCTCGTGCGCAGGCGCCGCGGGAGTGCGGCCGGTGGCCGGCACCGTCACAGGAAGGGCAAGGAGCCACGGAGCGTACGCCCCGGCCGTCGTGAGGGCCGCCGCGAGGACCGGCGGGCGGAGCAGCGTCACGACGCACGCCAGGAGTACTTCCACGAGGAGCTTCCGCAGCGCGCGCCCCGGGCGCCGCGAGCGACCGGCGGTGCCGGCTCCCCGCGCGCCCTCGGGCGCACGCTGCTGCTCCTGATCTTCCTGCTGCTGGCGGGCGCGGTCGCGTACGCCGTGCTGTTCATGCCCAAGGAGGGAGCCGAGGGCGAACAGCCCGTCGGCAGCTCCTCCGACCGCCCCACCGGGCAGCGGTCCACGGCAGGTTCCGCGCCGCCCGCCACACCGAGCCCCGAGCCGAGCGCCGCGCGGACGACCCCGCCGGCCGCCGAGCCCAGCACGCCCGCCCTCGCCGCCGGTTACACCCTGCGGAAGGACCCGGAGGGCTTCCAGATCGGTGTGGCCGAGGGCTGGCGGCGCAGTCCGATCAACGACGCCGGCCAAGTCCGCTACACCGGCGGTGATTTCACGCTGATCGTCGTCCCCGGCCGGGACACCGTCCAGGCCAACGGCTCCGACCCGATGGCGTACCAGCGCACCAAGGAGCGTGAGCTCCAGCCGTGGCGGGATTCCTCCTGGTCCAGCGCCTCGGGGCTGCGCAGGATCGATGTCGGCCAGCAGGCCATGGCGGTGGGCCAGTTCACCTGGCAGGACACCACCGGGCGGGATGTCTTCGTCCGCAATCTCGCCCTGATCCACGGCGGGCGCTACCACGTGGTGCAGGTCATCGGCCCGGAGAGCGAGCGGGACAAGGTCTCGGAGATCTACGACCAGGCCGTGAAGGCGTACCGCGCGACTCGTTGAGCTCGCAACGAAAGCCCCTGGTTCGCACGGGACGAGCCTCGCATACGTGGCCGAAAAGCATCGGTCCTCGTCGGGCTGGTCACAGTGCTGTTCCTTTGCCCGCCCCGATGTTCCGTACCCCCACTTCCCCTCCGTAACCTGGCATCTGAAGGAACAGGCGGGGGACAGTGGAACATTCACAGAGTGCGGACACCGCGGCGGGGCTGCTGCTCGCCGGTCGTTATCGGCTGGCCGAGACCATCGGCCGTGGTGGCATGGGCAAGGTCTGGCGGGCGCACGACGAGGTCCTGCACCGGGTGGTGGCGGTCAAGGAGTTGACGGCGGGTCGGTTCGTCGCCGAGGCCGACCGGCTGGTTCTCCACGCCCGTACGCAGAAGGAGGCCCGGGCCGCGGCCCGGATCACGCACCCGGGCGTGGTCACCGTGCACGACGTGCTGGAGCACGACGACCGGCCGTGGATCGTGATGCAGTACGTCGACGGCCCCTCGCTCGCGGACGCCGCGAAGGAGGCGGGCACGATCGAGCCCGCCGAGGCGGCCCGGATCGGCCTGCACGTCCTCGGTGCGCTGCGTGCCGCGCATGCCGCGGGCGTCCTGCACCGGGACGTCAAGCCCGGCAACGTCCTGCTGGCCCGCGACGGCCGGGTCCTGCTCACCGACTTCGGCATCGCCGCGATCGAGGGCGACTCCACGATCACCCGGACCGGTGAACTCGTCGGCTCCATCGACTACCTGGCGCCCGAGCGGGTGCGGGGCGGGGACCCCGGCCCGGCCTCCGACCTCTGGTCGCTCGGGGCGACGCTGTACACGGCGGTGGAGGGAACCTCGCCGTTCCGGCGGACCTCGCCCATCAGCACCATGCAGGCCGTGGTGACCGAGGAACCGCCGCACCCGGGCAAGGCCGGCGCGCTGGCCCCCGTGATCGTGGCGCTGCTCCGCAAGGACCCGGCGGACCGGCCGGGGGCCGACGAGGCGGAGCGGATGCTGCTCGACGCCATGGAGGGCCGTACGCCCCAGGCCGCGCAGGCGTACGTGCCGACGCGGAGAGTGGGGCGGGAGGAGCTGGCCTCCGCGACGGCCCGCATCCCCGAGCAGGAACCCACGCCCACGGCCACCCCCGTCCCCACGGCCACCCCCACCGTCGTGCCCCGGCCCGGAGCGACGGCGCCCAAGGGGCGCGGCCGGTGGCGTTCGGCGGTCCTGGCGGCCGTCCTCGCCGGCCTGGTCGCCGGTGGAGCCGTCTTCGCCGCCATGCACTACTCCGGAGGCGGCAAGGCCGCGGACGCCGGTCAGAGCACGCAGCCCGAGGTGACGCAGCCCGCCGACGAGGAGGCCCTCCCGGCCGGCTGGCACCGCGTCGAGGACCTCAAGGGCTTCAGCCTGGCGGTCCCCAAGGGCTGGAAGCGCCAGACCGAGGGCGACAGCATCGACTACACGCCGGACAACGGACGCCACCGGATCCGGATCAGCATCGATCCCACGCCCGACTTCGAGAACCCGTACATGCACGTGCTGGATCTGGAGAAGACGCTCAAGAAGCGCATGAACTACCAGAAGATCAAGCTGAACCAGAACACCTACCGCGACCAGGTCCGCTCGGCCCGGTGGGAGTTCACCTGGTACGAGAAGCAGGAGTTCCCGGGCCCGAGACACGCCATCGACCAGTTGTACTTCGCGGACGACGGCACCGAGTACGCCATCTACATGGCCTCGCCGGAGTCGAGCTGGGAGACCACCCGGGAGCAGTTCGACATCGTTCTCCAGCACTGGCGGGCGCCGGGCGACTGACCGGGCGGCAATCCGCGAAATCGCCCTCCCAGCCGCCGTAAGCCGCTGATCAGGGCTTATGTGCCAGCGATCGCTGGCGCGATTGTGCGCACCCGGTGAAAACGCGTTACCGACGGGTACCCAAAGGGCGGAATGCGGCCTACTCTCGCCCTCATGACGGACTCGCAGGCACTCGCCACCCCGGCCACCGCCGCCATCGGCACGAACCCCCTCGCGCCCTCCCCGGCCGGTGTCCGCACCGCCGCCGACGTGGTCACGCCGGAGGTGGTCGCCCAGCTGACCCGCGGAGTGGTGGGCTCCGGCCGCACCGCGAACCACACCCCCTTCACCGGGGAGCGGCTGGCCGAGCTGCCCGAGTCCACCCCCGACGACGTCGCCGAGGCGTTCACCCGCGCCCGCGCCGCCCAGGCCGCCTGGGCCGCGCTCCCCGTCCGCGCCCGCGCCGCGGTGCTCCTCCGCTTCCACGACCTGATCCTGGAGCGCCAGGCCGAGGTCCTCGACCTCATCCAGCTGGAGACCGGCAAGGCGCGACTCCACGCCCACGAGGAGGTGCAGGCGGTCGCCGTCGCCGCCCGCCACTACGGCCGCAAGGCCCCCTCCTACCTGCGCCCCAAGCACCACACCGGCGTCGTGCCGACCCTCACCAAGGTCACCGAGCTGCGCCAGCCGCGCGGTGTCGTCGGCCAGATCGCGCCCTGGAACTACCCGCTGGAGCTGTCCGTCGGCGACGCGCTGCCCGCCTTCGTCTCGGGCAACGCCGTCGTGATGAAGCCGGACACCGAGACCGCGCTCACCGCCCTGTGGGCCCGTGACCTGCTCATCGAGGCCGGGCTGCCCGCCGAGGTCTTCCAGGTCGTCATCGGTGAGGGCCCGGTCGTCGGCCCCGAGGTCGTCAAGCACGCCGACTACGTCTCCTTCACCGGCTCCACCCGCACCGGCCGCGAGGTCGCCCGGGGCGCCGCCGCCCGGCTCGTCGGCGTGACCCTGGAGCTCGGCGGCAAGAACGCCATGCTGGTCCTCAAGGACGCCGACATCGAGAAGGCCGCCGCCGGAGCCGTCCGCGCCTGCTTCTCCTCCGCCGGACAGCTCTGCATCTCCATCGAGCGCCTCTACGTCCACGAGTCGGTCGCCGACGACTTCGTCGCCCGTTTCGCCGCCCGCACGAAGGCGATGCGGCTCGGCAACTCCCTCTCCTACGGCGCCGACATGGGCTCCCTCGTCGGCGAGCGGCAGCTGGAGACGGTCAAGAAGCACGTCGAGGAGGCCGTCGCCAAGGGCGCCACGCTCGTCGCCGGTGGTGTCGCCCGCCCCGACATCGGCCCGCTGTTCTACGAGCCGACCATCCTCGACGGCGTCGAGGCGCCGATGGCCGTCTGCTCCGAGGAGACCTTCGGCCCGGTCGTCTCCCTCTACCGCTTCACGGACGAGGACGAGGTCGTCGAGCTGGCCAACGCCACCCCGTACGGCCTCAACTCCTCGGTCTGGACGAAGGACTCCCGCCGTGGCCACGCGGTCGCCGCACGGCTGCGCACCGGCACCGTCAACATCAACGAGGGGTACGCGCCGGCCTACGGCAGCGTCCAGGCGCCGATGGGCGGGATGAAGGACTCCGGTCTCGGCCGGCGCCACGGCTCGGAGGGCATCCTCAAGTTCACCGAGGCCCAGACCGTGGCCCAGCAGCGGCTGATCCCGCTCGCCCCCTCCTTCGGGATGGACGACGAGAAGTACGCCGCCTTCATGAGCCTGTCCCTGAAGGCGATGAAGGCCCTGCGCCTGCGCTGACCGCACTGCCCGATTCCGCACCCTTTCGTACGAGGAGAGCCATGACCGCGGTACCCCCTTCCCCAAATCAGGAGCAGGAAGAGGACGACGCGTACGACTACGACGTCATCGTCGTCGGCTCCGGCTTCGGCGGCTCCGTCACGGCCCTGCGTCTGACGGAGAAGGGCTACCGGGTCGGCGTCCTGGAGGCCGGGCGCCGTTTCGCACGGGCCGAGCTGCCGAAGAACTCCTGGGACCTGAAGAACTTCCTCTGGGCCCCGGCCCTCGGCCTCTACGGCATCCAGCGCATCCACCTGCTGGGCAATGTCATGGTGCTGGCGGGCGCCGGTGTGGGCGGAGGCTCCCTGAACTACGCCAACACCCTCTACGTGCCGCCCGCGCCGTTCTTCAACGATCCGCAGTGGAAGAACATCACGGACTGGCAGGAGGAGCTGACGCCCTACTACGACCAGGCCAAGCGGATGCTGGGCGTCCGGATCAACCCGACGACGACTCCCTCGGACGTCCATCTGAAGGCCACCGCGCAGGCCATGGGGATCGGCGACACCTTCCACCTGGCGCCGGTCGGCGTCTTCTTCGGCGACGGCGACGATGCCGACGGGACGGCGAAGGCGAAGCCGGGCGCCGAGGTCGCCGACCCGTACTTCGGCGGCGCCGGTCCGTCCCGCAAGGCATGCACCGAGTGCGGCGAGTGCATGACGGGCTGCCGTCACGGTGCCAAGAACACCCTCAACGAGAACTACCTCTACCTCGCCGAGAAGGCGGGAGCCGTCGTCCACCCCATGACGTCGGTGATCGCCCTCACCGAGGACTCCCGGGGCGGCTACGCCGTCAGGACCCTCCCCACCGACGACAAGAAGAAGGGGAAGGGCCGCACCTTCACCGCCCCGCGGGTCGTCGTCGCGGCCGGGACGTACGGGACGCAGACGCTGCTGCACCGGATGAAGGACACCGGGCTGCTGCCCCGGATCTCGGGCCGGCTGGGCGAGCTGACCCGCACCAACTCCGAGGCACTGGTCGGCGCGCAGACCACCGACCGGCGGTACCGCAAGAAGCACGGCGCGCAGAAGGTCGACTTCACGCGCGGTGTGGCGATCACCTCCTCGATCCACCCGGACGAGAACACCCACATCGAGCCGGTCCGCTACGGCAAGGGCTCGAACGCCATGGGCGGCATGACGATCCTCCAGGTGCCCTACGGCGCGCACCGGGTGCGGAGCTGGTTCCTCAACATGGCGAAGCACCCCACGCTCGCGCTCCGGGCGCTCTCGAACCGCCGCTGGTCGGAGCGGACCATCATCGGCCTCGTCATGCAGTCCCTCGACAACTCCCTGACGACCTTCCGCAAGCCCGGCGGCATCGGGAAGGGGCTCCTCACGGCCCGCCAGGGCCACGGCGCGCCCAACCCGAACCAGATCCCGGAGGCGACCAAGGCGGCCTCCCTGCTCGCCGAGGAGCTCAACGGCTTCGCCGGCTCCAACATCGGCGAGCTGATGGGCACCCCGCTCACGGCGCACTTCCTCGGCGGCTGCCCGATCGGCGCCGACGCCGAGTCCGGTGTCATCGACCCGTACCACCGGCTCTACGGACACCCGGGCATCTCGGTCGTCGACGGTGCGGCGGTCTCCGCGAACCTCGGGGTCAACCCCTCGCTGACGATCACGGCCCAGGCGGAGCGCGCGATGTCGTTCTGGCCGAACAAGGGCGAGGAGGACCCGCGGCCGGTCCAGGGCGAGGCGTACGCGCGACTGGCGGCGGTCGCTCCGAAGTCGCCGGTGGTCCCCGCGGACGCCTTCGGCGCGCTGAAGCTGCCGTTCCTGGGGATGCCCGCCGTCCCGCCGAAGAAGTCGTAGCGGGAGAGGACATGGAAGAGGCGCTGCACCCCCCTCCGAGTGCAGCGCCTCTCCAGCTTCTGGGTGGTGCTGCATAGATGACCTGTGGCCAGGGGGATTGGTTGTAGGCGCCGGACGGAAATGTCATGTGACGCGCGTCACGTCGAAGATCTCGTACGCGAGGGCCCCGTCGCGCGATTCCGGTCGCGCGACGGGGCCCTCGGAGATCGGCACCGGTGACAGGGCAGCTGCGGTGCCGAGGGGAGCGGCGCCGGGGGGTTGCGCCGCGTGTGTGGTGAGGAGGTGCGGTGGGACGGGGGTGTGGGTGTCTCGCATCGTGCTGGACGGGTGCGGCCGGGCATCCGTCGTGCCGGTTGCGGTCGGCCCCGGGCGTCCCCGGGGCCGACCGCCCTTTCTGGGTGACCGGGCTGCTGTCCCCTGCCGTCCGGTCACGCGCGCTGGGGCGAGGTCCCACGACGTACTTGCGGTACGTCACACGCCCCAGCGAAGCCACGCGTGGTTTTTTCGGGCCCGCCCCTGGCTGGCACGGACACCGGGACCAACGAAGGGGTACGGGAGCCGGTCACGCGCCGTACGGGTGAGAGCGGGCCCGAACGCAGATGCGGGGACGCACCCGGATACGCGAGCGCACGCCGATCCGCGAGCGCGCTCACCGCGCGGCGCGGGCGCCACACCCGCCCGCGCCCGCACGGACGCGCGAGCGCACCGGCCCGCGCGCTCAGATGCGGCCCCGGCAGAGCTCCAGCATCGTCATCGCCAGCGCCGTACCGGGCTTGCCCAGCGCGTCCCTGTAGTGGCCCAGCACCTCCATCTCGCGGGCGAGGTTCACCCGGCGCCCGCCCGAGCCGATCCGGGCCTCCTGGATGACGGCCGAGACGGCCATCCGTTCCTGGATCAGGCCGATGATCCGGTCGTCGAGCGCGTCGATGCGCTCACGGGCGTCGCCGATGAGCGCCGCCGCCTCGTCGGTGCGGGCGCCGGTCTTCTCGGTGTGGGTCAGGGCGGTCATGGTGGTGCTCCTCGGGGTGTCGGTGTCGGCTGCCCCGGAGTGACACGGCCCGGAAACGACAGAACGCCCCGGGCCTTGTCGGCCCGGGGCGCCTGGGAAGTCGCTTGTCAGCTAAGCAACACGACCATGGCAGCCGGACGGGCCGGTGCCATAGGTAAAGACGAAGGTCGTGAGCTTGCGCATGGCGACAGTATGGACCCCCGTCCGGTGGCGGGACCAAACCGGGTTCGGATGGTGAGACGAAAAGCGACTCCGGCGCGCCGGTAGAATCGACAAATAGCCCCCTTCGGGGGACCCCCTCCCTACCGCCGGAAGGCCGCCGTAGTGTCATCAGCGACTCCCGCTGCCGCGCCCGACGTCACCAACCCGGACGTAGTCCTCGTTGTCGACTTCGGCGCCCAGTACGCCCAGCTCATCGCCCGACGCGTCCGTGAGGCGCGGGTCTACAGCGAGATCGTCCCGTCCACCATGCCGGTGGCCGAGATGCTGGCCAAGAACCCGAAGGCGATCATCCTCTCCGGCGGCCCGTCCTCCGTGTACGCGGAGGGCGCCCCGCGCCTCGACCGCTCGCTCTTCGAGGCCGGTGTCCCCGTCTTCGGCATGTGCTACGGCTTCCAGCTGATGGCGACCACCCTCGGTGGCACCGTCGACAACACGGGCGCCCGCGAGTACGGCCGTACGCCGCTGCACGTCTCCAAGGCCGGATCGACCCTCTTCGAGGGCACCCCGACCGAGCAGTCCGTGTGGATGTCGCACGGCGACGCCTGCTCCGCCGCTCCCGAGGGCTTCGCCGTCACCGCGTCCACGGACGTCGTCCCGGTCGCCGCCTTCGAGAACGACGAGAAGAAGCTGTACGGCGTCCAGTACCACCCCGAGGTGCTGCACTCCACGCACGGCCAGCAGATCCTGGAGCACTTCCTCTACCGCGGCGCCGGCATCGAGCCCAGCTGGACCACGGGCAACGTCATCGAGGAGCAGGTCGCGGCCATCCGCGCCCAGGTCGGCACCAAGCGCGCCATCTGCGGTCTCTCCGGCGGCGTCGACTCCGCCGTGGCCGCCGCGCTCGTGCAGAAGGCCATCGGCTCGCAGCTCACCTGCGTCTACGTCGACCACGGTCTGATGCGCAAGGGCGAGACCGAGCAGGTCGAGAAGGACTTCGTGGCCGCCACCGGCGCCAACCTCAAGGTCGTCGACGCGCAGCAGCGTTTCCTCGACGCGCTCGCCGGCGTCTCCGACCCGGAGACCAAGCGGAAGATCATCGGCCGCGAGTTCATCCGCGTCTTCGAGCAGGCGCAGCTGGAGATCCTCCAGGAGGAGGGTCCCGAGGTCGCCTTCCTCGTCCAGGGCACGCTCTACCCGGACATCGTCGAGTCCGGCGGCGGCACCGGCACCGCCAACATCAAGTCCCACCACAACGTGGGCGGCCTCCCCGACGACATCGAGTTCGAGCTCGTCGAGCCCCTGCGCCAGCTGTTCAAGGACGAGGTCCGCATGGTCGGCCAGGAGCTCGGCCTGCCGGAGGAGATCGTCCAGCGCCAGCCGTTCCCCGGCCCCGGCCTCGGCATCCGCATCGTCGGCGAGGTCACCAAGGAGCGCCTCGACCTGCTGCGCGACGCCGACGCCATCGCCCGCGAGGAGCTGACGGCCGCCGGTCTCGACCGCGAGATCTGGCAGTGCCCGGTCGTGCTGCTCGCCGATGTGCGCTCGGTGGGTGTGCAGGGCGACGGCCGCACCTACGGCCACCCGATCGTCCTGCGCCCCGTCTCCTCCGAGGACGCCATGACGGCGGACTGGACGCGGATGCCGTACGACGTCCTGGCGAAGATCTCGACCCGGATCACCAACGAGGTCGCCGATGTGAACCGCGTGGTGCTCGACGTGACGAGCAAGCCGCCGGGCACCATCGAGTGGGAGTAGTCCTCCCGGTCACTCCGTAGTCCGACGAAGCCGCCGCCCCGCAGTCCGGGTGCGGCGGCTTCGCCGTGTCCGCCGCCCGGGGTGTTCCGCCGGGTTCGGCGAATTCCTCGTCCTCGTCGTCTTCGGTGTGTGATCGCTCTGGTCAGTTGCGCGGTCCGGCGTTACCTTCCCGCGCATGAGCGAGACACCGGCCCCCGTACCCGCCGACCGGCTCCGCGTCGCGATGCCTCCCGTCCACGGGACCGTCGAGGAGGAGCGGACGTACCGCAAGCGGAGACTCGCGGGCGCGCTCAGACTCTTCGGGCGGTTCGGATACGAGGAGGGCGTCTCCGGTCATGTCACCGCCCGGGACCCCGAGCACGCCGACTGCTTCTGGGTGAACCCCTTCGGCGCGCCCTTCGAGGAGGTGACGGCGAGCGACCTCGTCCTGGTCGACGGCGACGGGCGGGTCGTGCTCGGCGGCGCCCCGGTCAACCAGGCCGCCTTCGCCGTCCACGCCGAGGTCCACCGGGCCCGGCCCGACGTCGTCGCCGTCGCGCACAGCCATTCCACCTACGGGCGGGCGCTGGCCGCCCTCGGCGAGATGGTCGAGCCGATCACCCAGGAAGCCTGCGGCTTCTACCGGGACCACGCGCTCTACGACGCGTACACCGGGGTGGCCGTCGACCGCGAGGAGGGACGGCGGATCGCCACGGCCCTCGGGCCGTACAAGGCGATCGTGCTGCGCAACCACGGTCTGCTGACCGTCGGGACCTCGGTCGACGCGGCCGCCTGGTGGTTCATCGCGATGGAGCGCTGCGCCGAGGTGCAGCTGGCGGCGCGCGCCGCGGGCAAACCGGTGCCGATCGGGCACCGGGAGGCGGTGGCCACCCGCGAGCAGCTCGGCACCGATCTCGCCGCCTGGATCAACTACCAGCCGCTGTGGCGCAGGATCAGCCGAGCGGAGCCCGAACTGTTGTCGTAGAAGCAGGTCTTGGCTGTCCTTACGTCAATGTGATGACGCTTCAATCACTCTCGCGCGGGGCGCGCGGAGCACTCGGGAGGCTCCCCGGTGCGGCACAATTCCCTTACATCAACGGCCAGTTGACGGATGGATCGGGAAGTGGGCGCCGTGGCGGTGCAAGAGGCGAGACAGTGCGGTGACCACGCGGGATGCGCACAGGGCGGGCGCGCGGGTCACCGGCGTGCCGTCGCCGCCTTCCTCGCCCGACGCGACGAGCTCGCCGCCGGCCACGGGGTGCCCGCGGCCGTCGCGCACTCGCCCGTCGCCTCCCGCCAGTGGGTCTCCGACGAACTGGCCCAGTCGGCCCGTGCCGTCGCCGCGCGCGGCCGCGAGGCCGGCGACGCCTGGCACCGGCGGGTCAGGCACGCCACCCTCGGCACCGTGTGGGGTGCGGTCCTCGCGCTGCTCCTGGGGCAGGCGCTCACCGCGATCGGCACGGGCTGGACGGGGGCGCGCACGGCCGCGCTCGTCGCCGCGCTCCTCCTCGCGGTCCCGCTGACCGGCGCCGCCCACGCCCACCGGGCACGCGGCGGAGTCCTCGCCCCGCTGATCGGGGAGGACAACCGGCTCTCCACGTCCCGCGCGGTCGCGGCCTGCTGGCTGCTCTTCGCCGTCTACACGGTGCTCTTCCTGACGCTGCGGCTGGCCACCGGAGCCCACCCTGCCGGTCTCGGGATCTCCCACGGCGCCGGGCTGACGGCCGTCTTCGCGCTGACGGCGGCGGTCGCCGTCGCCACCCGCCGGATCGTGTGGGCCCGGGTCATGGCGCAGAGCCTTCAGAAGGTCCGCGCCGACCGTCCCCGCGCGGCCGACCTCCTCTGCGACGACAACGGACGCGCCTGCCCCACGGACCTCGCCTACCTCGCCGTCTCCGGCGTCGCCCTCGCCCTCGGTGCCGTGCGCCTGGGGAGCGCACCCGACCGGCTGCCCGGCCTGCCCTGGTACCTGGTGCTCCTGGTCGCCACCGCGGCGGCCTGCTCGCTCGCCGCGAAGTGCGTCGAGGGCGGCCGGCCCGCCGTCTTCTCCGTCGTCCGCTCCCGCGAGGCGGGCGATCTGGACGCCCCGATCCGTACCGGCGACGACATCGAGATCCGCGGGGCCGGTTTCGTACCGGCCGGCGCCGCCGGGCCGGACCCGTTGACCCGACTGGTCGTGCGCATCGGATCCGTCCACGCCCATGTCCCGCTGGTGCCCGTCCCGGGCGGCTTCGCCAACCCCACGGACACCTCCCTGACCGTCCCGCTGCCCGTGGACGTCGAGCCGGGACGGGTCGAGGTGTGGGTGGTGACGGCCTCGGGCGTGGAGACCAACCGGGTCACGATCGACGTCGTCGACTGAGCCGATCGGGCTCGCCTGAACTCCCGACGCGTTCCTCGCGTATCCCCACACAGGGGGTCCGAGGACAATCGGTTCTGCGGACGGACAGCGGCGCGGGAGAGGCAGGTCGACGATGTCGGAACGAATGCACGGAACGACCGGGACGTACGGGAACGGTGGCCACGGACGGTCGGCCACGGGGCTCGCCGGCTGGAAGGAGACCGGCTCGCGGTACGCCCTGCTGCCGCTGAGGCTCTTCCTCGGGATCACCTTCGTCTACGCCGGGATCGACAAGCTCACCGACTCCGCCTTCATGTCCGACACCGGCAGCGGGTCCATCGGCGAGATGATGCGCGGCGTCCGGGACACCTCGGCGATCCCGGCCATGGTGGACATGGCCCTGAACAACCCCGTCGGCTTCGGCTACGCCATCGCGTTCGGGGAGCTCGCCGTCGGCATCGGGACGCTCGTGGGCCTGTTCGCCCGGCTGGCCGCACTCGGCGGGGCGTTGATCTCCCTCAGCCTGTGGCTGACCGTCAGCTGGCAGGTGAACCCGTACTACTACGGGAACGACCTCGCCTATCTGATGTCCTGGCTGCCGCTCGTGCTCGCCGGAGCCGCGTACTTCTCGCTCGACGCCCTGCGCGCCGAGCGACGGCGCACACGGTAGGCGACCCAGGTCGCCAGGGCGGCCACCCCCAGACCACCGAAGAGGACCGGGGCCACCTCGTACCAGGGGGTGGTCCAGGCGCCCGAGGCGTCGCCGGCGTACATCGCGGTGAGCGCGAGGGCGGTCGCGCCGGCGATCAGCCGGCCGGGGCGGAACTCATGAAGCAGCACGGGTGACCTCCACCTGTCCGAGACCGACCTCCAGCGAGAGGTCGACCGTACCCGCCGGGACGGTGCCCTTCGGCGGGGCGAGCGTCCGGGTGACGTCGCGGTCCGGCGCGATGTCGATGTCGCCGGGAGCCTGCTGGGGCAGCTGGAGATCGCCCAGTCCCACCTGGGCCCGCAGCTTCACGGTGACGTTCTCCGGGACGATCACCTCCAGCTTGCCGGCCCCGACGTCGGCCTCCGTGCCGACGGTCTCCCCGGCGGGCACCACGAGGCGGGAGAGATCGAGCGTGCCGACGCCCGTGCCCAGTTCGTACCGCGGCTGTACGGCGGCGACCGACGCGGGCTCCCAGGTCGTGCGGACCCACTCCGTGGAGATCTCCTTCGGCAGCGCCGCCGCCACCGCGAGCAGTCCGGCGGTGACCACGGTCAGGAAGATCGTGCCGAATCCGGTCCGGCCGAGGAAGCTGCTGACCACCAGGCCGAGACCGAACACGCCCAGGGCGGCGACCAGGCCGATCTGCAGGGCCGTGCCGAGCGGATGCGTCTCCCAGGACAGGCCCGTGCCCAGGCCGCCGGCGAGCAGCGCGAGCAGGAAGACCGGGCCGCCGATGGAGCGCGGGCCGCGCCGGACCGCCGAGGCCGCCGGGCCCCGCCCGGCACCGCCGCCGTCCGTGCCCCACCGGCTTCCGGGCTCCGGGATCCCGCCGTTCTCGAACCGGCCGTCCCCGTCCACCGCACCGTGCGGGCCCCAGAGGTAGCCGACGGCGATCCTGCCGGTCGAACCGTCCTTGACGATGGGGTCCTTCCACCAGGACGGGAACTCCACCAGCGGCGGTGCCTTCGCCTCCGGTGGTGCCTCCGCGACCGCCTGCGCCGTCGCCGCGTCCACCCTTCCCTCGGTGTCCCCGCCGACCACCTGCATGCGTCGCTGCGACCAGACCGCCGCCCCGCACACCGCTATCGACAGCATCATCGCGAACGCCAGCGTCCCGCCGTTGCCGAGCATCGAGAGGAAGACGCCGCAGCCGACCAGGGCCATCAGCACGGCCGCGAGCGCCGCCCCGTCGACCCGGCCGGACAGCAGCCTGCGGCCCTCGTTCTCCTCCTCGCCCGCGAGCGGGAGGAGCAGCCACGCGAAGCCGTAGAAGATCAGCCCGATGCCGCCGGTCACGGACAGCACGCCCACCGCGATCCGGAAGATCACCGGATCGAGATCGAAGTGCCGGCCGAGGCCGCCGCAGACACCGGCCACGACCTTGTGCCGCCGCGAGCGCCGCAGGGGCGCGACGGGCGGGGCCCCCGTCGCGGGCGGGGCCTCGTGGTGAGAGGGCGTCGAACTCGTCATGCGTCCATGGTGACGGCCGGTGCCCCGCCGCGGCACCGGGACCGACCCTGGCCCGACCCTGATATTCCGCGGACGTTCGACCCCGAGGGAGCCCCGGGGGGTCGTGTACTTCTCGGGGCGATCTCAGGGCAGACCCTGATGTCCGCGCCCGGCCGGACGTGTGACGATCGGTCCATGCCCGCAACCGCCCGTGTCACCGAGACCGACGAACCGCCCGTGCGCAAGCTCTACCGGAGCGCCGACGGACGGTGGCTCGGTGGCGTCGCGCGCGGCCTCGCGGGGCATCTGGGGCTGCCCGTCGTCTGGGTCCGGGCCCTGTTCGTGGCCCTGCTCCTCGCGGACGGCCTCGGCGCCCTGCTGTACGCGGTCTTCTGGATCGTCGTCCCGCTCGGTGTCGGCGGCCGCTCCACGCCCCGGCCGGTCTTCGAGACCACCGCCGACGGCCGGCGCAGGCTGCGCAAGCCGGACCGGGGCCAGGTCTTCGCGCTGATCGCGCTCGCGATCGGCGCCGCGATCTTCGCGGGGAACATCGACTGGGGCAATCGGACGGACCGCTACGTCTGGCCGACGCTCCTGATCGGCGTCGGGGTCGTGCTCGTCTGGCGACAGGCGGACAACGCCCGCCGGGCCAGCTGGACCGAGACCGGCCGCCGCAGGCGCGCCCTGCAACTGGCCCGCGGTTTCGCCGGAGTCGCGCTGGTCGGCATGGGGCTGGCCGTCTTCATGGTGGTCCGCGGCTCCGCCGCCCAGCTGGGCACGGCGCTGACCGCCGCGATCGCCGTTCTCACCGGCATAGCGCTGCTCGCCGGGCCGTGGCTGGTGCGGATGTCGCAGGACCTCTCCGAGGAGCGCACGATGCGCATCCGCGCGCAGGAGCGCGCCGAGGTCGCGGCCCATGTCCACGACTCCGTGCTCCACACGCTCACGCTGATCCAGCGGAACGCGGACGAGCCCGGGGAGGTGCGCCGGCTCGCCCGCGCCCAGGAGCGGGAGCTGCGGAACTGGCTGTACAGGCCGGAGGGCACGGGCAAGGACGAGGCGGAGGAGCCGGAGACCCTCGCCGAGGCGGTGAAGCGGGCCGCGGCAGAGGTCGAGGACAAGCACGGCGTCCCGCTGGAGGTCGTCGTCGTGGGCGACTGCCCGCTCGACGAGAAGCTGGTGGCACAGATGCAGGCCGCACGCGAGGCGATGGTCAACGCCGCGAAGTACGGTGGCGAGGGTGGGGCGGTGCAGGTCTACGCGGAGGTCGAGGGCCGTTCGGTCTTCGTCTCCGTACGGGACCGGGGGCCCGGCTTCGACCTCGATTCCGTACCCGCCGACCGGATGGGCGTACGAGAATCG
Organism: Streptomyces sp. NPDC047971; assembly: GCF_040653355.1. NCBI lineage: Bacteria > Bacillati > Actinomycetota > Actinomycetes > Kitasatosporales > Streptomycetaceae > Streptomyces > Streptomyces sp. NPDC047971. The sequence goes on along the minus strand of NZ_JBEZNW010000016.1, from coordinate 37,468 downwards.
ATCATCGGCCGGATGCAGCGCAACGGCGGTTCGGCCCGGCTGCGGTCGGTGCCGGGCGGAGGCACCGAAGTGGAGCTTGAGATGGAGAGGGCGGACGCATGAGCGACGAGACCGGAACCGGGACGACGGGGACGCCGACCGCGGAGCGCCGGGTACGGGTCGTGCTCGTCGACGACCACCGGATGTTCCGCACGGGTGTGCAGGCCGAGATCGGCCGGACCGATGTGACCGGGGTCGAAGTGGTCGGTGAGGCGGCCGACGTCGATCAGGCGGTCACGGTGATCACCGCCACCCGCCCGGAGGTCGTCCTGCTCGACGTGCACCTGCCGGGTGGCGGCGGGGTCGAGGTGCTGCGCCGCTGCGCGAGCCTGATGGCGGCGGCCGAGGACCCGGTGCGCTTCCTCGCGCTCTCGGTCTCCGACGCCGCCGAGGACGTGATCGGCGTGATCCGGGGCGGCGCGCGGGGCTATGTCACCAAGACGATCACCGGCACCGACCTGGTCGACTCGATCTTCCGGGTCCAGGAGGGCGACGCGGTGTTCTCCCCGCGCCTGGCCGGCTTCGTGCTCGACGCCTTCGCCTCCACGGACGCCCCGCCGGTGGACGAGGACCTCGACCGCCTCACCCAGCGGGAGCGCGAGGTGCTGCGCCTGATCGCCCGCGGGTACGCGTACAAGGAGATCGCCAAGCAGCTCTACATCTCGGTGAAGACGGTCGAGTCGCATGTCTCCGCGGTCCTGCGCAAGCTCCAGTTGTCCAACCGGCATGAGCTGACCCGCTGGGCGACGGCCCGCCGACTGGTCTGAGGCGCCGCCGCGAAGGTGCCTCCGCCCGACGCCGAGGCGCCGGGCGGATGCGCCGCCGACTGGTCTGAGGCGCCGGGCGGAAACGCCCTAGGAACCCGGGCGCTTCGCGGCCTCCTCGGCGAGCCGGCGCCTGGCCTCGGTCCAGTCGATCGGCAGCCGGTCCACCGGGACCTTCCAGAAGGTGAAGGTGGAATCGCGCATCGTCGTGCGCAGGCCGCCCATGATCGAGCGGTGGGGCTCGGTGCGGGCGTAGGCGTAGAGGGCGTCGCGGTCCTCCCACGCCGAGAGGGTGTAGAAGGTGCGCTTCAGCGGCTGGGCGATCAACGAGGCGCCCAGGGCGCCCGGCGCCGACTTCACCTGGCGCCAGGCGCTGAGCGAGCGGAGGAAGAACCGGGGGACGTCCTTCAGGGAGCGCACCTCGAAGCGCGAGGCCATGACCTGCGCCTCGGTGCCGGGGCGGGCCTGATTCGGGACGGTCCAGGGGAGGGTGGGCACGGCAGGTCCTCTCCACGATTGGATAGTGGCACTACCCATAGTAGATAGCGCCACTATCCAAAGGTCAAGGGATGACCGCTCTCACGCCACCCGCGTCGCCCCCGCGAACGGCATCTCGTCGATCGGCGCCACCCGGATCGGGCTGCCCGGCCGGGGCGCGTGGATCATCTGCCCGCCGCCGATGTACAGCCCGACGTGGCTGATGCCGGAGTAGAAGAACACCAGGTCGCCCGGGGCGAGTTCGGATCGCGACACCCGCTGCCCGGCGTTGATCTGCGTATACGTCGTACGGGGCAGCGACACCCCGGCGGAGCGCCAGGCGGCCTGCGTCAGGCCCGAGCAGTCGTAGCCCGACGGGCCCGTCGCCCCCCATACGTACGGCTTGCCGAGCTGGTCCCTGGCGAAGGCGATCGCCTGGGCGGCCCGCCCGTTCGGCGCCGCCACCGGTCCGCGCCCGTCGCCGGCCCGGTCCGCCCGGGCCCCGTCCGTACCGGCGAAGCCTCCCGAACCGTCGCCGCCGCGCCCCGAGCCGGTCGCCGCCGCCTCGTACCGCGCCCGCTCCTCGGCGGTCAGTCGCGCCAGCAGCTTCCGCGCCTCGTCGAGCTTGCCCCGCACGGCCGACTTCTGCCGCCGCAGCTCGGCCTCGTGACCGCGCAGCCGCGTCAGCCGCTCCGTCGACTCGGCGTGCAGCTGCCGGATCCCGGCGAGCTCACGCCGTACGGAGGTGACCGCCGTCGCCTGCCGCTCGCCGGCCTTCTCCACGAGCGCCGCGCGCGCCAGGTACTCGTCCGGGTCCGAGGTCAGGGCGAGCTGAACGGCCGGATCGAGACCACCGGAGCGGTACTGCGCGGCGGCCGTGGAGCCGAGCGCGTCACGGGCGGTGTTGAGACGCTCGGTCCTGCGGGCGGCCTCGTCGCGCAGTCGGTCGAGCGCGCCCCGGGCCTCGTCCGCCTTCTCCTTCGCCCCGTTGTACTTCTCGGTGGCCACCTCGGCCTCCTGGTACAGCCGGTCGACCTTCGCCTTCACCTGCGCGGGGGTGAGCCTGGGCTCGGCCTGCCCGGATCCCTCGAAGACGGTCGCCGTGGCCGCGGAGGCGAGGGCGAGCGTGGCGGCGGTCCGTACCGCCTGGCCACCGAGGGGTGAGTTCCTGGGCTTGCGGTGAGCTGCCACGAGGGCGGGTCACATCCTCTCCCTGTGGGGGTCGATGCCCACCGGGTCCGGCGATGGACCGCACAGGGGAGACGGCCCACCGCCGGATTTCTCGGCGGGGGCGGCCGACGGCCGTCGGGAGGACCGACGGTGGTGGGGAGCCGGCCACCTGGAGGAGGACGCTAAACCTGGCCGTCACGGCAGGGCGGGGAGTTGACAGCTATTGGCGTCAGTTGGCGCTCCGGGACCGTTCGCTTCCGCGGCCCGCGGCGGGTGGGTGCCGCATTCCGGCCCGCCCGTGACCGATGCGCCGGACCGGCTGGACCCGGCCGAACAGCGGTGCTAGGCCCCGGTTAGGCTCCGCCTCATGGACGTACTCATCAATGTCTTCGTCGCCCTGCACATCATCGGGATCGCCTCGCTCCTCGGCGGATTCCTCACGCAGATGAAGGCGATGGGCGCGGGTACGGCCCGCTTCGTCCCGGCCATGCTGCACGGCGCGCTGACGATGCTGATCACCGGAATCGCCCTCGTCGGCCTGAACCAGGCGGACGACCAGGCCGTCAACAACGTGAAGATCGCGATCAAGATGGCGATCCTCGTCGTCATCCTCGGCCTCGTGTACGTGAAGCGGGACGAGGAGCAGGTCTCCAAGGGCCTCTTCGGCGCGGTCGGCGGTCTGACCGTGGCCAACATCTTCATCGCGACGCTCTGGACCTGACGGAACCGGGGCCGCCGCCGGAGGCGCCCGGCCCCTCACCCGCCGGAAACCGGCTTCCGGCGCCTCGGAGCCGGCTCCTCGTGTCACGGAGCCGGCTCCTCGTGTTCCGGGAAACGGCTCAGGCGGGGCGCACGCTCCCGTAGATCGGCATGTAGTAGATCGACTCCTCGCGGACGTTGGCCCCCGGCTTCGGGGCGTGGATCATCTTGCCGCCGCCGATGTACAGACCGACGTGGCTGATGTCGTCGTAGAAGAAGACGAGGTCACCGGGGAGCAGGTCCGCCGTCGCGACCCGGGTCCCCGCCTCCACCTGGTCCCAGGTGGTCCGGGGCAGCTCGACGCCGGCGGCCTTCCAGGCGGCCTGGGTCAGCCCCGAGCAGTCGTACGAACTCGGCCCCGTCGCGCCCCACACGTACGGCTTGCCGATCTGGTTCCGCGCGAACGCCAGGGCCTTCTCCGCCTTCGCCGCGTACGTCGAGTCGCTCGTCCCGCCGGTCGCCGGCGGCTCGGGCTGCTCCTTGGCCGCCTCCTCCTGGCGGCGCCGCTCGGCCTCCGCGGCCGCCTTGGCCGCCGCCGCGGCCTCGGCCTTCGCCTGCTCCTCCGCCTTGCGCCGCGCCTCGGCCTGGCGCTTGCGCTCCAGCTCCGCCAGCCGGGCCTTCTCCTCGGCCGTCAGCCGGGCCAGCAGGGTCCGCGCCTCCGCCAGCTTCCGCTGGACGTTCTGCTTGCTCGTGCGCAGGGTCGCCTGCGACTCGGTGAGGCTCTCCAGGCTCTTCGTCGCCTCCGCGCGCTGCTTCGCGGCCTCGGCGCGCTTGCCCTCGTAGTCCGCCACCGCGCTGTGCTGCCGCTCGGAGAGCCGGTCCATGAGGTGGGTCTGGTCGAAGTACTGCTGCGGGCTGTCGGCGAAGATCAGCGCGGCGGTGGGGCCGACCGCCCCGGCCCGGTACTGCGCCGCCGCGTACGAGCCGAGCGCGCGCCGGGACTCGTTGATCGCGTCCGTCCGCTTGGCCACGTCGTCGAGGATCCGGTCGACCTTGCGGCGCTGCTGGTCGGTGGACTCCTTGGCCCGGTTGTACTCCTGCGTCGCCGTGCCGGCCTGCCGGTAGAGGTCGTCGACCTTCTTCTGGATCTCCTCCACCGTCGGCTTCGGCGGCGCGGGAGCCGCCTGCGCGCTCTGGGTGGAAAGCAGCGTCACCGACGCTATGGCGGCCGTCGTGACCCCGACGGCGGGGGAGTGCGGACGTGTGCTGCGCGGCTTGCGATGGGACGCCAAGACCGGCATCTCCTTCCCTGGCCGCCGAGTTGCGCAGGCCCAACTGGCAGGGGAGAGGGCCGGGTTCGGCGTGGGCTGCCCGCTCGGCGCGATTTGCCGCCGGAGGGGACGGGCTGCTTGGGCGAGCACGCTAGCCAACTCGTGGGGGTGCTGTGAAGGTCGATGTTCGATATGTCCGATACATTTTCGTGACCTGAAGCGGAACGTCACCCTCCGTGAGATTCCGCTCACTTCGGGAGGTGGCGGCGGGCTGTCGGTGCGGCGGCCTAGACTCGATAGGCGATGAGCAGCCTCTTTGACGACAGCTTCCTGGCGAGCCTCCAGAACCACTCCTCGGAGGAGCCTCCGCCCCCGCCCGAGGACGACCACCACCACGGCGCCCCGGCCGCGGAGGAGGTCCCGCACGACCTCTTCGAGGGGCGCTTCGACGCCCCGCCGGCCAGGGACGCCTACTACCGCGACGGGGCCGCCCGCCCCGTCGTGGACGCCGCCGCGCTCCTGGACGGGCTGAACGAACAGCAGCGCGCCGCCGTCGTCCACACCGACGCCCCGCTGCTCATCGTCGCGGGCGCCGGCTCCGGCAAGACCCGGGTGCTCACCCACCGCATCGCCCACCTCCTGGCCACCCGGCACGTCCACCCCGGCCAGATACTGGCGATCACCTTCACCAACAAGGCCGCCGGCGAGATGAAGGAGCGGGTCGAGCAGCTCGTCGGCCCGCGCGCCAACGCCATGTGGGTCATGACGTTCCACAGCGCCTGCGTCCGCATCCTGCGCCGCGAATCGAAGAGGCTCGGCTTCACCTCGTCGTTCTCGATCTACGACGCCGCCGACTCCAAGCGCCTCATGTCGCTGGTCTGCCGCGATCTGGACCTCGACCCGAAGAAGTTCCCGCCGAAGTCCTTCAGCGCCAAGATCTCGAACCTCAAGAACGAGCTGATCGACGAGGAGACCTTCGCCGACCAGGCCGCCGACGGCTTCGAGAAGACGCTCGCCGAGGCGTACCGGATGTACCAGGCGCGGCTGCGCGAGGCCAACGCCCTGGACTTCGACGACATCATCATGACGACGGTCCACCTGCTCCAGGCGTTCCCGGACGTCGCCGAGCACTACCGCCGCCGCTTCCGCCACGTCCTCGTCGACGAGTACCAGGACACCAACCACGCGCAGTACACCCTCGTACGGGAGCTGGTCGGCACCGGCTACGAGGACCTGGAACCGGCCGAGCTGTGCGTCGTCGGCGACGCGGACCAGTCGATCTACGCCTTCCGCGGCGCGACCATCCGCAACATCCTCCAGTTCGAGGAGGACTACCCGAACGCGACGACGATCCTGCTGGAGCAGAACTACCGCTCCACGCAGACGATCCTCTCCGCCGCCAACGCGGTCATCGAGCGCAACGAGTCCCGCCGCCCCAAGAACCTGTGGACCAACGCCGGTGCGGGATCGCAGATCACCGGCTACGTCGCCGACACCGAGCACGACGAGGCCCAGTTCGTCGCCGACGAGATCGACCGGCTCACGGACGCGGGCGACGCGAAGGCCGGCGACGTCGCCGTCTTCTACCGGACGAACGCCCAGTCCCGCGTCTTCGAGGAGATCTTCATCCGCGTCGGCCTGCCCTACAAGGTCGTCGGCGGCGTGCGCTTCTACGAGCGCAAGGAGGTCCGCGACGTCCTCGCCTACCTGCGGGTTCTCGCCAACCCCGAGGACAACGTCCCGCTGCGCCGCATTCTGAACGTGCCCAAGCGCGGCATCGGCGAGCGCGCCGAGGCGATGATCGACGCCCTCTCCCTCCGGGAGAAGATCACCTTCCCGCAGGCGCTGAAGCGCGTCGACGAGGCGTACGGCATGGCCGCCCGCTCCGCCAACGCCGTCAAGCGCTTCAACGCGCTGATGGAGGAGCTCCGCACGATCGTGGACTCCGGCGCCGGTCCGGCCGTCGTCCTCGAAGCCGTCCTGGAGCGGACCGGCTACCTCGCCGAGCTGCAGGCGTCGACCGACCCGCAGGACGAGACCCGGATCGAGAACCTCCAGGAACTGGCCTCCGTGGCGCTGGAGTTCGAGCAGGAGCGCGGGGAGGAGGGCGGCACGCTCGCCGAGTTCCTGGAGCAGGTCGCGCTCGTCGCCGACTCCGACCAGATCCCCGACGAGGACGAGGAGGGGTCCGGGGTCATCACCCTGATGACGCTGCACACCGCCAAGGGCCTCGAGTTCCCCGTGGTGTTCCTGACCGGCATGGAGGACGGCGTCTTCCCGCACATGCGGGCCCTCGGCCAGGCCAAGGAGCTGGAGGAGGAGCGGCGGCTGGCGTACGTCGGCATCACGCGCGCCCGCGAGCGGCTGTATCTGACCCGCTCCTCGATGCGCAGCGCCTGGGGCCAGCCGTCGTACAACCCGGCCTCCCGCTTCCTGGAGGAGATCCCGGCGACGTATCTGGAGTGGAAGCGGACCGGTCCCATGGTCAAGCCCGCCGGGCCGACCTCGGGGATCACCTCCTCGCTCTCCTCCTCCCGCGCGCGCTCGGGACCCTCGGGCTTCGCCACCCGCCGGACCAGCGACAAGCCGGTGATCACGCTGCAGGTGGGCGACCGGGTCACGCACGACCAGTTCGGCCTCGGCACGGTCATGCAGGTCACGGGCGCCGGTTCCGACGCGCAGGCGACGATCGACTTCGGTGACGAGAAGCCCAAGCGGCTGCTGCTGCGGTACGCGCCGGTCGAGAAGCTGTAGCCGGACCGACGGAGACGACGAGAGGGGCCCCGGCCATCGGCCGGGGCCCCTCTCTCGCGTCCGTGCGAGGTGTCAGCCGGTGGGGCTGAGTCCGTGGCTGCGCAGCCACGCCTCGGGGTCGATCGCCGCGCCGCCGTTCGGCCGGACCTCGAAGTGGAGGTGCGGGCCGGTGGAGTTGCCGGAGTTGCCCGAGTACGCGATGACGTCACCGGCCTTGACCTTGCCGCTGCGGATCTTGGTGCTGCTCAGATGGCAGTACCAGGTCTCCGTGCCGTCCGCGGCTGTCACGATCGCCATGTTGCCGTAGGCGCTGTTGTACTGGGTGCGGACCGTGCCGTCGGTCGCGGCCATCACCTTCGTGCCGTACTGCACCGGGAAGTCGATGCCGGTGTGCACGGACATCCAGTTGACGCCGGCCTGACCGTAGCGCGCGCTGAGCTCGTGCAGCTTCACCGGAAGCGCGAACTTGGGGCGCAGCGCCTCCTTGCGGGCCGCCTCCTCCTCGCGCTTCTTCTTCTCGGCCTCCTGGCGCAGCTTGAGGTCGATGCGCTCCTGGGTGCGGCTGGCGCGGTCACCGAAGTCGCGGGCGTCGGCGCTGAGCGCCGCGAGCTGGGTGTCCAGCTCGTTGTTGGCGGCCACGGGCTTGACCGAGGCCGGGTCGGCGGCGGCGAGCGCCGTCGTGTCGTCCTTGGTGTCACCCGCGTCGGCGAGCCCGCCGACGGAGGCGGCGGCGATCCCGGCGACGCCCATGACGCAGGCGGACGGGACGGCGACGGTCAGCAGGGCGGAGCGCTTGGCGGGCGTACGGCGACGGCCTCGGCCGCCACCGGAGGAACGGCGCACCGGGCGGGCGGCGGTCGCCGTCGCGCCGACCGGGCTCTCGACGGCCGGTTCCTCGGGCTCCGCCGGGGGCTCGTAGACGTACTCGAAGGTGTAGCCGTCCGTCTCCGGGTCCGCGTACGGGTCGTCCTGCGAGAGGACCTCGAACTGCGCGGTGTGCTCGGCGTACTCGGGCTGGGGGGCGTACTCGGGCTGGTGCTCGGCCGGCTGTGCGGCCTGCTGCTCGGGCACGAACTCGTACTCGGGGGTGTACTGCTGCGGAACGACCGGGTCCGCGACCAGAAGGTCCTGCTCCGGCGTGGCGTAGTTCCAGGCGGTGGCGTCGTACGTGCCCGTCTCGGAGCCGGGGGTCGTCCACTGGCCGGTGGTGTCGTACGAGGTGAGGTGCGCGGACTCGTACGGGCCCGTCTGCTGCGCCTCGCTCCAGGCCGTCGCGTCCCACTGGCCCGTGGTGTCGTACTGGACCGAGACGCCGTACTGGCCGGTGGTGTCGTACTGCTGCGTCATCGGCTGCTGCGCGGCGTAGGTGTCGTACGTGCCGGCGTCCCACTGGTGGCTGCCGTTCCACTGAGTGGTGTCGTACTGGCCGCTGTGGCCCGCGTCGTAACCGCCCGGGAGGGCACCGAAGAGCGGGTCGGTGGCGAAGCCGCCGGTGCTGTGGGCGTCGTCTCCGACGTACCCGGCGTGGGGGTGCTGGTCGTTCACCAACTTCTCTCTCGCCTCGGCGGCAGGACCAGCCCGGGTCGGGCCCGCGAAGGGTGTCCCGGGGTTAAGCAGTGGCGCGACTGTACCCGGCGGTATACGAGCGCGACAATCTTCCGAGGGTTTTGGGTCCACAGGAAACGGGCAATCGGCCGTGTTTCGGCGGCCCGGCGGCAGAGCTTTGGCTCTGTGTTCGAGGAACGTTCGAAGAACAGTTACCTTCTGGCGGGTCGTCAGGCGTGTGTGTGCCGGGATATGCGCCGGGTCGCACGCCGGGGTGCGGGCGCGGGATCACGCCACGGACGCGGCTCCCGGCTCGGTCCCCGGCGTGGCGGCCGCGTCCTCGGCGTCGAGGGCGTCGCGGATGCCGGCCACCACGGTCGGGTGGACCGGCAGGGCGAGGTGGCCGATCCCGCTGACGCGCACGTTGTGCACCCGCAGATCGGGGTGGTCGAGCCGCGCCGTCTCCACCGGGACCATCACCTGGTCGAGGTCGCTCCAGAAGCTGACGCAGCGCGTGCGGCAGCCGGGCGCGGGCTCGGCGAGCTCCAGGAGCACCTCGGAGCCGGGGCGCATCTGCCGGATCAGGGGGTGGGCGCCGACCCACGGTGCGGCGGCCGTGCCGGAGTGCGGGGTGCCGAGCATGACGAGCGTGCGCACCCGCGTGTCGCCGCCCAGGCGCTGTACGTAATAGCGGGCGATGAGCCCGCCCAGGCTGTGGCCGACGAGGTCGACCTCGTGGTGGCCGGTGCGGGCGCAGAGCTCCTCCACGTGCCGGCCGAGCAGTGCGGCGGCGGAGCGGAGGTCACCCGTGAGCGGAGAGTAGTTGAACGACTCGACGGGGTGACGGCCGTGCCGGGTGAGGGCGCGGCGCAGCAGGACGAAGACCGAGCGGTTGTCGACGAAGCCGTGCAGCAGGACGACCGGCCGCCCGGTGGCCGTGCCCGCGCGCGGGGCGGGTGTGGGGCGCTCGGCGGTGATGCCGGAGGGGTAGAGGATCAGATGGCCGGTGAGGATCGCCAGCTCCAGGGCGTTGGCCTTCAGCGCAGTCGTGACCTTGGTGAGCCGGGTGAGCTCCATCGGCGACCTCCCGAAACGGCACGCGGGCGCCGGAACGGCGGTGCGGTGCGCCGTACCTCCGTGCCGTGCGGCTGACGGCGCGGAGGTACGGCACCCCCGTAGCGGCTCCCTTGCGCACGACCCGATTGCGGCTGGTGGACCCCGTGTGGGGGCCCGGGAGGGTCCGGCGCAGGCGAACAATGTCCCACCGTGTGATTTCCCCCTCGCCGGGCTCCGCGAAACGGTCACGTGCGGGATGCTGGCGATAACGTTCGTTCACCTCCCCGGCAAAGGCGCCCGGGGGTCGCATGTGGAGGCAGTGATGGGTGTGACCGGTCCGATCCGCGTGGTGGTGGCCAAGCCGGGTCTCGACGGCCACGATCGCGGGGCCAAGGTGATCGCGCGGGCACTGCGCGACGCCGGCATGGAGGTCATCTACACGGGGCTGCACCAGACGCCGGAGCAGATCGTGGACACGGCGATCCAGGAGGACGCCGATGCGATCGGCCTCTCCATCCTCTCGGGCGCGCACAACACGCTCTTCGTGAAGGTCCTGGAGCTCCTGAAGGAGCGCGACGCGGAGGACATCAAGGTCTTCGGCGGCGGCATCATCCCGGACGCGGACATCGCGCCGCTGAAGGAGAAGGGCGTGGCGGAGATCTTCACGCCGGGCGCGACGACGGCGTCGATCGTGGCCTGGGTGAACGCGAACGTCCGCGTCGCGGCGTAGTCCGGACCGGGACGGCCGGGCGCCCGGGGTGCTCGCACCCGCCACGCCCGGCCGCCGGCGCGGCGGAAACCGCGCCGGCGAGGCCGTTGCCGCGCGCCACTTCGAACGCTCGTTCTCCCGTCGCGCCGCGTCGACCGGTCACCCCGCCAGTTCCGCCCGCATCGTCGCGCGGAGGCGCAAGGTGGACACCAGGCGCTGGAACGCCTCCGACCAGTAGCTTCCGGCACCTGGGGAGGCGTCCTCCGGTTCGGTGGGGAGTGCGGTCAGGGACTCCAGCTGCGGTGCCGCGTCCGGGGACAGGCAGCGCTCCGCGAGGCCCATCACCCCGCTGAAGCTCCAGGGGTAGCTGCCCGCCTCGCGGGCGATGTCCAGGGCGTCGATCACCGCTCCTCCCAGCGGTTCCGCCCAGGGCACCGTGCACACGCCGAGCAGCTGGAACGCCTCCGACAGCCCGTGGGCCGCGATGAACGAGGCGACCCAGCGCGCCCGCTCCTCCTCCGGAAGGGTGGAGAGAAGCTTCGCCCGCTCCGCGAGCGACGCGATGCCGGGGCCGGTCGCCGGCGGGGCGGCCGGGGCGCCGAGCAGGGCCCGGGACCAGCCGGCGTCCCGCTGCCGTACGGCGGCCCGGCACCAGGCGGCGTGCAACTCCGCCTGCCAGTCGTCCGCGACCGGAAGGGCGACGATCTCCTCGGGCGCCCGCCCGCCGAACCGCGCCCGCCAGCACGACAGCGGCGCGGACTCGACCAGCTGCCCCAGCCACCACGACCGCTCGCCGCGCCCCGCCGGCGGCGTGGCGATCACCCCGTCCCGCTGCATCGCCTCATCGCATTCGTGCGGGGCTTCGACGACGACCGTCTCTGCCCCCTTCGTGCGGTCCAGCGAGACACAGGACGAGGCGCGCTCCGCCATCCGGCCCGCGAGCGCCGAGTCGGGCAGCGCGGAGAGCAGCTCGGCGGCCGTGGAGCGCACATTGCGACTGCGGTCCGTCAGGGCGGCTTCCAGGAACTCCTCGTCCGCGCCGGACAGCCCGGCCCTCAGCGAGTCCAGGAACATCAGCCGGTCCTCCGCCCGCTCGGCCGACCAGGTGGAGCGCAGCAACTCCAGGGCGGCCGCCGCGTCCTCGGCCCGTAGGGAGGCGAGGAGCGAGACCCGCTCCGCGAACAGCCCCTCCTCCCACAGCTCCCGGACCGCTTCGCCGTCCCGCGGGTCCGGGAGCGCCGGACTCCCGCCCGCGCCGCGCAGGGCGAACCTCCACTCCGGGTTCAGCCGGGCCAGCCAGAGTCCGCGCGGGCCGGCCAACGCCAGTGCCTGGGGCCGTAGATCGGTACGCGCGCGGGCGGCGTCGAGGAGGGCGGGCAGGGCCGAGGCGGGCGCCTTGTAGCCGTGGTCGTTGGCGGCGGCGAGCCACTGCGGGAGCAGCTCGGCGAGGTCGGGCGCGGCGCCGCGGCGCCCTCCCGACGGTGTGGCCGCCGTGCGGCCCGCGAGCAGCTGGGCGAGGCGGTGGCGGGCGGCCTCGGGCAGCTGTCTGCGGGTGTCCGCGGCCGCGGGCTCGGGCGCGGGGGCGGCGGGCCCCGGCCTCAGCCCCGCCCTGCGCCGGACGGTGTGCAGCGCCGCGGCGTCCAGCAGCGCGACGGGGGCGCCCCCGGCCGCCGTCCCGGGGAGAGCGGGCGGCCTGCGGTCCGTGCCGAGCAGCGCCGAGGTGACGAGTTCTTCCCATGCGTCCATCGAGGTCCTCCAGGCTGTCGTCGGGCGGTCGTGCGGACTCAGTGGAGCGGGACCGTCTCTCCGGGGGCGTCGGCGGACCAGGCGGCGAGCGGGGTGAACCCGCGGTGCCCGCACTCCCCGAACACGGTCACCGGCCCCCCTCCGGAGAGCGCGGCGAGCCGCCACAGGCCCGGCCGCCCGAGGGCGGGGCCGCTGAGCGGCAGCGCCTCCCCGCCGCCCGCGACCGGCGACGCGTCGGCGAGCTGCCAGCCGTGCTCCGTCGGCAGGGGGACCACGTCGGAGAGCGTCACCGGCCAGGAGTCCAGCCAGGGGTCCTCGCGCAGGGCGATTCCGTAGGCGTTCAGAGCGTCCCCGACCGTGCCGCCCGGGGGCGGGGCGTCGAGCGGGGCGGGAGCCGAGAAGAGCTCGCCGAGGTCGGCCCGCAGCGCGCCCGCGCCCGCGTGCGGGGTGAGCGCGGCGTCGACCGTCATGCCCACGGGGAGGCCCAGTTCGGGCGCGCGCCCCATCGCTCCGAAGGAGAGGAGCAGCGCCGTGCGTCCGGTCCTCGCGCCGTGCAGCCAGATGCGGCGCGTCGTCAGCTTGCCGTCCGTGGAGTCGTACTGCGCGAGCACCCGCCACTCGTCCCGCACCGAGTCGTCCCGCGCGGCGGCGGGCAGTCCCACGCGCGTGCGGACGGTCGCCGCCAGCGGGCCCGGGAGCCGGTCCACGGAGAGCCAGGCGCGGTCCAGGAGATGAGTCAGCGCGCACTCCTCCAGGAGCCGGACCGGCCAGCCGGGCCCCGAGCCGGGAATCGCGCCCAACTCCCGCACGCGACCCGCGAGGCCGGGTGCCTGCGCGTCGACCATGCGGGCCGCCGTCTCCTCCCACAGGCCGTACCCGGACTGCTCCGCCGAGGCGAGACCGCCCCGCAGGAGATCGGCGAGCCGCTGCTCCAACTCCTCGGCGCCCGCCGTGATCCGGGCGGCCCGTCGCTCGGCCCGGCGGCGCGCCGCCTCCGGATCGGCGGCGCCCGCCCGGCCGGAGCCGTGCGCCTCGCGGGCCCGGGCGCCCTCGGCGCGCCTGCGTCTGCCCTCCAGCCACTGCCCCGCCCAGTCCGGAGCGTCACCGTGCCCTGAGTCCACTCCGTCCGAGGCCCAGAGCAGCAGCAGGCCCAGCGCGTGCTTGCACGGGAACTTGAAGCTGGGGCAGCTGCACGAGTACGCCGGGCCGGTGATGTCGACGACCGTGCGGTAGGGCGTGCTGCCGCTGCCCTTGCACAGACCCCAGACGGCGCCCTCGCCGCTCCCGCCCGTGCCCGACCACGGCCCGGCCGTGCCGAGCTTGCCGCCCGCTCTGCGTGAGGCGTCGTCAGGAGCCAGAGCCAGCACCTGATCCGCCGTCCAGCGCACCCCCTGTGTATCCATGACCACGACGGTAGGGGGCCCCACTGACAACGATCCTGACCTGCGATTTCAGGCACCTGCGGCAGTCCCGGCGGGTCATTTGACTTTACCTTCCCTTTGCGATTGTGTGCGGAGGCAACCACGGAACCCACGGGGGAGACACCTCATGAAGCGCAGCATCCGCACCACCGTCGCGGTCCTCGCCGCCACCAGCCTCGCGTTCGGCCTCGGCGCCTGCTCCGCCGCCGCCGACAAGGCCGCGGACCAGGTCGACAAGGCCGTCAACGAGACCTACGAGGTCACGTACGAGGTCACCGGCAAGAACATCGAGTCGATCGAGTTCCACGGCGGCAGCGGTTCGGCCATGGAGCCGAAACTCGAGAAGGAGACCAAGCCGGCCACGCCGTGGACGAAGACGGTGACGCTGAAGGGCGTCATGCCGCCCGCCGTCATGCCGCTCTCGCTCGACCCGGCGGCCGACCTCACCTGCAAGGTCATCCACAAGGGCAAGGTCATCAAGGAGGCGAAGGGCGAGCAGGCGATGGCCGGCGGCTGCGTCGCCGTCTCCCCGATCGCCGGCGGCTGACTCCCTTCCGCACCCGCGGACTTGGCCCCCTGACCGCGGCGACGGCCGATTGTCAGTGGCGTGGTGCACGGTGGATCCCACAACAGGTCGAACGATCTGGAGGGGGATCCATGACCGTGCCCGAAACCATCACGAGCGCCGTCCCCGGTGCCGGAAGCGGCACCGGGGCGACCGCGCCGACCGGAGCGGAGGCCGGCTTCGGGGCGGGCGGCGACACCGGCGTCGCATCCGGCGCCGAGGTCCTGCGGCCCCACGCCGAACACGCCTTCGCGGACGAGCTCAAGGCGCTCGCCGCCGCCGACGACCGCCCGCGGCCCGCCCGTTGGCAGCTCTCGCCGTGGGCCGTCGCCACCTACCTCCTCGGCGGCACGCTGCCCGACGGGACCGTGATCACGCCGAAGTACGTCGGACCGCGCAGGATCGTCGAGGTCGCCGTCACCACACTCGCCACCGATCGGGCGCTGCTCCTGCTCGGAGTGCCCGGCACCGCCAAGACCTGGGTCTCCGAACACCTCGCCGCCGCCGTCAGCGGCGACTCGACCCTGCTGGTCCAGGGCACCGCGGGGACGCCCGAGGAGGCGATCCGCTACGGCTGGAACTACGCCAGGCTGCTCGCCCACGGCCCCAGCCGGGACGCCCTCGTGCCCGGTCCCGTCATGCGCGCGATGTCCCAGGGCCTGACCGCCCGCGTCGAGGAGCTCACCCGCATCCCCGCCGACGTCCAGGACACGCTCATCACGATCCTGTCCGAGAAGACCCTGCCCGTGCCGGAGCTCGGCCAAGAGGTGCAGGCCGTACGGGGCTTCAACCTCATCGCCACCGCGAACGACCGCGACCGCGGGGTCAACGACCTCTCCAGCGCGCTCCGCCGCCGCTTCAACACCGTCGTGCTGCCCCTGCCGGCCACGCCGGAGGCGGAGGTCGACATCGTCGCCCGCCGCGTCGACCAGATCGGCCGCTCCCTCGACCTGCCCGCCGTCCCCGAGGGCGTCGAGGAGATCCGCCGGATCGTCACCGTCTTCCGCGAGCTGCGCGACGGGGTCACCACGGACGGCCGCACGAAGCTCAAGTCCCCCTCGGGGGCGCTGTCGACGGCCGAGGCCATCTCCGTCGTCACCGGCGGCCTCGCCCTGGCCGCCCACTTCGGCGACGGAGTCCTGCGCCCCGCGGACGTCGCCGCGGGCATCCTCGGCGCCGTCGTCCGCGATCCGGCCGCGGACCGGGTCATCTGGCAGGAGTACCTGGAGACGGTCGTCCGGGAGCGCGACGGCTGGAAGGACTTCTACCGCGCCTGCCGCGAGGTGAGCGCGTGACGACGCCTTCGACGGTGACGGCCGGCGAGGTCCCCGCGGCCCCACCGGACCGGCCCGCGCCGGAGCGCCGGGTGGCCGCCGCGGAATCGCCGCCCGTCGCGCGTCGCGACTCCGGACCGCTGCTGCTCGGGGTGCGGCACCACGGCCCCGGGTCGGCGCGCGGGGTGCGCGGGGCGCTCGACGCGGCGCGCCCCGCGTGCGTCCTGATCGAAGGTCCGCCCGAGGCGGACGGACTGCTCGCGCTCGCCGCGGACGAGGAGATGCGGCCGCCGGTCGCGCTGCTGGCCCACGCCGTCGACGACCCCGGACGGGCCGCGTTCTGGCCCTTCGCCGCGTTCTCGCCCGAGTGGGTCGCGATCCGCTGGGGCCTGACCCATGGAGCCGAGGTCCGCTTCATCGACCTGCCCGCCGCCCACAGCCTCGCCGCCACCGACCCCGTAGGAGCCACCGACCCCACGGGTGACGAGGCCGAGGAGGGGCTGCGCGTCGACCCGATCGGCGAGCTCGCGCGGACCGCCGGGTACGACGACCCCGAGCGCTGGTGGGAGGACGTGATCGAACTCCGCGGCGCCACCGCGCCCGCCGACCCCACTGCCCCGTTCGCGGCGGTCGCGGAGGCCATGGGCGCCCTGCGCGAGGCCCACGGCGACGGCGGCCACGCCCGCGACCTGATCCGCGAGGCCCACATGCGGCTCCGACTGCGCGCCGCCCGCAAGGAGTTCGGGGACTCCGTGGCCGTCGTCTGCGGCGCCTGGCACGTGCCGGCGCTGGCCCGCAGGACCACCGTCGCGGCCGACCGCGCCCTGCTCAAGGGCCTTCCCAAGGTCAAGACCGAGACGACCTGGGTGCCCTGGACGCACCGCCGGCTCGCCCGCCGCTCGGGATACGGCGCCGGCATCGACGCGCCCGGCTGGTACGCACACCTCTTCGCGGCCCCCGACCGGCCCGTCGAACGCTGGATGACCAAGGTCGCGGGCCTCCTCAGGGAAGAGGACCGGATCGTCTCCTCCGCCCATGTCATCGAGGCCGTACGGCTCGCCGAGACCCTCGCGGCCCTGCGCGGCCGGCCGCTGGCGGGGCTCGGCGAGACCACCGACGCCGTACGCGCCGTCATGTGCGACGGCTCCGACGTCCCGCTCGACCTCGTCCGCGACCGCCTCGTCGTCGGCGACGTCCTCGGCGAGGTCCCCGCCGACGCGCCCGCCGTACCGCTCCAGCGCGACCTCGCCCGGCTCCAGCGCGGGCTGCGCCTCAAGCCCGAGGCACAGGAGCGTGAGCTGGAGCTCGATCTGCGCAAGGAGAACGACACCGCCCGCAGCAGACTGCTGCACCGGCTGCGGCTGCTCGGCGTCGGCTGGGGCGAGCCCGTCACCGGGCGCGGCAGCACCGGCACCTTCCGGGAGAGCTGGCGGCTGCGGTGGCAGCCGGAGCTGCACGTCCGGGTCGCCGAGGCGGGCGTCTGGGGCACCACCGTCGAATCCGCCGCCACCGCCAGGGCAGAGGCCCGCGCCCTGGAGGCCACGACGCTCGCCGAGATCACCGCGCTCGCCGAGCAGTGCCTGCTCGCCGGACTCGGGGAGGCCCTGCCCGCTGTTATGACGGCCCTCGCCGACCGCGCCGCGCTCGACTCCGACGTCGGGCACCTCGCCCAGGCCCTGCCCGCGCTCGCCAGGTCCCTGCGCTATGGAGACGTCCGTGACACCGACACGGCCGCGCTCGGCGAGGTGGCCGCCGGGCTCGCCGAGCGGATCTGCGTCGGCCTCCCGCCGGCCTGCGCCGGACTGGACGCCGAGGCCGCCGCCGAGATGCGCGGGCACCTCGACGCGGTCCACGGCGCCCTCGGGCTGCTCCCCGACAGCGCGGAACGCACCGAGCGCTGGACGGGCGTGCTCCGCAAGCTCGCGGACCGCGACGCCGTCCCCGGGATCCTTCGGGGGCGCGCCGCCCGGCTCCTCCTGGACGAGCGGCGACTCGACGAGGACGAGGCCGCGCGGCTCATGGGCCTCGCGCTCTCGCCCGGGACGGCGCCCGCCGACGCGGCCGCCTGGATCGAGGGCTTCGTCGGCGGCGCCGCCGGAGGCGGCATGATCCTCGTCCACGACGAACGGCTGCTGGCCCTGGTCGACGACTGGCTGACCGGCGTCCCCGCCGACACCTTCACCGACGTCCTGCCCTTGCTGCGGCGCACCTTCTCCGCGTACGAACCGGGAGTCCGGCGCACCCTGGGCGAGCTGGTCGCGCGCGGCCCGTCCGCCGCCGTGAGCCGTCCGGAGGCCGGACCCCCCGGCTTCGCCGCGAGCCTCGACGAGGAGCGGGCCGACGGAGTGCTGCCGGTCCTGCGCCTGCTGCTGGGACACGACGAGCCGGAAGGAGCGGAGCGATGAACGGAAGCGGAGCGATGAACGGAACAGGAACCGGCGCCGCCGCGTGGACCGCCGCCGACGCGCCGGTCGGTGCCGAGGCCGCAACCGCCACCGGCACCGGCAGTGACGAAGGAACCGGCACCGACGAAGCAACCGGCACCGCCCCCCACGAAGCGAGCGGCACCGACGAAGCAACCGGCACCGCCCCCCACGAAGCAACCGCCGCCGCGGGCGCCGAACGCCGCGGACACGGCTCCGGCTCCGGCTCCCGAAGCGGGAACGACGAGCGGCTGCGGCGGTGGCGGCTGGTCCTCGGCGGCGGCGAGGCGGACGGCACGGGACGCACGCTCGCCGGCACGGACTCCGCGATGGACGGCGCCCTGACCGCCCTCTACGGCCGCGGCGCCACGGGCTCCACCGCGGGCGACCGCTCGGCCGGTCTCGGCGCCTCGGCCCCCTCCGTGGCCCGCTGGCTCGGCGACATCCGGACGTACTTCCCCAGCTCCGTCGTCCAGGTCATGCAGCGTGACGCCATCGATCGGCTCGGGCTCTCCACCCTGCTCCTGGAGCCCGAGATGCTGGCGGCCGTCGAGGCGGACGTCCACCTCGTCGGCACGCTCCTCTCCCTCGGCAAGGCCATGCCCGAGACCACCAAGGAGACGGCGCGGGCCGTCGTGCGCAAGGTCGTCGACGACCTGGAGAAGCGCCTCGCGACCCGCACCAGGGCCACCCTCACCGGCGCGCTCGACCGTTCGGCCCGGACCAGCCGTCCCCGGCACCGGGACATCGACTGGGACCGCACGATCCGCGCCAACCTGAAGAACTACCTCCCCGAGCACCGCACGGTCGTCCCCGAGCGGCTCGTCGGCCACGGCCGGGCGGCGCGGTCGGTCACCAAGGACGTCGTCCTCTGCGTCGACCAGTCCGGTTCCATGGCGGCCTCCGTCGTCCACGCCTCGGTGTTCGGGGCGGTCCTCGCCTCGATGCGCTCGATCGCCACCCGGCTCGTCGTCTTCGACACGGCGGTCGTCGACCTCACCGACCAGCTCGACGACCCGGTCGACGTCCTCTTCGGCACCCAGCTCGGCGGCGGCACCGACATCAACCGCGCGCTGGCCTACTGCCAGTCGCGGATCACCCGGCCGGCCGAGACGATCGTCGTCCTGATCAGCGATCTCTACGAAGGGGGGATCCGGGACGAGATGCTGAAGCGGGTCGCGGCGATGAAGGCGTCGGGTGTGCAGTTCGTGGCCCTGCTGGCGCTCTCCGACGAGGGCGCTCCCGCGTACGACCGCGAGCACGCGGCCGCTCTCGCCGCGCTCGGAGCCCCCGCCTTCGCCTGCACCCCGGACCTCTTCCCCGAGGTGATGGCGGCGGCGATCGAGAAGCGGCCCCTGCCGGTGCCGGACACTCCGTGACCGCTGCGGATTCCGCAGCCCGACACCACCCGACCGGCCGAGCGCGGCCGGACTGAGGTCCATGTCACAACGGGCACGGGAGGCCCCTCACCCCGCGTCACGGCGCGCCGTGAGGTCCGCAACAGCCTGTCCCCACCTGTGTGGTGGGCCCCGGAGCCGCCCCCGGGGCCCCCTACGGACCGCCCCGCGGCCCCTACGATCTGTGACCCGTATCACCGCTCCGTTGTGATCTGCGATTTAGGGACCCACGTCCCTCGGGGATAACCTGCGAGACGGACATGCCGCGTCCACGGACACCGTGTACGCCTCCCTTGTGACAGCGCAGTCACGTTGCCCTCCGCGGCACGCCCACGCAGACAACGAACCGCGATCATCAGAAAAGGGACGGACGCGCGTGGACCTGTTCGAGTACCAGGCGAGGGACCTCTTCGCCAAGCACGGTGTACCGGTGCTGGCCGGTGAAGTCATCGACACGCCTGAGGCGGCGCGCGAGGCCACCGAGCGTCTTGGCGGCAAGTCGGTCGTCAAGGCGCAGGTGAAGGTCGGCGGCCGCGGCAAGGCCGGCGGCGTGAAGCTGGCCGCGACCCCGGACGAGGCCGTCGCCCGCGCGACGGACATTCTCGGGATGGACATCAAGGGCCACACGGTCCACAAGGTGATGATCGCCGAGCTGTCCCCGGAGATCGAGGCGGAGTACTACGTCTCGTACCTCCTCGACCGCACCAACCGCACCTTCCTCGCGATGGCGTCGGTGCAGGGCGGCATGGACATCGAGGAGGTCGCGGAGAAGACCCCCGAGGCCCTCGCGAAGGTCCCGGTCAACGCCGTCGACGGCGTCGACATCGAGAAGGCCCGCGAGATCGTGGCCCAGGCGAAGTTCCCGGCCGACGTGGCCGAGGGTGTCGCCGAGGCCCTGGTCACCCTGTGGAAGACCTTCGTCGCCGAGGACGCGCTCCTCGTCGAGGTCAACCCGCTGGTGAAGACCAAGGACGGCCGCATCCTGGCCCTCGACGGCAAGGTGTCCCTGGACGCCAACGCCGACTTCCGTCAGCCCGAGCACGAGGCGCTGGAGGACAAGGACGCAGCCAACCCGCTCGAGGCTGCTGCCAAGGCCAAGGGCCTCAACTACGTCAAGCTGGACGGCGAGGTCGGCATCATCGGCAACGGCGCCGGCCTGGTCATGTCGACCCTGGACGTCGTCGCGTACGCCGGTGAGAACCACGGCGGCGTGAAGCCGGCCAACTTCCTCGACATCGGTGGCGGCGCCTCCGCCGAGGTCATGGCGAACGGCCTGGAGATCATCCTGGGCGACCCGGACGTCAAGTCCGTGTTCGTCAACGTCTTCGGTGGCATCACCGCCTGTGACGAGGTCGCCAACGGCATCGTCCAGGCTCTGGAGCTCCTCGCCTCCAAGGGCGAAGAGGTCACCAAGCCGCTGGTCGTGCGCCTCGACGGCAACAACGCGGAGCTGGGTCGCAAGATCCTGTCGGACGCGAACCACCCGCTCGTGCAGCGTGTGGACACCATGGACGGCGCGGCCGACAAGGCCGCCGAGCTCGCGGCTGCGAAGTAAAGGGACGAGGTCAAGCACACCATGGCTATCTTCCTCACCAAGGACAGCAAGGTCATCGTCCAGGGCATGACCGGTGCCACGGGCATGAAGCACACCAAGCTCATGCTGGGTGACGGCACCAACATCGTCGGTGGCGTGAACCCGCGCAAGGCCGGCACGTCCGTCGACTTCGACGGCACCGAGGTCCCGGTCTTCGGCTCCGTCGCCGAGGCGATGGAGAAGACGGGCGCCAACGTCTCCGTCCTCTTCGTCCCGCCGGCCTTCGCCAAGGCCGCCGTGGTCGAGGCGATCGACGCCGAGATCCCGCTCGCGGTCGTCATCACCGAGGGCATCGCCGTCCACGACTCCGCCGCCTTCTGGGCGTACGCGCAGTCGAAGGGCAACAAGACCCGCATCATCGGCCCGAACTGCCCCGGTCTCATCACCCCGGGCCAGTCCAACGCCGGCATCATCCCGGGCGACATCACGAAGCCGGGCCGCATCGGTCTGGTCTCGAAGTCCGGCACGCTGACGTACCAGATGATGTACGAGCTCCGTGACATCGGCTTCTCGTCCGCCGTCGGCATCGGTGGCGACCCGGTCATCGGCACCACGCACATCGACGCCCTCGCGGCGTTCGAGGCGGACCCCGACACCGACCTGATCGTCATGATCGGCGAGATCGGCGGCGACGCCGAGGAGCGTGCGGCGGACTTCATCGCGAAGAACGTCACCAAGCCGGTCGTCGGCTACGTCGCGGGCTTCACCGCGCCCGAGGGCAAGACCATGGGCCACGCCGGCGCCATCGTCTCCGGCTCCTCCGGCACCGCCCAGGCGAAGAAGGAGGCCCTTGAGGCCGCCGGCGTCAAGGTCGGCAAGACGCCGACCGAGACCGCCAAGCTGGCGCGCGCGATCCTCGCGGGCTGAAGCACCGTCTGAACCGCACAGGTGGGCCCCGCCCTCCCGGGAAACCGGGAGGGCGGGGCCCACTGGCATACGTGCCCCGGCACGCCCCCGCGGCTAATCGGGCTGCGGAATCAGCCGCTCCGGACCGTGGTGCGGCTGGGAGTGCAGCTTCTCGCGCAGCTGCTTGTCCTGAGGGGTGAGCTTCGGCGAGCCGCCGCGGACCGGCACGCCGTTGACGGTCTCGCCCGGGTGGTTCACCGGCAGGTACTGCGTCGGCGCGGTCGCGGCCGTGAACGCCGTCACGCCGATGAGCGCCGCCGTCACGCCGATCACCGCGCGGGTCCACAGCCGGGAGCGCCGCTCGCTGCCCGAGCGAACGCTCTCGGGCCCGGCGAGCGCCGTCGTCGGCGCCTCTGTGGCCAGGACGCCCAGCCGCTCGTGCAGGGCGTCGGGGTCGGCGAGTTCGGGCACACGCTGCCCGATGACGGTACGGGCGTGCAGCAGCCGGTTGGCTGCGGCGGGGGTGCTCGCCTCGGTCTCGGCCGCCGTCTCGGGCAGGTCGAGGCCGAGTCCGTCGTAGAGCAGGACGGTACGGCGGTACGGCGGCGGCAGTTCGAGCAGCGCCGCCAGCAGGGCCCGGCGCCCGGCCTCGGCGGGCGGCGCGTCGGGGTGCTTGTGGGCGCGGCGGAACCGGTGCCAGGGGGAGAGGGCGTACTCGTACGCGGCGGCCCGTACCCAGCCGACGGGGTCGCGGTCCACCGCGACCTCGGGCCAGTTCTCCCAGGCGAGGTGGAAGGCGCGCTCGACGGACTCCCGGGAGAGCCGGCGGCGGCCGGTCAGCAGGTACGTCTGGTGGACGAGACCGGGGGCCGCGTGCGCGTAGAGCGCGTCGAAGGCCTCCTCGGGGGTGAGGGTGGGCTCCGCCGGGCCCGGGCTCGGCGCCGGGGTCTCGGGGGCGGGTGGTGCGGGTGCGAGGAGGGTCTCCAACGGTTTCCGCCGCTCCTGGGGGTGTCGGGTGAGGGCGGCGCCGGCCCGGACGGGCCGCGCGGGCCCGCGTCCGACGCCGATGCCGAGTCCGGCGGGTGCCGGGGTTCTGGGCGGCTTGCCGGCCCGCTTGGGCGCGGCCTTCGGCCGTGTGTTCGCCGCCGCCGCGGCGGGCGCGGCGGCGGGTTTGCCGGGTCTGACCGGCGTGGGCGCGCCGCCCCGGGGGGTGCGGCCGCCGGGTCCGGCTCCGGCTCCCGGACCGGCCGCGCGCGACGTCTTGACCGGGGGCGACGCCGTCCCGGGCTCCGCTCCCGGCTCCGCCGCGGCGGCCGTTCCCGTGCGGGAGGCGCTCGCGGTTCGGCCGGGGGCCGCTGCCGGTGGTGCGGGGGCGACGGGGGGCGCTGCCGGTGGTGCGGGGGCGACGGGGGGCGCTGCCGGTGGTGCGGGGGCGACGGGGGGTGCGAAGGAGGGTTCAGGGGCGGTCAGGAACTTCGCGTACGCCTCCCGCTTCCGGCCGCGTGGCTCCGTCCGGCCGGTTTCCCAGGAGCGGACCGTGGCCCGTGTGACGCCGACCGCGTCGGCCACGTGTTCCTCGCTGAGGCCCAACGCCTCGCGCAATCGGCGCCGCTCCTTCGGAGGCGGCAGCGAGACGGAATCGGCTTTTCCCCGACTCGTCGGACTCATGGGCGACTACCTCCCGCAGAGCTTCTCCGGGCGGAAAAGTACATAAACGTATCTTGAGCGACACAACGGCGGTTTGCCTGTTACGCGTGAAAAGCGCGTGTCGTTGGGAGCATGGGGCGCGTGACGCAGCTGACCGAGCACACCCCTTCGCCGACGGCCGATCCGCGGGTCCGGGGCGGGCGATCCGCCGCACTGGCCACAGCGGTCGCGCGGGGCGGGGTCGCGGCCGGGCTCGGGCTCGGCGCGCTGGCGGTCCTGGTGATGGCGGCGTGGATCAGCTCCCCGTACCCCGACAGCGGACCGGGCGGGGCCCTGCACACGACCGCCGGTCTGTGGTTGCTCGCCCACGGGGTGGACCTCGTCCGCACGGAGACCCTCACCGGGGTGCCCGCCCCCCTGGGCGTCGCGCCCCTGCTGCTGATGGCCCTGCCGGGCTGGCTCGCGCACCGGGCCGCACGGGACACGCTGGAGTCGGCCGGCGGAGGGCCCAGGCCCTCCGCGGGCGGCGCGGTGACCGCGGTGTGCGGCGGATACCTGCTGGTCGCGGCCGGTGTCGTGAGCTACGCGGCGAACGGTCCGCTCCCGGCGGACCTGCCGACCGCCGTCTTCTGGCTGCCCGCGACGGTCGGCGCCGCGGCCGGCCTGGGCGTCTGGACGGCGCACGGGCGGCCGCTGCCGGAACAGGAGCACGCCGCCGTGGCGCTGCGCTCCGCCGGGACCGCGCTCGTTGCTCTGATCGGGGGAGGCGCCGCGCTGTTCGGGGCCTCGCTGGTCTGGCACGCGGGCGCGGCGCAGCAGTCCTTCGCCGGGCTCGCGGGGGAGTGGACGGGGCAGGTCTCCGTCCTGCTGCTGGCCGTCGCGCTGCTGCCGAACGCGGCCGTCTGGGGCGCGTCGTACGGCCTCGGCCCCGGGTTCGCGCTCGGTGCGGGTGCCTCGGCGACACCGCTGGGACTCGCCGGGACCGCCGCGGTCCCGCCCTTCCCGCTGCTGGCCGCGCTGCCCGCCCAGGGTCCCGGGACCTGGCCGCACTGGGCCGCCGTCGCCGTGCCGCTCGTCGCCGTGCTGCTCCTCGGGGGAGCCGTGGGGCGTTCGGCGCGCACGTGGACGGGCCGGGAGGCGGCCTTGACGGTCCTGCTCGCGGCCTGGGCGTGCGGCGCGGCGGTGACGCTCCTCGCGGCGGCCGCGGGCGGCCCGCTCGGCTCGGGCCGTCTGTCGGCGTTCGGCCCGGTGTGGTGGCAGACGGGCGCGGCGACGGTGCTGTGGTGCGCGGCCCTCGGGGTGCCTGCGGCCCTGGGCGTACGGGCCTGGGTGCGGCGCGGTGCGAAGCCGGAGCGTTCCGTCCCCGAGCCGGAGGCGGTACCGCTCGCGCCCCTCGCCGCCCCGGTGCCCGCGCCGGCCGCGGCCGGGCCCGCCCCCGAGCCGACGCCCGTGCCCGTGCCGCTCACCGAGGAGGAGGACGACGAGGGCGGCTTCGAGCCGTACGACTACCTCCCGGCGGCCTGGGAACGGACGCCGCCGCCCCCGGTCCCGCCGCGGAAGGCGCCGGATGCACCTCCGGCGCCGGAGCAGCGCCCGACGCCGGATACGACTCCGGCGTCGGAGCCACCTCCGACGCCGGACTCACCCTCCCCGGCTCCCGCCGAGGACTAGGGGGTGTCCGGCCGATCGGTCGGACACCCCTGGCGCGTGTGCTACTCCTGCACCCCGAACACGTCCCGCAGCGGCTCCGGCAGCAGGTCGTTGCAGGCCAGCTGGCCGGACTTGGTCAGGGCGTCGTCGGCGCAGGTGTAGAAGTCGCGGTACACGAGCTGGATCGTGAAACTCCCCGCGACGATCAGCAGCGACAGCACCGCCGCGACCAGGCCGCTGACGGCCGCCGTGCGCTGAGCGCGCGCCGGGAGGTTGCCGGCCGGGGCGGCGGGCGCCGGCGGCGCGGAGGGGTCCGCGGGCGCCGCCTTGGGCTTGGTCCGCAGCGCGCTGATCGCCCAGTACAGGGCCAGCGCGCCCAGGAGCAGCGCCAGCTCCTGGATCTCGAAGATGGCGAAGAAGAACGCCCACATGCCCGCGAGCAGCGCGTACCGCGCCCGCCGCTGCGCGGGGTCCGTCGGGTCCCACTTCGGGTTCGGCCCCTCGCCCTGGCCTCCCTGGCGTTCGGGGCGGCGGCCGAAGCCGTCGGTGGAGCGGCCGGGCTGGCGACTGCTCCAGCGGCCTCCGGAGCGGCCCGAGCCACCGGAGTCGCCGGACGACGCGTCGTCGTCCGAGCCCTCCGGCCGCCGCGGCTGCCACGGCTGGTCCGGCTGCCCCTCGGGCGGCGGCGCGAACGGGTTGTTGTCGTCCGTGGACTGGCGTTCCGGCATCTGCTGAACGTCTTCCCTCTGTCGTCGCAACTGCTGTCTCAACTGCCGTGTCGACTGGTGTCACCAGTGTCGTCGAACCCTGACGCTACCCCCCGGCCACGCCCCCGTCCCGTGGGGGCCGTCCGGTGTGCCGGTATCGTTGCTGACGGTCGGGCCCTTCGTAGGGTTCCCCGTATCCGGAGGCACGATTCCTTTGTGCGACCGTACAAACACCACGGAAAGAGTGACCGAGTGGCCGCCGCCCGCCTCGTCGTCCTGGTCTCCGGGTCCGGCACCAACCTCCAGGCCCTGCTCGACGCCATCGCCGCCGACCCCGAGGGGTACGGAGCGGAGATCGTCGCCGTCGGCGCGGACCGCGACGCGATCGCCGGCCTGGAGCGGGCCGAGCGCGCGGGACTGCCCACCTTCGTGTGCAAGGTGAAGGACCACGCGACCCGCGAGGAGTGGGACCGCGCCCTGACCGAGGCCACCGCCGCGTACGAGCCCGACCTCGTCGTCTCGGCCGGCTTCATGAAGATCGTCGGCAAGGAGTTCCTCGCCCGCTTCGGCGGCCGGGTCGTCAACACCCACCCGGCGCTGCTGCCCAGCTTTCCCGGTGCCCACGGAGTGCGGGACGCACTCGCGTACGGCGCGAAGGTCACCGGGTGCACCGTCCACTTCGTCGACGACGGCGTCGACACCGGCCCGATCATCGCCCAGGGCGTGGTCGAGGTCCGGGACGAGGACGATGAAGACGCTCTCCATGAGCGCATCAAGGAAGTCGAGCGCTCGCTGCTCGTCGAGGTCGTGGGGCGTCTGGCCCGGCACGGCTACCGCATTGAGGGACGAAAGGTAACAATCCCGTGACCGCCGAAGGTACGAAGCGCCCCATCCGCCGCGCACTCGTCAGCGTCTACGACAAGACCGGCCTTGAGGAGCTGGCCCGCGGCCTGCACGAGGCGGGTGTCTCTCTCGTCTCCACCGGCTCCACCGCCTCGAAGATCGCCGCGGCCGGCGTCCCGGTCACCAAGGTCGAGGAGCTCACCGGCTTCCCCGAGTGCCTGGACGGCCGCGTCAAGACGCTCCACCCGCGCGTGCACGCCGGCATCCTCGCCGACCTGCGCCTGGAGGACCACCGCAACCAGCTCGCCGAGCTGGGCGTCGAGCCCTTCGACCTGGTGATCGTGAACCTGTACCCGTTCAAGGAGACCGTCGCCTCCGGCGCCACTCCCGACGAGTGCGTCGAGCAGATCGACATCGGCGGCCCGTCGATGGTCCGCGCCGCCGCCAAGAACCACCCCTCCGTGGCCGTGGTCACCAGCCCGGCGCGGTACGCCGACGTCCTCGCGGCCGCCCAGAGCGGCGGCTTCGACCTGACCACGCGCAAGCGCCTGGCGGCCGAGGCCTTCCAGCACACCGCGGCCTACGACGTGGCCGTCGCCTCCTGGTTCGCCGACGACTACGCCGCCGCCGACGACTCCGGCTTCCCCGACTTCCTGGGCGCCACGTACGAGCGCTCCAACGTGCTGCGGTACGGCGAGAACCCGCACCAGGGCGCCGCGCTCTACGTCGACGGCACCGGCGGCCTCGCCGACGCCGAGCAGCTCCACGGCAAGGAGATGTCGTACAACAACTACACGGACACCGACGCCGCGCGCCGGGCCGCGTACGACCACACCGAGCCCTGCGTCGCGATCATCAAGCACGCCAACCCGTGCGGCATCGCCGTCGGCGCGGACGTCGCCGAGGCGCACCGCAAGGCGCACGCCTGCGACCCGCTCTCCGCGTTCGGCGGCGTGATCGCCGTCAACCGTCCGGTCTCCGTCGCGATGGCCGAGCAGGTCGCCGAGATCTTCACCGAGGTCGTCGTCGCCCCCGGCTACGAGGACGGCGCCGTCGAGATCCTCGCCAAGAAGAAGAACATCCGCGTCCTGCGGGCGGAGGGCGCCCCGGCCAACCCGGTCGAGGTCAAGCCGATCGACGGCGGCGCGCTCCTGCAGGTCACCGACCGTCTCCAGGCCGCGGGCGACGACCCGGCGAACTGGACCCTGGCGACGGGCGACGCCCTGTCCGCCGAGGAGCTGGCCGAGCTCGCCTTCGCCTGGAAGGCGTGCCGCGCGGTCAAGTCCAACGCGATCCTGCTCGCCAAGGACGGCGCCTCGGTCGGCGTCGGCATGGGCCAGGTCAACCGCGTCGACTCCGCGAAGCTCGCGGTCGAGCGCGCCGGTGAGGAGCGGGCCCGCGGCTCGTACGCCGCGTCGGACGCGTTCTTCCCGTTCCCGGACGGCCTGGAGATCCTCACGGCGGCCGGCGTCAAGGCGGTCGTCCAGCCGGGTGGATCGGTGCGGGACGAGCAGGTCGTCGAGGCCGCGAAGAAGGCCGGCGTGACCATGTACTTCACCGGCACGCGCCACTTCTTCCACTGACACGCACCTCTCCACGGATGTGAGGACGGCGCCCCCCTGCCCCAGGGGGGCGCCGTCCTTTCCGTCGTTCAGCCGCGCAGCGTCTCCGCGGGGGCGACACGGGACGCCGTGAGCGCCGGGTACACGCCCGCCACCATGCCCACCGCGAGGCCGAGCAGCGGTCCGGCGGCGGTGAGCCGGGGGTCGAGGACCACCAGCCAGCCCTTCGCCAGCGCCGTGCCCGCCGTCACGTCCACCCCGACCGCCGTCCCCAGCACCCCACCCACCAGACCCAGGAGCCCGCACTCCACGAGGAACTGGGCCGAGACCGCCGCCCGGCCCGCGCCGACCGCCCGGCGCAGTCCGATCTCGGAGCGGCGCTCCACCACGGAGACGTACGTGGTGTTGCTGACGCCGAGCGCGCCGATCAGCAGGGACACCCCGGCAAGACCGAGGAACAGCGCCCGTGTCTCGCTCTCCACCCCACCGCGGAAGGTCCCGAGGTCGGCCGGGACGATGGCCGCGAGCCGGTCGGGGCCCTCCGGACGGAGCGCCAGCGGGGCTTCGAGGCCCACCTGCTGGGCGGCGCCCAGTTCGGTGCGCAGCACCGCCTCGGTGGCGCCGAAGACCA
This sequence comes from Streptomyces sp. NPDC047971, assembly GCF_040653355.1. Classification (NCBI taxonomy): domain Bacteria; kingdom Bacillati; phylum Actinomycetota; class Actinomycetes; order Kitasatosporales; family Streptomycetaceae; genus Streptomyces; species Streptomyces sp. NPDC047971. Next base: position 8,678 of record NZ_JBEZNW010000016.1, on the reverse strand, counting down.
GGTGATCGCCGCCCGATGCCTGCGAGGGGCGATTCAGGACGCCGCCGTCGCCCGCGCAGGAGGTGTACGGGACGATCACACTGCCGGTCAGCCGGGCCTCGCCGGCCGGCGCCCGGAACGTACCGATCACGGTGAAGGGCCGGCCGGCGAGATGGACCGACGGGGCCGCCTCCGGCGCCCGTTCGAGCAGCGCGTCCAGACCGAGGGCCTTGGCGGCCACCGTGTCCACGAGTGCCACCGCGTCGCCGCGCGCCGTGTGCCCCGCGTCCGGCAGCCGTCCGGAACGCGCGGTCACGCCGAGCGCCGCGAGGGCGCCCTCGTCGGCGGCCAGGACCCGCAGCTCCTGCGGGGTCGCCCCGTCGTGTCCGGGGCCGAGGGCCGAGATCGTCGGACGCTCGTCGGCGGGGCAGAGCAGCCCGGCCGACCGTACGCCGTTCAGCTTCCGGGCCCGTTCCGTCGCCGTGGTGGTGGGCCGTGCGGCCTCGTTGGGGAAGCGGACGGTCACGGCGGTCGCCTTCAGGGCGTCGAAGCGTCCGGACACGGCGTCCGCGGCGCTCGCGGTGATGCCGGTGGTCGCCAGGGCCGCGGCGATGCCGAGCGCGATCCCGAGGACGGTCAGGACGGAGCGCAGCCGGCGCCCGAGGACCGCGTGGACCGCCTGGACGACGATGTCCGCGAACGCCGTCCCGGTCCGCACCCGCGCTCCGGGCCGTCCGCGTCGGCCGTTCCGCCCTCCGGGCCGCTCAGACCACATGGCCGTCCACGACCCTCAGTTCGCGGTCGGCCCGCTCCGCCACGTCCCGCTCGTGGGTCACGACGACCACGGTGCGTTCCGGGGTGACGAGTCCCCGCAGCAGGGTCATCACCTGGTCGGTGCTGGCCGAGTCCAGGTTCCCGGTCGGCTCGTCGCAGAGCAGCACCGACGGCTGGTGCACCACCGCCCTGGCGAGGGCGACCCGCTGCCGTTCGCCGCCGGAGAGCGTCGTGGGGCGCGCCGAGACGCGGTGGCCGAGCCCGACCGACCGCAGCGCCCGCTCGGCGCGCTCCCGGCGGTCGGCGCGGGGGTGGCGCGTGTGCACCAGCGGCAGCTGCACGTTGCGCAGACAGGTCAGGTACGGCACCAGGTGGAACGACTGGAAGACGAACCCGAGCCGCGTCGCCCGCAGCCGGGTCCGCTCCCGCTCGCCGAGTGTGCGGACGTCGACGCCGTCCATGGCGTACGTGCCGCCCGTGGCGGTGTCGAGGAGCCCCAGGATGTTGAGGAGGGTGGACTTGCCCGAGCCGGACGGGCCGGTGATGGCGACCATCTCGCCGGTACGGATCTCCAGCGTGGCGTCCCTGAGCGCGGTCACCGGCGTCGCGGCCGGGTAGGTCTTGGAGATCCCGCGCATCGCGATCACGACCCGTGGCGCGGGCGCCGCTCCGTCAGCCAAGGCCGGCCTCCCGGTACGCGTACCCGACGAGCAGCCGCGCGCCCTTCGCGAGCGCGGGGTCGGTCCCGGTCACGGCCGCCCGGCCGCCGACCGTGAGGCCGACGTCCACCGGTACGTGCCGGCGCCGGTCGCCCTGGACGACGGTGACCGAGACGAGGCCGGCGGGGTCGGTCCAGAGCGCGGAGACGGGGACGATCAGGGAGTCGGGCGAGCTGCTGCGGCGGACGGCGTCGACCGTGACCGGGCTGCCGAGGGCCGTGTCGGACACCGTGCCGGTGACGCCGAAGTACGCATGTCGCGGGCTGCCGGTCGACACGCTCTCGTACGAGCCCTGGAGCGCGCCCCCGCCGAGCCGGTCGCCGGTGATCTTCGCGCGTGTGCCGCGGGGGAGCGAGGTGAAGGCGGGCAGGGCCGTGTCCGGTACCGGGACCTTGATCAGCCAGCGGCCGCCGGTCACGGTGAAGAGGGGGTCCGAGGCGTTGGCGCCGACCCGGCCGGAGACCTCGCCGACGGTCGCCGGGAGCGCGTCGAGGAAGACGACCTCGGACATGGGGAGGGTGACGACGGCCCTCGGGGCGGGCGGTGGTGGCACGGCCGGGCCGGGGGACCCTTCCGGCGCGGAGGTCGCCCCCGGCCCACCGGTCCCGCTCCCGCCCGCCCCGCTTCCACCGGTCCCGCTCCCGGCCGTCGCGCTCCCGGCCGTCGTGCTGCCGCCGCTGTCGCTTCCACCGGTCCCGCTCCCGCCCGACCCGCTCTCGCCCGACCCGCTCCCGGCCGACCCGCTCCCGCCCGCCCCGCTCCCGCCCGTCCTGGCGTCCGTGCCGTCGCCGGGCGCGGCTCCGCACCCGCTCGTCGGCAGAGGCTGGTACCCCGCGCTGCGGTACAGCCGCTGCAGGTCCCGGGCCGTCCGGCCGTCGAACGTGCCCGTGGCAGGCGTCCCGTACAGCTGCCGCAACGCCTGCTGGAGTTGGCGTACGTCCGGGCCCCGCATTCCCTCGGCCAGGTCGCGGTAGGCGGGGAACGCCCCTTCGAGGAGGAACAGCGGGCGGCCGGAGATCTCCGCCGCCGGCGAGCCGTTGGCCAGTTTCGCGCCGGGCTTCAGCGAGAGCCGGGTCACCACCTGCCGGGCCGCGCCCCCGCCCGACTCGGGGCCGCGCACGACGAGACTGCTGCTGCGGGTCAGGGTGCCGTCCCAGGTGCCGCGGTCGACCAGCGGGCCCGGCTCCGCGGGCACGGTGACGTCGGAGCGGGGCGGGGCGGCGGCCGAGGCGGCGCGCTGCTCGGGCGTGCGGGCCTGGGAGGCGGCGAGCCAGGCGGCGCCGCTCGCCGCCAGCGCGACGACGACTCCGGCCGCGGCCGCGGCCCGGCCCCAGCGGCGTCCCGGGCCGGACGACCGCTCCTCGCCGACCGCCCCGTCGTCCGGGGCGCGGCCGCCGCTGATCTCCATCTCAGGACTCCAGCATCTTCCGGGCCTTCTGCTGAGCCTCGGTCAGGATTTCCTGATAGGCGACGAGGTCCGCCTCGTTCCTGACGTAAAGCGCGCTCAGGGCCCGCTGATTCGCGGTGCGCCACACGCTGTCGTACTTCGCGGTGTCGGCACAGCTCGCATCGGCCTTCGCCTGGGCGATCTCCTTCTTTCGGCCCGATTCCACGGCCGCCGCGTCAAGATTCTTTCCGGCGTCTTTTCCGCCGTAGTGGTCCTTGGCCTTCTTCACCGCGTCGGCCGGAGATTTCAGACCGCCGTATCCCGCTTTCTCCATGCAGGAGGACCAGATTCCGACGGCTTTCAGGAATGTGTCCGACTGTTCCGCCGTGCGGCCGGCCTCATGGCGCATTCCGTTGTCGGTCAGCCACATGAGGCGGAGATACTTCGGCATGTCCCCGTAGAGCTTCTTGCGGGTCTCCCCGATGCAACCGCCGCTCGGCGAAGCGAACGTGCCCTCCCCGGTCTCGTAGCTGACGACCTGGTCGGGCGCCCCGTTCTTGGCCAGGGTGTACCGCTGCTTCTCCGACTCCGGCAGGTCCCGCCAGGGGCCCGGCAGCTCCTGCGTGGAGTTCTCCGGCCGCTCGCCGCCGGCGTCCGGCGCGGCGCCGTAGCCGACCCGCGCGGCCTGCTCCGCGGTGGGCGAGACGCGGCCCTCGGGAGCCTTCTCCCCGCCCGCGTCCGGCGCGGCGACCGGGTCCGGGGGATGGACGGTGAAGCCCTGGGCGACCATGCACTTCCTGGTGATCCGCAGCTCCATCGCGCCGACCTGGCGGGCGAGTTCCTTGGCGGATTCGAAGGCGGACGCGGCCTTGGCGGCCTCCGCCGAGCCGGGTGCGGCGGCCGGGCCGCCGGAGGTGTCGCCGGCCTCCTCGCGGCCGGTGCCGGTGCCGGAACCGCAGCCGACGACGGCGGTCAGAGCGGCGGCGGCCAGGCCGGCGCCGATCCGGTGACGGGGAAGCATCTGGGTCCTCTCGGGGATAGGGTGGGGCCGGATGCCTCCCCCTCCTGCGACGAGGGGGAGGCATCCGGCTTCTCACCGGAAGTGCCCGGCCGGGAACGGCCGGACGGCCCTCAGCGGAGCGTCAGCACCAGCCGGTTCCGTCGTACTTGTGCGAACGGCCGTTGTCGTTCTGCGAGGAGCCGCCCTGGTGGAGCTCGTAGCCCGGGTTGAAGCAGGTGTTCACGGTGCGGTAGTCGCTGAGGGCGTACACCTTCACCGTGACGCTCCACCGGTTCCGCCAGGAGCTGTCCTTGTCGTAGATCTCGGGCTGGCCGGAGCCCCAGTTGGAGTCCGCGATGTTGAAGCGGTACATGGGGTACGACTGGCTGAAGCTGCTCGCCTGATAGACACAGAAGTTGCCGTCGTAGCAGTTCCGGTCGACAGCCTGGGCGGGAGACGAGGCGACCATCGTCATACCGGCCGCGGCGGCGGTGCCGAGAACGGCGGCCAGGACTCTGCGCTTGACCATGTGCTCTTCCTTTCACGTGCCAGTGAGTGGGAAAAACGGGTCTTGCGGTCGAGGAAGCTAGCACAGTGCGGAAGGGCCCCGGACGGAACTATTTGCTCCGCGGGACGAGTTCGGGCCAGGGCCGAAGAAGCGTGGCCGAAATATCGCAGCGTGATGGAGCGATTCCGCTCATGGTGAATGCGTGGGGGTGGAGATCCTCGTGGTGTGCAGCCAGTGAGAATCGCTGAGCGGTGGGAGACGGCTGGGAGTGGAGTGGTGAATTCCAACTCCCGTCAATGTGACCCGCATCACACTCCCTTGATCCTCTTTCCAGGTTTCCCCTTCCGTGCGGGTTTGGCCGGTGATTCCGCCGGTCGTGTCCTCTCTGGTCTAATGGGTTGCTCTTTTGTCGGCGGCTGCTAGGTGGGGGCGCGGTGTTGGATGTTCAGAGCGGGGCGGCGGCGGAGACCACCGCCCCGGAGGCCGGCGCCGGGCCGCCCGAGGGCGCTCTGCCCGAGGCGCCCCTGAGGCCGTACGTCCTCGTGGCGGGCGTGCTGTGCGCGCTGTACTTCCTCTACTCCTGGGTGCAGTACGAGCAGTTCCGCACGCCCTCCTGGGACCTGGGGATCTTCAATCAGTCCGTCAGGGCCTACGCCGAGTTCCGGGCGCCCGTCGTCGACATCAAGGGCCCCGGCTTCCTCATACTCGGGGACCACTTCAGTCCGGTCACCGCACTCCTCGCGCCCTTGTACTGGATCTGGTCCTCCCCGCTCGCCCTCCTCTTCGCGCAGGCCGCGCTCTTCGCCGCCTCCGCCGTCGTCGTCGGCCGCACGGCACAGCAGGTGCTCGGCAGCCGCGCGGCCGGCCTCGGCCTCACCGTGGCCTACGGCCTGTCCTGGGGGCTCCAGGAAGCGGTCAAGTCCGACTTCCACGAGATCGCCTTCGCCGTCCCGCTCCTCGCGCTGACCTGCCGGGCCCTGCTCCTGGGGCGCTGGACCGCCGCCGTCGCCTGGTCCGTCCCCCTCGTCCTCGTCAAGGAGGACATGGGGCTCACCGTCGCCATGGTCGGAGCGGTCCTCTTCGTGCGGGGGCAGAAGCGCCTCGGCGCCGCCGTGGCCGCGTTCGGTACCGCCTTCTTCGCCCTCACGGTCCTGGTCCTGATCCCCGCCGCGAGCAAGGTGGGTCAGTACGACTACTGGGCCAAGATCGAGAAGTCGAGCGAAGGGGCCGACGTCCCCCTGGCGCAGGCCCTGCTCTCGTCACTCGGCTCCGACGTGAAGTGGGAGATGCTCTTCTTCCTCGTCGGCATCACCGGCTTCCTGGCCCTGCGCTCCCCGCTGATGCTGCTCGTGCTGCCGACGCTCGGCTGGCGCTTCCTCTCCCAGGACCCGAACCACTGGGGAATGATCTGGCACTACAGCGCCATCCTGATGCCGGTCGTCTTCCTCGCCCTCGTCGACGCCGTCCGGGCCGTCCGGACGTCACCGCGCGGCTGGCTCGTCGCCTACGGGAAGGTCGCCGTCCCCGTCGTCACGGCCGTCTCGATCGTGGTCGCCCTGAACCTCCCGCTGCGGGAGCTGCTCCGCCCGGAGACGTACGCCACCGACTCCCGGACGCTGGACGCCAGGCGCGCGGTGGACGCGGTGCCGGAGGGGGCGAGCGTGGAGACCAACGTGACGCTGATGGCTCACCTCACGGCGGACCGCACCGTCTACTGGGTGGGCGGGGCGAAGGGCGTCAGTCCCGACTACCTCGCCCTCGACCTCGACTCGGGCTGGTCCCAGCCGGTGACGGACCCGGTCCAGCTGGCGGCCTCGCTGCATCCGGAGGCGCGGTACGAGGTGGCGACGCGGGCGGGCCAGTTCGCGGTGCTGCGCCGCGTGTGACGCGAGTGACGTGTACGGACGCGAAGGGGCCCGGTTCCCTCAGGAACCGGGCCCCTTCGCGTACGCGGGTCAGTACTGGCTGCGCTGGCGGTTGAACCAGGCCGAGCCGTCCGCCTTCGCCACGAAGACGATGATGAGGATGCCGAGGGCGAGGCTGATGATGCCCACGGGCAGCGAGAAGAGGCTGAACAGCACCATGAACGAGGCGTAGACGATGGTGCAGATCCGGACGCCGTTGCCGCCCGTCTTGAACTTGGCCGCGAGCACCATGCCCAGCGCGCCGACGATGATCGAGAAGATGCCGACACCGATCATGAGGCCCTGGCCGAGGTCCGCCAGCGCGTCGGCGTCGGCCGACGAGGCGCCGGACTTCTCCAGCTCGCTGTCGATCACGAACGAGAAGGCGATGGCGCCGAGGCCGCCGAGCACGTTGAGCGCGCTGATGATCCAGAGGATCACCCGCGCGGACTTCACACCGCCCGGCATCTCCGCGACGGCGCCCGGGTAGCCGGCGCCGTACGGCTGCTGGATCGGCGGGGCCTGGGGGTAGCCGTACTGCTGGGGCACACCCTGCGGAGCCTGCTGCGGGTAGCCGTAGCCGGGCTGCTGGCCCTGCGGCTGACCGTATCCGGGCTGCTGGCCCTGCGGCTGGCCGTAGGGGTTGTTCGGTTCGCCGAAGCTCATCGCGGGTTCCTCCGTGGGTTGTGCGGGGACGACGCGGCCCGCGCGGAGGTACTTCTCACGCCTTATGAGTGATTTGCCCCCCTGCACTGCCCGCGGCACTGCGCGGTCATCGTCGTCGTAGCATCGACTTTTTGTCCAGTCGGAATGCCGGGAGTTGTGCAAGTGCAACCTCTCCGGACGCGCGCTCCGAGGCTGTGTACGGCCGAATTGGAACAAGCGAGGGGTCATCCGGGAGGATGGGGCCATGAGCGCCCAGATTCTCGATGGCAAGGCCACCGCGGCCGCGATCAAGTCCGACCTGACCGCCCGTGTGGCGGCTCTCGAGGAGAAGGGCGTCACGCCCGGCCTCGGCACGATCCTGGTCGGTGACGACCCGGGCAGCCAGAAGTACGTCGCCGGCAAGCACCGCGACTGCGCGCAGGTCGGCATCGCCTCCATCCAGCGCGAGCTGCCCGCCACCGCCACGCAGGAGGAGATCGAGGCGGTCGTGCGCGAGCTCAACGATGACCCGGCGTGCACCGGGTACATCGTGCAGCTCCCGCTCCCCAAGGGCATCGACGAGAACCGCATCCTGGAGCTGATGGACCCGGCCAAGGACGCCGACGGTCTGCACCCGATGAACCTCGGCCGTCTGGTCCTGAACGAGCCGGCGCCGCTGCCCTGCACCCCGTACGGCATCATCCAGCTGCTGCGCGAGCACGGCGTGGAGATCAACGGCGCGGAGGTCGTGGTCGTGGGGCGCGGTGTCACCATCGGGCGCCCGATGCCCCTGCTGCTCACCCGGCGCTCCGAGAACGCGACGGTGACGCAGTGCCACACCGGCACGCGCGACCTGGCGGCGCATCTGCGGCGGGCCGACATCATCGTCGCCGCGGCCGGCGTGCCGCACCTGATCAAGGCCGAGGACGTGAAGCCGGGCGCCGCCGTGCTCGACGTCGGTGTCTCGCGCAACGGTGAGGGCAAGATCCTCGGCGACGTCGACCCCGGTGTCGCCGAGGTCGCCGGCTGGATCTCGCCGAACCCCGGCGGTGTGGGCCCGATGACCCGCGCCCAGCTCCTGGTCAACGTCGTCGAGGCCGCGGAGCGCGCGGCCGCGGCGCTCTGACGATGACCTCGCGCGTGAGCACCAAGGGCGCCGCCGGCGCCGAGGGCCCGGGCGAGGAGCCGGCCGCCGCCCGGACGGGGGGCGAGGAGCCGGACGCCCCCGACGAGTCCGCGGTTCCCGGCGAGGACCTCGCCGACCCGGACGCCAAGGACGCCGCCGCGACCGCCGCCGGGCGGACGCGGCGTCCGCCGGCCATGACCACGGACACCGCGCGACCCGAGGGCGGCGGCCGGGCCGCTCCCGGCGGCGCGCCCGCGCCTGCCCGGCAGTGGCCGTTGCTCACGGTGCTGGGACTGGCCGCGCTGGGGCTGTTCATCGTCGGGACGGACCTGTTCGCGCAGTCGTTCCGCGTCGGGACGATGCTCGTCGGAGTCGCGCTGCTCACCGGCGCGGGGCTGCGGCGCGCGCTGCCGTCCGTCGGGATGCTCGCCGTACGGTCGCGCTTCACCGACATGGTCACGTACGGGGTCATGGGCGGGCTGATCGTGCTGCTGGCGCTCATGGTGCAGCCGAACCCCTGGCTCAGGATCCCGTTCCTGGAGGAGATCCTCCATCTCACGGTCACCTAGGGCGGGTCCGGAAGGCACCCCCACGACCGAACGGCGGCGCCCGTCCTCTCCCCCGAGGGAGGACGGG